>JAZSGC010000012.1:0-16492 GCA_045532525.1 Candidatus Scatosoma sp.
CCGCTTGGCCTCCGACTTTATTTTAACATATAGTCCAACGGCGATTGATCGCGCGATAAATCGGCGCGAGAAATCGCCTGAAAATCGTTGCGCCCAAACACTTCCGCAAAAAAGCTGTTTTCAACTGTTTCTTGTATACAATGTTTGCGCGTGCTATAATCTTGCTCTTCCGTAAGCTCGCCCACCATTTCCCCGTCGGGTACATATAAAAGGGCGTGGAAGTGTAAGCGTTCCGTTTCGTCGCCTCTCTCAAAAACGCCCATAAACTTCCACCCCCTGCGCGTGTGAAAGTTTGAAAGGCACTTTCTCAATTTGCGCCGAAAACTTTCTTCGTCTTGTTTTTTATCGTCATAAGTCAGCGTTACGAAGTATGTCCATTCGTTCAAAAACGCTTTGCGCTCAAAGCGTTTTTGCCTCATATACATACGATGCCATTTTATACGGCATTCGTCCTCAACGAAATTTTGCAATTCCGTTTCGTCCTCGAAAAGGTGGGCAAGATTATCCCTTATAAAATCCTTGATTTTCTTGCGGGCTTTATAATCGCGGGGATTTTTAACCGTCCGCAGGGCTTGCGCGTACAAATTGTCGAATACTTCGCCTATTTCCCCGCGCTCGCTCCGTGTCCGTTCTTGGGGCTTTTTATGCGTAGGAAAATAGGGGGTTGCGACATAGTGTCCGCCGTCGTGGTATATCTTGCATACCTGCTTTTCGGGGAAATTGTCAAAAAACTTGAACGGGCAACGAGCGTTGCCCTCGTAGGGTATTAAGGTGGGGTGTTCCATTTTTCGTTTGTCCTTGTGTTTCGTCTATGCGCCATAGCGCAGTACACCGCGCGGGTGTTGCGTGTTGCTTGTCGGTTGACTTCGTAAACCCAACGCCCGTGCGGTGTTTATGTCCGCTTTCCGTTCGTCAAGCGGGGTTTTTATCCTTCTCGTTCTCGCCGTCGGCTTTGCCTTGGGGCAAGTGTTTCAGCGTGCTAATAAGCATTGCAAGCAAGGAAGTATCGCTGTTGCGTTTCGGTTTCACCTTGCAGGCGTATTCGATGCCGTACTCGTCAACGGTCTTGACTTCGTACTCCGTGTATGCTTTCACTTTCCCGCTTTCCGTCGTGAAAGTGTCTTCCGTCATTAAGACTTCGGGGTGGTCGCATACGTCGAAAATAATGTCGAGGGGTTCATAACCGCCCATATCTTGGGGTGCAAAATCTACTTTCACTTCGCGCCCGCGTACCGTGCCTTTTACCAAATACGCCCAATACTTCTTGCCGTCTTTGCCCTCGTATTCTTCGCGGGTGCAGTAAATACGCGCCGTCTTCGTTTCCGTTGCTTTTGCCGTTGTAGTGCCGTTCTTTTCGTTTGTCATTGTCTTTTCGCTCCTTTAATAGATTTTATTTTATTGCCCTTGCAGGGCTTTTTTCTTGTGATACCGTGCCAACGCTTGCGCGTTGATTTTTTCTCTGTTGCGTTCCAAATATTCCCGCCGTTTGGCTTTGAACGCGTCCGTTTGCCGTCGTTCTCGCATTCCCGCGTTTCGTGCCAATCGTCGCGCCTCTTTGTCCGCCTCTTCCTGCGCCTTTTTCTTTTCGAAATAGTCTTCGCCCGTCCGCAAGTATTCTTGCCTTAATCCAACCGCCCAAAGGATAGCGCGGACTTCTTCCGCTTGTTTCCTTAATCGGCGCAAATACGACGTTTTCAACGCCTGCGCGCCGTTTAAGGTTATGCCCATTTCGTTACCGACTTCCCGCGCCGTCATATCGCTGTAATAGAAATACTCAAACGCTTCCGCTTGTCGCGGTTCAAGCAAGGGCTTTAAGGCGTTATAGACTTTGTCCGTATAGCTTTCTTCGGGTTCGACATAGTCCATAATGTCAAAACCACTTGCTATCATCTCGCCAAGCGTTGCGCCGTATTCGTTTTTCCTTTTCGTCCGTTGAGGTTCGTCCAATATCGTCAATACTTCCGTATTTCCGCTACGATATTCCGCGTACAGTCTTTCCCCGCCAAAACGGACATACACGCAAATATCTTTTATCGACCGCACGAAAAAACCGCTTTTTGTGAAGCTAAACTTCGGAAAGTATAAATAGCATTCCTGCACCATATCTTCCCAAACGCAATTTTTTAGCGCTATTCCGTTCTTACGGCAATAGTCTTTCGCGACTACTACCATAAGCGCGTAATTTGCTAAAAAATACTTATCGGTCAAGACTTTATCGCCCGCCCGTATCCTTTCCGCTTCTTCGATTGTCGGCAAGATTACTTCCATACACTACACCTCGTCTTCATATTCGCTTTCGTCTTCTTCGTCCTCGGGGTACTCGAAACCGCAAGCGAATGTGTGTTCGCCCTCGTAGGGGGCAGGGTTTAGTTTTATGTAAAACTGTATCAGGTTGAAGTTATAGCCGACTATATCTTCTTCCCGTTTCGTTAGTTTCCTATCAAAACGCAGTTTTTCCCAACATTCCCGCATGCGTTCCATTATGTCCGCCCGCGTGATTGTTTTCCGTTCTTCTTTTTTGGTGATATTGTTTTCCGTCATACCTTTACTTCCTTATTTTCTTTCCGCTGACAGCCGAGAACGGAACGCCCGTTCCGCTCCGTTCTCTGAACACAAAGGAGTACATATATATGGTGGTGGACATACGAAGAATTGAACTTCGTACACATTGCCTTGTGCTTACAAGGACAGGCAAGCCCTTGTGCATTCCGTCTGCCATATGCCCGTATCGTTCGCCTTACCGAAAAAAAGGCTGTTTTATCGCTCACACACGACAAACAGCCTTTCTTTCTATCTCCGCCACGACCAAGACCGCCGAACACCCCTGCTGGCTTGCCTTTCGTGGGTTTGAACTTCTTTTCCGTTGTTTTAGTGTGAGTATAGGCGTTGCCTATATTTGAGAGTATTATACCATAGGCAATTCCTATAAGTCAAGCAAAAAATAGGCATTTCCTATAAAATATTTCTTGTGAGGTGTTTTTTTATGGTAATTTTAGAGCAAATCCGCAAAAACCTTGTTTCCGCGATACGAGAAAGTGGACTTTCTCAAACCGAGATTGCCCGCCGTTTGAATATCAAACAGCCGACCGTAGGGCAATACATATCGGGGCGAGCTATGCCCGCGCTTGATACTTTTGCCAATCTCTGCATAATTCTTGACGTTGACCCCGCCGACATTCTTTGCACGAACGACAGCGGGGCAAAAGAAAAAGCCGTCCGCGTTTCGGACAGCTTTAACAATAATTCGGGTAGTATCAATTTTAAGGCGTAAAAATAGCGCGTAGATTCTCTTGCGAGATTCTATGCGCTATTTTCTATATATGGGGGTTAAATCGTTGCATTTCTTGTCGTTCAAAATCGGTTAGTATGTGGCTGTAAACGTTCGCCGTGGTCGCTATGCTCGCGTGTCCTAACCACTTTTGCACGGTGTTTGGGGCTATTCCGCTTTCAAGGCAACGCGTTGCAAAGGTATGCCGTAAATCGTGTATGCGGAAAGCAAAGCCGTTTTCTTTTCGTATGCGATTGAAGTTGTACTGTATCGCCCGTAGCGTGTACGGGAATACATATTCGCTTTCGTGGGGCAAACCCGCCAACACTTCCACAAGTGCAGGGAAGAGCGGGATATACCTTTCCGCACGTTCCGTTTTCGTTCCCCGTATATAGATTCGGCTTTGCGCCGTTTCTATATCCGCCCACTTCAACGGAAGCACTTCCGAACAACGGCAACCGCTTAACAGATAAAACAGCCAAAGCGGGCGCATTGGCTCTTTTTCTATTGCGCGTAAAAACGCCTTTTGCTCGTCTTGCGTCAAGGCTTTGCCTTTCTTGCGGTAGTGTTTCACGAAATCAAGCTTTTCAGCGGGGTTGTATGGGATAAGGTCGTATTGATACGCCCGACGGAACACCGCCCGAAACTCGCTATATACGACTTGTCGCATATAGCTATGCGGGCAATTCTCAATCGCGTTGAGCATTTCCGCCGTGCGGACTTCCGTCAATAGTTTATCGGGTATAGTGGATTTTATGTACCTTTCTATCCCGCTACGCAGGACAGCAAGGCTTTTCGGGGTGATTTTCGGGGCTTTGCATTCCGCAAGCCATTTTTCCATATAGGCGTATAGCATAGGTACGGGCGGGGCGTTTGCCCCGTCCTTTTGTAGTAGTTGTAGTATAGTATCGAGTGTGTTTTCTATCCGTTGTAGGCGTTCTTCGGTAGTCATTTTTTGCCCCCTAAAATCGAGTAGAGAGCATTACGCGATACCTTGTATTATACAAGTCGGCTCTCTTGAAAGAGAAAAAAACGACCCCCTCTCAAAAGTGAGAGGGGGCGATTTAGGTTGTTGCTAGTGACCTTACCGGGGGCTTGCACCAAAGAAAATGCAAGCATTTTCCGGCGAAGGAAAAATAAGAGTTTTTCCGTAAGGAGCGAAGCGACGGAATAGCGAGCCAGCGAGCATCACCCTCCGGGTTCTCGTGTAAGTCAAGCCAAAAAGAACAGGACACCGTTCGGTGTCTTTTTCTTTTTGGTGACCCTTAACCAACCTAAATCGAACCTTTTCGCGGGAAACTCCGACACCCTTAAAAGGGAATCCTCGGAGAGCGTCGGCGATAAATCGCCTCGCGCGAACCGATGCGTTCTTCGCCATTCCCGTACGGACACCAAAAGCAAAATTCCCAAACCGAACAATGTTCGATTTAGGAATTTGCTGGTGACCCGTACGGGACTCGAACCCATGATACCACCGTGAGAGGGTGGTGTCTTAACCGCTTGACCAACGGGCCTTATTCAATTGCTTATGTAGTATAACACATTTTTTTGCGAATATCAACTGTTTTTTCCGTACATAAGCAATTTTTGTTTACATTTTTTCCACGTCCGAAAATACCCGACCGATATTTTCCGAAAAGACAAGCTCGGCGTTTTTATCCGCTTGCGTGGGTGTGCGGTTGATAACGACCAAATGCTTGCCGTGAAAATATTGCAACAAGCCTGCCGCAGGATACACCACCAACGACGTACCGCCCACTATCACCGTATTGGCGTTGGCAATTGCACGCACCGCCCCCGTCACCACGTTATCGTCCAAGGCTTCTTCATACAGCACCACGTCAGGTTTTATCACGCCGCCGCACGTGCATTTCGGCACGCCGTCCGTTTGCATAATCTCGTACACGGTGTGGCTCTTTTTACATTTTCGGCAATAATTGCGCCATACGCTGCCATGCAATTCAAACACGTTTCTACTGCCTGCCTTTTGGTGCAAGCCGTCAATATTTTGTGTTATTACCGCACGTAAAATCCCCTGTTTTTCCAACTGTGCAAGTGTCTTATGGCACGCATTGGGTTGTGCATCGGGAAACAGCATTTTTTCCTTGTAAAAACGGTAGAATTCTGCCGTTTCTTTATCAAAAAAGGTGCGAGAAACCATATATTCGGGTGGATAGGCATACTGTTGATTATATATTCCATTGGTAGAACGAAAATCAGGAATACCGCTTTCCGTACTGACGCCCGCACCGCCGAAAAACACGACGTTACCTTCTTCCAAAATTGCCTTAAACGCCTGTGATTTTTTCAAGTATTCTTCGTTCATCGCATACATGCCCCCTTGAAAAAGCAAAAGGCAGGGCGTCGCCCTGCACTTTTTTCGTTTGTTTAGTCTTCCAAGCCTTCGTTGAGTTTTGCAAGCAACGCATCCAAATCTTCACCGTGCACAGCAACTGCTTCCGCCACCGTTTCACCGTGTGCCATAGCGCAACCGAAGCAATGCATACCTGCCGACATCAAAATTTCGGGAGCGTTGGGATTAATTTGCAAACATTCCGCAATCAACGTATCTGCCGTAATTTTAGCCATTTTCTTTATCTCCTTTCTTTTTTTATTATTGTAACACTTTTTTAAGAAAAACTCAACCGCTTTACCATTCTTTTTTCGGGTAAATTTTTCCTATCCGTCAAAAATACCATTTACCGATTTTTTTAATACGGCCAAACGGTTTGCGAAGCGCTTCCCCAGCAAGTATTTTTTTCATACACCACTGCAAATCTGTCCATTCATCCGATTTACCCGCTTTACAAATAATCCGTTTCGCTTCTTGATAATCAGGGGCACGGTGTTGCGTATCGTGCGTATCCGTGCCAATACAATGCAACAAACCGTGTTTTAACAACGCCAACGCAAAACGGCGTTGTTTTTTATCAATAACCGCATGCGTGTTTATCTGTATCAAACAGCCCATTTGCACCAAATAGGAAAGAATTTCGGGATTTTCCAACACTTCGTTATACCGTTCGACGTGCGCAAGAATGGGTGTATACCCCGTATTGATGATAAATTCGTTTATTCTGTCCAAAACACGATTCGACCATCTCGCCGTGAAAGGAAGCTCAAAAAGTACGCATTTTGTGCCTTCAATGGCAAGCGAACAAAGCGCTTCGTCCGTCGGGTCGTTTACACCCGTTATCATCACTTCTGCGCCCAAACGTACTTTCATACCCAACGGAATATATTCTTCCAAACGGGCTTTTGCTTCTGCGCGCAAGGCGATAAATTCTTCTGTCGTACGCGTACCGTAATAATGCGGCGTACAAACAACTTCTTTTACTCCTTGCTCCCATTCCAACCGCAACAACTCCGCCGCCGTGGACACACTGTCCGCACCGTCGTCGATATTCGGTAATATGTGCGTATGAATATCAATCATTTTCCCCAATCCCTTATCCGTTATTTTCTATCATTTAAAATAGCGAACACCACTTTCAAAAATCTTCATATCGAAGTTACCTTCAACGTTCTTATACAGGTTGTCGCCGATACGTTCGCTATGTCCCATCTTACCCAACACTCTGCCGTCAGGGGACGTAATACCTTCGATTGCCCACATCGATCCGTTGGGATTGAAAGGCGACGTCATCGTTGCATTGCCGCTTAAATCAGCGTATTGCGTTGCCACCTGACCGTTTTTACGCATCGTTTCCAATTCGGCAATCGGTGCAACAATCTTGCCTTCGCCGTGCGATACGGGAACTTTGTACACTTCACCCACCTTACAAGCGGAAAGCCAAGGCGAAAGCGTAGACGCCACACGTACGTCCACCACCGTCGAAACGTGACGGGAAATATTGTTAAACGTAAGCGTAGGCGAATTTGCCGTCATTTCTTTCACGTGTCCGTACGGCACAAGCCCAAGCTTGATAAGCGCTTGGAAACCGTTACAAATACCAAGTGCCAAACCGTCACGATTGTTGAGAAGCTCTTCCAACTGTTCGGCAATATACGGGTTGCGGAAAGTCGTTGCGATAAATTTACCGCTGCCGTCCGGTTCGTCGCCACCCGAGAAGCCGCCGGGGAATGCCACGATATTGGCGTTCTTAATTGCCTTTACAATTTCTGCAACGCTTTCTTCGATATCGGCCGCCGAACGGTTTCTAACCACCACCGTTTGCACTTCCGCACCTGCCAGCGTAAATCTTCTTGCCGTATCCAATTCGCAGTTTGTGCCGGGGAACACGGGAATAAACACGCGAGGTTTCGCCGTCTTCGTTGCGATATTGGTATATTTTGCACCCAACGTATAATCACAATTTTCCGCTTTACCGTCAGCCGCCGCCGTCGTTGCAAACACGCCGTCCAAAGCCTGCATATACGCATTGTTTGCGCAAGCGATATTTACGCTTTCATTGCCGCAAACAAACGCTTCGCCGCATACCTGCCCTACGCATTTCTTAACGATCGCCTTATCAAACTTGCTTTCGTCGTCAAGCGAAACAACCAAATCACCATACGCTTCGGTGTACAATTCGTCGGCGTTCATCGCAAAGTTTACGCCCACGCCGTTGCCGAGAGCCGATTTGATAACCGCTGCCCCAACGCCGCCGTTTTCCACAACCGTCGCAAAGCGGATATTGCCGCTTTCGATATTTTTATACACTTCCGCATACACCGCTTTGAGCGCTTCAAAATCGGGTACGGAATTTTCGTCTTTGGGAACGGGTACATAGTAGAGCTTTTCGCCGCCTTTCAAAACGTTGGTAATCAATTTGCTTGCCTTTGCAGGTGCGAGCGCAAACGAGATGAGCGTAGGAGGCACGTGGATACTTTCAAACGTACCGCTCATGCTATCCTTACCGCCGATTGCGCCCAATCCCAAACCGATTTGCGCATATACTGCACCGAGCAACGCCGAGGCAGGAACACCCCACACCTTTGCTTCGCCCGTCATTCTCTGGAAGAATTCTTGCAAAGTCAAACGGATATCGCTGTATTTCGCCCCCGTCGCAACCACTTTCGATACCGACCCGACAATGGAATAGATTGCGCCAATAAACGGGCTCGTTTCCATAAGGTAAGGCGAATAGCCGTACGCCGACACCGTACAAACGTCCGTTTCGCCGCCACAAATTTTTGCCGCCATAGCGATTGCAGGCGTGCTTTGATTTTTACCGCCCCAAGGCATATACACCGTTCTTGCACCGATAGTGGAATCGAACGTTTCGGAAAGTCCTTTCTTTGCGCAAACGTTTAAATCGGCAAGTACTTTCTTCGTCGTTTCGGCAAATGCAATCCCCTGTTTCTTATCAAACCACGTCGTCTTTTTATCGTCTATTTCCACGTTTGCTTCTTGTTTCACGCCGTTGGTGTTTAAGAAATCACGGGAAATATCTACAATTGCCTTGCCCTTCAAGAACATTTTCATTCTGCCCGTATCCGTAACGACTGCCACAGGCGTTGCCGCAAGATTTTCTTCTGCCGCCAGCGCAATAAACGAATCCACGTCCTTTTCCGCCACGACCACTGCCATACGTTCTTGCGATTCGGAAATAGCAAGTTCTGTTCCGTTTAAGCCTTCGTATTTTTTAGGCACTTTATCCAAATCAATATTCAACCCGTCAGCGAGTTCGCCAATTGCAACGGATACGCCGCCTGCACCGAAATCGTTACATTTCTTAATTTTACGGGTAGCTTCGCCGTTCAAGAACAAACGTTGCAATTTTCTTTCGGTGAGCGCGTTCCCTTTCTGCACTTCCGCACCGCACGTTTCCACCGAATGAGAATCGTGCGCCTTGGACGAACCCGTTGCACCGCCGCAACCGTCGCGCCCCGTTTCGCCGCCAAGCAAAATGATAACGTCCCCTGCCTTGGGTGCTTCACGATAAACCATATTCTTTCTTGCGCCGCCGACAACAAAGCCCGTTTCCAAACGTTTTGCCTTATACCCTTCGTGGTACACTTCGTCGACAATGCCCGTCGCAAGCCCGATTTGGTTGCCGTACGAGGAGAACCCTGCCGCCGCACGCTGCGTGATAACACGTTGCGGCAATTTGCCCGCAAGCGTATCTTCCAATTTTTCACGGGGATCGGATGCGCCTGTTATACGCATTGCCTGATAGACGTACGTTCTGCCCGAAAGCGGGTCGCGGATTGCGCCGCCCAAACAGGTTGCCGCACCGCCGAACGGTTCGATTTCCGTCGGGTGGTTGTGCGTTTCGTTTTTGAACATCACCAAATACTGTTCCGTCTTACCGTCGATTTCCGCTTCGATACAAATGGAACAAGCATTGATTTCATCGGAAATATCGAGATTGTCAAGCTTTCCGTCCTTTTTGAGTTTCTTCGCCGCTATCGTCGCCAAATCCATCAAGCAGGGATATTTATCGGGACGGTTGCCATTAAGTTCCTTATATAAATCTTCGTACAAATGATACGCCTTTTCAATCGCCGTATTTTCCGACGTGATTTTTACGTTTTTCAACTCGGTAGCAAACGTCGTATGGCGGCAATGGTCCGACCAATACGTATCAATTACTTTAAGTTCCGTTTCAGTGGGATTGCGTTTTTCACTCTTGAAATAATCGCGAACAAACGCCAAATCAAGAACGCTCATTGCAAACCCCACGTTCTTATGATACGCTGCAATTTGTTCGTCCGACATTTCGATAAATCCGTCCACGGTAGCCACGGGCGCACCTTCTACGGCAACACGTGCCAACGTTTCGGGTTTTTCAAATCCTACTTCTTCACTTTCCACAGGGTTAATGATATGCTTTTTAATAGCAACGAGCTCTTCGTCCGTTACACCCTTAACAAGGTATACCCTTGCGCATTTTACGTTGGGACGGGCTTTTCTCGTAAGCAATTGCACGCATTGTGCGGCACTGTCCGCACGCTGGTCGTACTGTCCCGTCAAATAGCTGACGGCAAACGCCTTATACCCTTCGGGAATTTCGACATTTTCCATATACACGTTATCGACGGGCGGTTCGGAAAACACCGTACCAAGTGCGGCGTTAAGCTCCGCTTCGTTTAAACCTTCCACATCATAACGGAGAATCAAACGGAAATCTTCTGCTTCAATTTTGAGCAACGTCTTGATATCCGACTGTTCTTTTCTCGCCTGTACGTTATCTTTCTTTTCTACAAAAATTCTGTAAATCATAACTTTCTTCCTTATTCTCTTTCTATGTTGCGATATTTTATGCCAATGTCTTTTCTGTAATGTACGCCTTCAAACGTAATTTTCGTCACGTTGGCATACGCCTTTTTGCGCGCTTCTTCTATCGTTTCGCCCTTGGCGCAAACCCCGAGCACTCTGCCGCCGCTCGTCACCAATTTACCGTCTTTCATCGCCGTGCCCGCATGACACAAAACGATGCCTTCATCCAAATCGCCAATGGTGATTTCTTTGCCCTTGGCATAGCTTTGCGGATAACCGCCGCTCGCAAGTACCACGCATACGCAAGCGCCCGTTTCCCATTGGATATCGATATCCGCCAAACGTTCGTCCGTGATTGCCTCAAAAATTTCCATTAAGTCGGTTTTGAGCATAGGCAACAGCACCTGTGTTTCGGGATCGCCGAAACGGGAATTGTATTCGATTACTTTCATACCGTCCTTCGTCTTCATCAAGCCGAAATACAACACCCCTTTAAAAGGACGGCCTTCGGCATTCATTGCCGCCACCGTGGGCAGCATAATTTTTTCCATTACTTCCTTTTCCGTCTTTTCGCCGTAAAAAGGTGCGGGGGAAAACGTACCCATACCGCCCGTATTCAAGCCTTCGTCGTTGTCGTACGCACGCTTGTGATCACAGCTCGTAATCATCGGTTTAATCGTCTTGCCGTCGGTGAACGCAAGAGCGGAAACTTCGGGTCCCTCCAAAAATTCTTCTACGACAACTTTATTGCCTGCCGTACCGAATTTTTTATCCAACATCATTTCTTTGATGCCGTCAAGTGCTTCTTCACGCGTTTTGCAAATAAGCACGCCCTTGCCGAGTGCCAGCCCGTCCGCTTTCAACACCACGGGAATATCGCACGTTTCCACGTACGCCTTTGCCGCTTCGTAATCGGAGAACGTTTCGTATTTCGCCGTCGGAATATTATATTTTTTCATCAGTTCTTTGGAAAACGCCTTACTCGCCTCGATAATCGCCGCATTTTTTCTAGGACCGAACACACGGTGTCCACGGCTTTCCAATTCGTCCGCAAGACCAAGTGCAAGCGGATCGTCAGGCGCAATCACCGTATAGGCGATTTCTTTGTGTTCGTCCACCCAATCGCCGACCGCTTTAATATCGCAATAATCGACGTTGACAAGTTCGGCAAGTTCGCCAATCCCCGCATTGCCTTTCATTGCAAAAATTTTATCTACCTTGGGCGATTTTTTCAGCGCCTGTACAATGGCGTGTTCTCTGCCGCCGTTTCCGATAACCAAAACGTTCATATGTATATCTTCTCCGTATTTCTTACTTAGTTTTACGCTTCAATGCGTACCTGCCTGCCTTCTTTTACAATTTTGCCTTCACACAGCAATTTTACGCAAAGGGGCAACATTTTATGTTCTTCTTTGAGTATTCTTGCTTGCAAAATTTCGGGCGTATCGCCGTTTTCTATCGCCACAGCACGTTGCATAATGATTGCGCCGCCGTCTACGTCCGCTTCCACAAAATGCACCGTCGCGCCGCTGAGCTTTACGCCGTATTCAATCGCGGCTTTATGCACTCGAAGCCCATAATACCCCATACCGCAAAAGGACGGGATTAGGGACGGGTGAATGTTTATCACCGCGTCTTTGAACGCCTGTATAAAGGTTGCAGGCACAACCAACAGCCAACCAGCCAAAACAACGTAGTCCACGCCCGCGGCTTTTAACGTTTCCGCTACGCGCGCGTAAAATTCGTCTTTTGTTTCGGTGGTTTTATCGTAAACAAGAACGCTTATGCCGTGCTTTTTTGCGCGGTCGATTGCCCCGATTTCGGGCTTGGACGCAACCAAATATTCAATTTTGCAAAAGGGTTCGCGCTCGTTTGCGTCGATAACGGATTGAAAATCCGTGCCGCCGCCCGACGCGAATACTGCTATTTTTTTCATTATATTTCCGTATTTTACCGCCTTGCGCGGCTGTGCCGCCATCGGCTTTTATTTTAAGATAACTTTCTTTTCTCCTGCAACCGTTTTACCGATGACTACCACGTCTTCGCCCGTTGCCTGCAAGCTTTCCATTGCCTTTTCTACGTTTTCGGGCGCAACGACCACCATCATACCGATACCCATATTAAAGGTATTGTAAATTTGTTCGTCGCTGATCCCCGCCCGCTTTTGCATTACCTTGAATACAGGGGGGACCTCGTAGGAATTCTTTTCAATTTCCGCCGCCACGCCTTCGGGCAAAATTCTAGGCACGTTTTCGATGAAGCCGCCGCCCGTGATGTGCGCGATGCCTTTTACTTCCACCTTTTCTATCAAGGACAAAATGCTCTTAACGTAAATACGCGTGGGCTTTAACAATACTCCCGCCGCCGACGCGCCAAGCTCTTCGTCGTACGCTTCCAAAGCCGCCTTATCGCTGTCGCCAAAGAGCTTTCTAACCAACGAATAGCCGTTGGAATGTACGCCTGTGGATTTCAAACCGATGATGACGTCGCCGGGCTGAATAGTTTTGCCGTTGATTACCTTTTTTTTGTCCACGATACCAACCGCAAACCCTGCAAGGTCATATTCGCCGTCGGGATAGAAGCCGGGCATTTCCGCTGTTTCCCCGCCGATGAGCGCACAGCCCGACTGGCGGCAGCCTTCCGCGATACCCTTTACAACCTCCGCTTCCGCTTCGGGATACAGTCTACCGCAAGCATAGTAGTCCAAGAAAAACAAAGGCTTTGCGCCCTGACAAACGATATCGTTTACGCACATTGCCACCGCGTCGATACCGATCGTATCGTGCTTTTCCAGTAAGAATGCATATTTCAGCTTCGTGCCCACGCCATCCGTACCCGCAACGAGAACGGGTTCTTCCATTTTTTCGCCTGCAATAGAATAAAATCCGCCAAACGAGCCAAGGTCGCCGATAACGTTGTTATCGTACGTGGATTTTACGTGTTTTTTCATCAATTCTACCGCTCTGTAACCTCTGGTTACGTCAACGCCGCTGTCCTTGTAAGAAATTGCCATTTTCATCTTTCTCCATTGTTTATTTTTCGTTGCTTGTGTTGCTTATTCTTTGTTTTCGGAAATTTTCCGATCGTATTTATTGCCCGCGGTGCTTGCGGGGATTTCCGTGGGATATTCGCCGTTAAAGCACGCCGCGCAATACCCCTTGCATTTGCTGCCTTCCGCCAGCTTGAATACGTCTTCTACAGGCAGGAAGCCCACCGAATCCGCACCGAATATCTCCGCCATTTCTTCCGTGGTATGCTTGCAAGCAATAAGCGAATCGCGGGAACGAATATCCGTGCCATAATAGCAAGGATTGAGAAATTTCGGCGCGGTGGAACGAACGTGAATCTCCGTTGCGCCCGCTTCACGTAACAACCTTACCACGCGCGCCATCGTCGTGCCGCGCACAATAGAGTCGTCCACGAGTACTACTCGTTTTCCCTTAATCGTTTCCGTGACGGGATTTAATTTGATTTTAACCTTATCTTCCCGAAGATTTTGACCGGGATCGATGAACGTTCTACCGATATATTTGTTTTTGATAAGCCCCAACCCGTAAGGGATTCCCGAAGCTTCGGCATAGCCGATTGCCGCGTCTATCCCCGAATCGGGCGCGCCGATCACGACGTCCGCCTGCACGGGAATGGTCTTGGCGAGAATTGCCCCCGCACGCTTTCTGGCAAGGTGCACCGAGCAATTTGCAATGATGGAATCGGGGCGGGCGGTGTATAAGTATTCGAATATGCAAAGACGTTCGGGTTCGGTTTCGCAATGGTCGCGAATGGAACGCACGCCGTCCTTAGAAAATACGATAAGCTCCCCAGCTTCCACGTCGCGCACGTATGTTGCGCCTACGGAATTGAGCGCGCAGGACTCGCTGGAAATGACATATTCGCCGTCGTCGCGCTTTCCGTAACAGAGCGGATGCATACCGTGGGGATCGCGCGCAACGATAAGCTTTTGCGGCGACATCACCACGAGCGAATACGCGCCTTTCAGTTTGGACATTGCCTTGTTCACCGCTTCTTCAATGGACGAAGACGAGATACGCTCCTTTATGATGACGGCGGAAATAAGCTCGGCGTCGTTGCCGGTATGGAAAATTGAGCCTTGCAGCTCCATTTCCTGCTTCAACTCCGCGCCGTTGACCAGTTTACCGTCCAAGGAAATTGCCAGCTTGCCTTTGCTGTGATTGACGACGATAGGCTCGGCATTGATACGGTCCTTCGTCTCCGCCGTACCGTAACGCACGTTCCCTACCGCAAGCTGTCCCAAGCCCAGCGATTTTATGACGTCGCCGGAAAACACTTCGTTGACCAGCCCGGAATCTTTATAGCCGTGGAAGACGCCGTCGTCGTTGACAACGATACCGCAGCTTGCCTGACCACGGTGTTGCAATGCGTACAGCCCGTAGTAGACGCTGGACGCCACGTTTGCCGTTTCCGTACCGAAAATACCAAATACAGCCATTTTGCTACTCTCCCGCGATAATTATAACAGTTCCTGCAACGCCTTATCGTCGGCGTGGATTTTCGTTTTCATTTGTTCTTTATACGCAACAAGCTGCGCTTCAATCTCCGGGTATTTGATACCGAGAATTTGCAACGCGAGCAACCCCGCGTTTTCACCGCCGTTGACCCCTACCGTTGCCACGGGGATACCCGAAGGCATTTGGACGATGGAGAGCAAGCTATCCAAGCCGCCCATCATATCCGTTTTGACGGGCAAGCCGATGACGGGAAGGGTGGTAAGCGCGGCAATCACACCGCCCAAATGCGCCGCTTTTCCCGCCGCACAAATAAGCACTTCCACACCGCGCGTCTTTGCCGTCGCCGCATATTCGTGCGCTTCATCGGGAGTACGGTGTGCGGAGATGACCCGAACTTCCGTTTCCACGCCGAATTTCTTTAACACGGAAACCGCAGGTTTTACCACCTCGAAATCCGATTTACTGCCCATTAAAATGCCTACTTTACTCATAAAAATCTCTCTCCTTTTCAAAAACGAATAGGTGCAACCGTATCGTTGCACCTATTGCGATCAATCGTTTTTTGGGTGTAAAAAGCGCGCTTTTACCCCGAAAAAGGGCGTGTGCGGTCTAATAGCGCCACCGCGCGAAAAACAAAGTTTTTTCTTTTTACGCAAGTATTTCATTGGCGTTTCCTTCCGTCGCTTTCTCTCGTAAATTCGCCTCTTCCACTTTCCCTCTTTACTATTATAACAAAACTTTTAAAAAAACGCAACCGAACGAACGCAATTTTCTTCGTCTTTTCCTGATTTTTTTATCTGCCAACCTTAAAGACGGCTCATCGACACGTTTTGGGCGTACTGATTAAACTGAAATACCCACTGCGGATCGTAAGGCAGTATCTCTTCTTCCAGTTCCTCTATCCTTTCTATTTTGCCTTTTAGATATAAACTCAACCGCTCACGGCAGGTTTTAATCCGTTGCATCAGTCCGCCCAAGCGCGCGTCCTGTATCTCCCAGCCGTGCGGTTTATTTTCTTTGTGCCAAAGGGCGCAAAACGCCTTATGGAATACCGCAAGCTTCTTTTCGCAAAGCGCGTAATCTTTTAACAACGAAGCAAGTGTCTTTTTGTCGTTCCCTTGATAGGCTCTGCGCGTTTTTACGCCCAACTCCGACTTCACGGAAAGCAGGTCGCAAAGCTTTGAAAGCGAATCGAACAGATAGCCGTATTCCCCCGCGCGCCTCGCTATTTTGCCAAGCTGTTCCGCATACCGAGTATACGGAAGCGGTCGAGCGTTCAGCACGGCGTTATCCAAAAAGCCCATAAACGGATCGTTATACAAAAGGGATTTGCAGGGATTTTGCACGACGGGCACGCCCTTTTCATTCAGCACGGGCGTTTCCGCTTTGTTGGGCAAATCAAGCGCAAGAAAATCGGCGTATGGAATTTTGAAGAGCTTATAAAAGCCCTTGGCGATTTTATCCTCATCGAAATTCCCGTCGGCGTATTGACGGATTGCATACAGCGAGGGCAGCAGCGAGAAGAAAGAACATTCCTTGCCGTTATCCCTCCACATAAGTCGGAGGCCAAGC
>JAZSGC010000142.1:0-9984 GCA_045532525.1 Candidatus Scatosoma sp.
AAAACCGCGAAGCCTGCAATCCCTATCATCTCAACGCCGCCGAAGTGATACAGGCAACGATGGATAAGGTGGCGCAAATCACGGGGAGAAAATACCACGCGTCTGATTATTTTGGTGATGCGAACGCGGAACGTGTCATCGTAATAATGGGCAGCGGCGGAGTCACCTCCTAAAAAACTGCGGTAAGCTTAACGGCGGCAGGTGTAAAGGTCGGCGTAATCAAGGTGCGCGTATACCGACCCTTTTGCGGCGGCGCGTTCGTTGCCGCTCTGCCGTCCACCTGCAAGCAAATTACCGTTTTGGATAGAACTAAGGAAATCGGCGCGGCAGGCGAACCTTTATACTTGGACGTATGCGCGGCTTTGCTAGAAAACGGACGGACGGAAATTCGCGTCCTTAGCGGTAGATACGGCTTAGGCGGCAAGGAATTCACCCCGAAGATGTGCCGCGCGGTATTTGAAAATATGCGGCAACATTCACCGAAAAATCATTTCTCGATAGGGATTATCGACGACGTCACCCACGCTTCCCTGCCCATTGACGAGCCGTTTGCGCCCTCCCCGATTTCCACCGCTCCTTTGCGCGCCTATACGCAGGATTGTATCGAGTGTGTGTTTTACGGGTTAGGCTCGGACGGCACGGTGGGCGCGAACAAAAACTCGATAAAAATCCTTGGCGAACAAGCGGATTTATATGCGCAGGGGTATTTTTATTACGATTCCCGAAAATCGGGCGGGGTAACGGTTTCCCATTTGCGGTTTGGGAAATCCCCCATTCGCGCGCCCTACCTAATAGAAGACCCCGACTTCGTCGCCTGCCACGACCCGTCCTATTTATTCCGCTACGATATGCTTTCGGGTTTAAAAGACGGCGGCGTGTTTTTGCTCAACTGCCCGTGGCGCGAGCCTGCGGAGCTGGAAACGCATTTACCCGCGGAAATCCAACGCAAAATCGCGCAAAAAAAATTGCGATTCTACGTCATCGACGGAACGGGAATCGCGGCAGAAGTGGGGCTTAGCGGCAGGTCAAGCACGGTGATGCAAGCGGCATTTTTCGCGCTGCACACCGAAATTATCCCCTACGAGAAAGCCGTTGAGAAGCTGAAAGCACAACTGCGCCACACCTTCCGAAATAAAGGCGAAGAGGTGCTGCAACGCAACTTCTCCGCCATCGACAGAGCTTTGCCCGCCTTACGCGAAATCTCCTATCCCGACGAATGGAATACCACGCAAAAAGGCAATGCACCGCCCGCGCGCACGGACGGAGAATACTACCGCAATTTTATGCTGCCCATACTCTCTTTGAAGGGAAACGAGCTACCCGTGTCTGCGTTCAACGCCGACGGAAGCGTTTTGACGGGCACAATGCAATACGAAAAACACGGTGCGCCAAGCCACCTGCCAAAATGGATTCCCAGCAACTGCATTCAATGCAACCGTTGCGCGCTCGTGTGTCCGCACGCGACCATTCGCGCCTTTCTTTTCCCTGCCGACGCCCCCGCCCCGAGCACGATGACGACCCTGCCCGCTTTCGGGGTGAAGGATGCGCAGTTCCGTATTCAAGTATCACCGAACGATTGTATGGGCTGCGGCTTATGCGCCTATATTTGTCCCGCTAAGGAAAAGGCTTTGGTAATGGTGCCAAATGCCGAGCAGGATTTGGAAGCGGAAAACGCGCATTGGAATTTCGCCATCGACGCCCCGCGCGCCGACAGTTCTGCGTTCAAGAAAACGACGGTAAAGGGCAGCCAGTTCCAAACGCCCTTATTTGAATTCCACTACGCTTGCGCAGGGTGCGGGGAAACCGCGTATATCAAGGTTTTAACACAGCTTTTTGGGGAAAGACTGCTGATTGCCAACGCGACGGGCTGCTCGTCCATTTACGGCGGTTCGGCGCCGTCCTGCCCGTATACCGTAACGAAAGATGGAAAAGGTCCTGCTTGGGCAAATTCGCTATTTGAAGACAACGCGGAGTTTGGGCTGGGTATGCGCTTGGCGTATGATATTCAGGCGAAAGCCGACAAAAAAACGCCGCAGCCACAATCGGGCGCAAACGGCGAGAAAAAATCCGTTTGGATTATCGGGGGCGACGGTTGGGCGTACGATATCGGCTACGGCGGCTTAGACCACGTGCTTGCCACGGGCGCAAACGTGAATATTTTGGTGCTGGACAGCGAAGTGTATTCCAACACGGGCGGGCAGCTTTCCAAAGCCACCCCCAAGGGGGCGACGGCGCGTTTTGCGCGCGGCGGAAAGCAAAAACGCAAAAAGAATTTGGGTCTTATGGCAACGGCATATCAAAACGTATACGTTGCGCAAGTGTGCATAGGCGCGGATATGCAACAGTTTTTAAACGCGCTTGCCGAAGCGGAAGCCTATGACGGCCCGTCTTTAATTATTGCGTATTCCCCTTGCATTGCGCACGGATATTCAATGCAAAAGTCCTTACAGCAGCAAAAGCTTGCCGTGGACTGCGGATACTGGCATTTGTATCGCTTTAATCCCCTTTTGCGTGCGGAAAACAAGCCCTGCTTTGTACTGGATAGCAAAGCGCCAACCGCGGATTTTCGGGCATTTTTAGAAACGGAAAATCGGTTCCGTTCCCTTTTACAAAAGCAGCCCGACGTCGCCGAAAGGCTGTTTGCGGAAGCCAAGGCGGAAAGCGAGCAAACCTATGCTCTCTATCAAAAAATGGCGACGGAGCTGTCGTAAATAGTAACGGTATTTCAAAACGCCGATTTTCTCGGCAAATCAATATCGGCAGTAAATAACAACGGACAGAGCGTGTTTGCGCTCCGTCCGTTTGTCCGTTTTAGAATTGAGTTTTGCTCTGCGAATTTATTCACGTATCCAAGCAATTTCCCCTGCGCCCAGCGTGAGCTTTTGCGCGTTGCCGTGGATATCGAAGAAGGTGGTTTCCGCTTGTTCGTTCGCGTTGTTGATAACGGCGTATTTTTTACTTTCGGGATAGTACGTGCAATCGGTGTTCGGGTTATCGGAATACGCCTTTTTCAGTTCGTCTTCCTTATGCGCCGACCAGTACAGCGCGCGCAGCAAAAGACGTGCGTTTTGCGGGCTATAAGGCAGCCCTGCGATGTAAACGCCCCTACCGTGTCCGTAATCATTTGCCGCGAGCTTGACTTCACCTACGTTTACATTGCGCGTAAACCTAGGGGAAATTTCAATATCCAGCACGTCCGCGCCGTCCAACGCGTAAACGTTTTTCATTCCTTCGCCGTAATCGATTTCGCCGACAATCTCCGCCGTGATGTAATGGGGTTTCTTTTGAATGTTATATTTGTCTTCGGAAAGCGTGAAGCCCTTTTCTTTATCGACCCCAAGCACGTCCGCAAGCGCAAAGCATCTGTTGCCGTTGTTGTACGCCGTGGGTTCGCCAACGCCGATAAAGCCGTGTCCTTCGTCCACCCATTTACGAATGGTGGTAATCAGCTTTTCATTTTTCCAGTATTCGCCGCCGCTAAACGCCGTACCTTCGTCGCCGACGTTGAGAATCACGTCGATATCCTTGTCGATGCCGTTTTGTAAAATATCGTCAAAGGAAAGGAAACGCACGTCCACGCCAAGCCCCGAAAGCGCTTCATATACGCCTTGATAGGAATAAACCTGCTGATACCACAGCTCGTGCGCGACCATATGGCACATCCAGCTACGCTTCTTGCCCCAGCTATTCAAAATTGCTACAGTCAAACCGCAGTAAGGCTTACTTTCGCCCGCTGCCTCGCAAATGGAACGGAATTCATCGCATACCTGCCCCGCACGTTCAATAAATTTAGGGAATTTTGCCGCCAAGGCAAGGTAGCCGCCAAAGCCCATTCTGTCCAAAGGCTTGCGCATCATCGCACGGCGTGCCGTCACCCAGTTGCGGTTGAGCTCCGCCACCGCATTTTCTTCGTTTCCTTCAAAAAACGTATCGGGGAAGAAATAGGGCAAAAATCTACCTTCGTGGTATTTTACGTGGGGAATTTCGGAAAGCATACGCACCGTTACGCCGCCGCCGACGCTGCCCACAACCGCGTCAAGCTGCATATCCTTGAAATAATCTCCGTAGGGCTCCGTCCCGATCCAGCTATCTCCCAAGAACATCATCGCTTCCTTGCCTTCCGCGTGGATAATATCCACTAGCTCGCGTACCGTCTTGGTTACGTATTTTTCCGTAAATTCCATATAGTCGCGGAATTTTTTGGTGGGATTGACAAAATTGCTTTGGTAAGTACCGCCCGCAATGACGTCTTCCGCTTTCAGCGCATAGCCGTATTCCTTTTCGAACGCGTCGAACGCGCGCGGGCTTGCCGTCATCGGATAGCCGAACCAGTCCACGTGCTTTTCTTTATTGATTTCGTTAAACACAAGGAAAAAGTGATACAAAAACGTCGTGTAGCGTACAACGTTCACATTTTTATTTTCGTCGCACCATTTGCGCATATTGTCTTTAATATGCTCGAACGTAGCTTGAAAACGGGGTTCCATTACCTTGTGCTTTTCAATATTCCAGTTGTTGGTGATGTAGTTATACATCTGGGTGGAATCCCAAAGGTTTTGCGCGAAGAAATTTACCGTATATTCGTGGTAGGGTTTTGCATTTTCAACGCGTACCTGCCCCCCGCCTACGTATTCCCAAGACAAGATTTCTTCCCCCGTCGTCCTATCGAAAACCTGCCAGTATTTTTTGGGGCTTTCTTCGTTGACGCCAAGCTGATCGCGCGAGTATCCTTTTAACAAATCGATAACGAGCGTACTTTCCTTTGCCAACACACGGTCGGTAATGAGCAAAACGCTTTGCAGCTCGTCCGTATGCTTGTCCGCCCACGCGTTATCGCCACGCACGACAAAGTAGGTATTATATACCTTTTCCGCAATTTCAAGCGCATTTTTAGGAAGGGTCGTGCCGTCGCAATCGCGCACCGCGTCCGCCCCCCAAAGCTCTGCAATTTTCTTTGTGCCTTCCACGTAATTTGCGTCGGTGGGAATGGTAACTCTGCCTTTTCTCATTGTCCTTTCTCCTGAAATTTTTGTCGATTATTATTATACCAAAGCCCTGCGCCGCGGTATAGGTGTAGATTTTCCCTTTTTTAGAAAAATATTTACCGCGTTTTACGCTAGGTTTGCCTTTTTATAGATAAACCGCCCTTGCCGTACGGTAAGGGCGGTTCGTTTTTATTTGTTTTCATATTCTTCCAAAATTTGTTTTAGTGTTTCAGGGTCGTCGGTCATAATACAATCGCAGCCCAGCTCGATAAGCTCCCGCATTTCGTCGGGATCGTTAATCGTCCAGTATTGCACGGCGATATTTCTTCTATGCGCACGGTCAATCAACGTCTTTTTATCCAAGGTCAGCGTAATGCCCAGCTCGTACGACGTAGGAATTTGCAGGCAGGCAAAATCACCGTTATCGAAAATGTTCACGCCAAGGAACTGTGTAAGGATAAACTTTGCCGCCGTACCCGTAGGCGCACCGCGCAACAGCTCGGGATATTTCGATTTCAATTCCTGTTCCACTTCGTCGTGGAAGGTACCGACGACAATTCGATTTTTATAGTTGGGATAGTTTTCCAGCGCTTCCGCCAAAATTCGACACGCCGTTTTGCCGTCCTCGCCATCGTTTTTGATTTCGACGATAAACAACAGGTCTTTCCCCTCCGGCGTACCGTAGAATTCCGCAAACAGCTTGTCTACGGTGGCAATTTGCAAGCCCTTTTCTTCCAGCTTGTCAGCGGGAACGTCCTTATATATGCGTTCGCCGTTCTTATCTTCAAAATAGTAACCGAAATTATACTGTTCAAGCTGTGCAACCGTCATATTTTTGATATAATTGCGCTTGGTTTTCGCTTCCTCATAAGTAATATCGCCGTTGACGTTGCAGGTTTCGTCTATGTATTCGTCGTGGTTGTAAACAAGCTGATTATCCGCCGTGAGATACAAATCGCTCTCCAAAATATCCACGCCCAGCTTTACCGCTTCACGGAATGCGAGCATCGTATTTTCGGGATTATTCATACCGCCGCCGCGGTGTGCCGCGATCATCGGCAATTCCCCGTCCCGAACGATAAACGGATTGTTTTGCACGTTTTTCTTGGGCGGAATCAGGTTGATAATCAGCATAAAGGTTGCCACAATCAGCATTAACCCGCTGACAATCGTCCAGCCTAAGTGTCTTTTTAAGAATTTTTTCGTAGAAGCTTTCATTTGAATTTTTCACTCCTTGGCGTGCTTTTTTGCGCATAAAACAAGCCGCACTTGCACGCAGCGTATTGATTATAACATATTCCGCCGCTTTTTTCAAGTAAATTTGGCAGAAAACGGAATTTTTGCCATTTTTCACTTCCCCCGCCCGCTTCGCACGCCGATTTTTCCGCTTTTACAAGGAAAAATATTTTATCTTTTACAATTCCTTAACATTTCACAAACAATTTGTTATAATATAGGCGGTATACTATGAAAAAGGAGATTGCTTATGATAAAAATATTCGTTGTGGAAGATGATACGGATTTAAACCGCTTTGTTTCGTCCAGCCTGCGCGGCGTCGGTTACGACGTCGTTTCCTGCTTTGACGGTTTGGAAGCGCTTGAAAAAATGGACGAAGAAAAATGCGATCTTCTTTTGACCGATATAATGATGCCGAGAATGAACGGCTTCGAGCTTGCGGAAAGCGTTCGCTCCACCGATAAAACGACGCCGATTATTTTTATGACGGCAAAGGACGATAAGCCTTCCAAAATGCTGGGCTATAATATCGGTATCGACGAATACGTGACCAAGCCCTTTGATATGGATATTTTGCTGATGAGTATAAAGGCGATTTTAAGGCGCGCAAAAATCCAAACGGAAAAACAAATCACCGTCGGCAATTTCTCTATGAACGTAGAAGAACACACCGCCACGTTAAACGGCGAAGAAATTGCGCTTACCGTTAGAGAGTTTGATATTTTATTCAAAATGCTTTCCTACCCCAAAAAGACGTTCACCCGTTCCGCGCTTATGGCGGAGTTTTGGGATTACGATTCTTCCACCACTTCGAGAACGGTAGACGTGTATATGGCAAAGCTCCGCGAAAAAACCGCCGATTGCAACGGCTTTGAAATTGCTACCGTTCACGGGCTTGGGTATAAGGTGGTATTAAAATGAAAAAACGCAAGTTAAGAAACACCGGCTTTTCCATTGTCGGCGCGGTCAGCTTTTTCGTTTTGATTGCGCTGGTAATGCAAATTGCCATACTCGTCTACGATTATATCCGTGAACGCACGGACAACAACCTACTTATCGCCGTGCTGATTTTAATCGTGATTCTCCTGCTTTCCACCTTTTGCACCGTATTCGATTGGGCGCGCAGAAAAATAACGGTTGACCGCCCCACGAAAAAGATTTTAGGCGCAACGGAGAAAATTGCGGAAGGCGATTTTTCTACCCGCCTTGAAATCACGCACGAATACGGCAAGTACAACGAGTACGATTTGATTATGGAAAACTTGAATAAAATGGCGACGGAGCTGGAAAAAAACGAGGTTTTGAAAACGGATTTCATCTCTAACGTTTCCCACGAAATCAAAACCCCGCTTGCCGTTATCCAAAACTATGCAACCCTTTTGCAAGACGATACGCTGGATACCGAAACCCGAAAAAGCCACGCAAAGACGGTGATTTCCGCGTCTAAGCGTATTACCGATTTGATTACGAACATTTTAAAACTAAACAAGCTTGAAAATCAGGAAATCCAAGAAAAGCACGAAGCCTTTTCCTTGACCGAAGCACTTGGAAACAGCGTGCTTGCCTTTGAAGCGTGGCTTGAAAAGAAAAATATTCAGTTAAATTGCGACTTTGACGACGTTGTCATATTCTCGTCGAAAAGCTTGCTGGATATTGTGTGGAACAACCTGATTTCCAACGCCATCAAGTTCACCTCCGACGGCGGAAAAATAGATATTTCCTTAAAGCGTATCGATAGAAGCGCGGAAATTCAGGTTGCCGATACGGGCTGCGGAATGACGAGCGAAGTCGGCGCAAAAATCTTTGAAAAATTCTATCAGGGCGACACTTCTCACGCGACGCAAGGCAACGGCCTTGGGCTTGCGCTCGTAAAAAAAGTTATTGATATTTTGGGCGGAGAAATCTCTGTCCAAAGTGAAGTAAACAAGGGCAGTACGTTTACCATTCTATTAAAGGACGTTGTGTATGAAGCTTGATTTTCGGCCCATTTGGAAAAAGATATTACATCCGCCTACTTGGGTGAAAATCGTCACCTTTGCCGTAAGCGTTTTAAGCGCCGTCGGCGCGCTTTTGATGTTGCTTGTCGACTATGACAAAAGTGCACTCGCCATCATAGCCTATACCCTTTTTGGAATTGCGGGACTCTCCCTTGCATACAGCGTTTATCTTATCATTCCGCTTTTTCCTAAAATGAAAAGCAAAACCATCGCTTGGATGGAAAGCCGAGAATTTACCCGTTTAATTTTGCGCAACTTCGGGTTTAGAACATTGATTTTTGCCATCGGTTCTTTCCTGATGAGCTTGCTCTTTGGCGGCTTCAACGCGTACATGGGTATTGCAAATCGTTCCATTTGGTACGGAGCGCTAGCGGCGTTTTACATCTCGCTTGCCTTTCTTCGCGGCAGCGTACTTGCTTATCATAAAAACAAAATCGGCAAAAAAACACAGCAGGAAAACGACGAATATAAAAAGGCGATGGTTTATAGAAACAGCGGTATTATCACGCTTGTTTTAAACCTTGCGCTTTCCACCGCAATCGGACAAATGATATTTTCGAACGCACATTTCACCTATATGGGCTGGACGATTTTTGCGTATGCGGCATATGCATTTTATAAAATCACGGCGTCGATTATCAGCTTTATAAAAGCGCATAAACAAACGGATTTAACCGTCAGAGCGATTAGAAATATCAATCTGGTCGACGCGCTCGTATCCATACTCGCCCTGCAAACGGCGCTTTTAACGATGTTTGGCAACGGCGAGATAAATATATCCCTAATGAATACGGTGACGGGGATTGCCGTAAGCTTACTTTCCGTAGCCATCGGGATTTATATGATTGTATTCGCAAACAAGAAAATTAAGAAAATACAAAAGGAAAACACGAAGAATGAGCAATCAGTTTCATTATAAATACACCGCCCCCACCGAAGAAGAACGCAAGGAAATTGACAGCATTCGCCGTCAATATGCGCCGCAGGAGCAAACGGAAACCAAGCTGGAACGCCTTCGCCGTTTAAACGGGCTTGTCAAGCATACGGCCGTTATATGGTCGTTAGCGCTGGGCATTTGCGGCTGCTTGATTTTCGGGCTTGGGTTGACAATGATATTAGAATGGGATATCCTTGTTTGGGGGATTGCCCTTATGGCTTTGGGCAGCATGCCTATGGCGATTGCTTATCTGGTTTACAAGGCGGTACTGAAAAAGTACAAAAAACGTCACGGCGAAGAAATTTTACGGCTTTCGGAAGAGCTATTAAACGAGAACGAGAAATAAATATATCGGGCGTGAAAACGTCCGATTTTTTAATAAAAAAAGCATATTTACAAAACGTTTACAAAACCTTTTCAAAGTGCTTACAGTATTTTATTAAAACGCAAACAACGCTTGTATATAATAGAAGTACAAAGTTCAACAAGGAGAAACAAAATTATGAAAACGGAAATCAAAACAATCGAAAGAATACGCGCAAGCTATGTGGAAAAAGAAATCACCAAATTTGATGAGTTAAAGGAGCTGGATAGAAAGGTGAAACGCCCTGCGGAAATCTTCGCTTACTTATTCGGTTCGCTCTCGTCGCTCGTACTTGGAACGGGTATGTGCTTTGCGATGAAAGTAATCGGGAGCAGCCTGCCCTTTGCTATGCCGCTCGGCATCGGCGTCGGTCTTTTGGGGATTGCGCTCGTATGTATAAACTATCCGATTTATAAGGCGATATTGAACAAAAGAAAAGCGAAATACGCAAAGCAAATTTGCGA
>JAZSGC010000082.1:0-3128 GCA_045532525.1 Candidatus Scatosoma sp.
AAGACTTCGTTTACGATCCCCGAATCCTTATAGGCATGGAAAACGCCGTCGTCGTTGACCACGATACCCGTGCTGGCTTGACCTCTGTGCTGTAACGCGTATAACCCGTAATACGCACTGGAAGCCACGTTTTCCGTTTTCGTTCCGAAAACACCGAATACAGCCATATATTATTCTCCCATCAATCTTCTCATCATTTCCTGATAAGCGCCTTCTACACCGCCCAAATCTCTTCTGAAACGGTCTTTATCCAACTTTTCGCCCGTCGTCGAATCCCAGAAACGGCAGGTGTCGGGGGAAATCTCGTCCGCCAAAACGATCGTACCGTCGGAGGTTTTACCAAATTCAATTTTGAAGTCTACGAGGGTAACGTTGAGCTTTTTGAAATACGCCTTCATCACTTCGTTGATTTTGAACGCCATAGATTTCACAAGCGCAATCTCGTCCTTGGTAGCAAGCCCTAATGCAAGCGCGTGGTACTCGTTGAGGAGCGGGTCGCCCAAATCGTCGTTCTTATAGGAAAACTCAATGGTGGGTTCCGCAAAAACGATACCCTCTGCCACGCCGTAGTGCTTTGCAAACGAGCCGGCGGAAATGTTACGGATAATGACTTCAAGGGGAAGAATTTTAACCTTTTTCACAAGCGTTTCTCTGTCGGACAATTCTTCCACGAAATGCGTTTTGACGCCCTCTTTTTCCAAAATCTGCATAAGGAAGTTGCTCATTTTGTTATTGATAACGCCCTTGCCCTCAATCGTGCCCTTTTTTAAGCCGTTGAACGCCGTTGCGTCGTCCTTGTACGATACGATAACTAAATCTTGATTATCCGTTGCGTATACCTTTTTTGCTTTGCCTTCGTAAAGTTGTTCTTTCTTTTCCATTGTATTTATCTCCAAATTAAAATTTTTTCTTTTTTATTGATTAAAGCATTTCCTGCAACGCCTTATCGTCGGCGTTGATTTTGTCTTTCATCGCCGTCTTATACGCCGCAAGCTGCTTTTCGATTTCCGGATACTTGATACCCAAAATCTGCAACGCCAACAGCCCTGCGTTCTCGCCGCCGTTGACGCCTACCGTCGCCACGGGGATCCCCGAGGGCATCTGCACGATAGAAAGCAAGCTGTCCAAACCGCCCATCATATCCGTTTTAACGGGAAGTCCGATAACGGGGAGCGTGGTAAGCGCGGCAATCACACCGCCAAGGTGCGCCGCTTTGCCCGCCGCACAAATCAAAACTCTCGTACCCTTTTCTCTAGCCGTCGCCGCAGATTCATGCGCTTCACCGGGAGTACGGTGTGCGGAGATGACCCGAACTTCCGTTTCCACGCCGAATTTTTTTAACACGGAAACCGCAGGTTTCACCACGTCGAAATCCGATTTGCTACCCATTAAGATGCCTACTTTTTTCATAACTCTCTCCTTTTGTGATCGTATTTTTCCGTGCGGTGCACGCTGTTTTTTCTGCAATCAAAGAAAATGGAGCGCAAGCTTATCGCTGCACTCCATTCGTTATACCGTTTTTGGGCGTAAAAGCGCGTATTGCGCCCCCGAAAACAACGCGCAAGCTTGTATTTTGCGCGTGAAAAAAAGCTTGGGGCTTCCCTTGGTTTTTTTTCTTCGGGTACTTATCATAAATAAAACTCTCCACTACTGCTATTCGCTTTATTTTGCCCGCCCTACATCTTGTTTCTATTATAACAAATCCGTGCAAAAAATGCAATAGGCAAGCGCAAAAAAGCTTGTGGAATTTTGTTTGTTATTTTTTCACAAATATTTGTGAGTTTTCGACGGCGACACCTAAAAAAACAATATGCGCTAAAATACCGTTTTTTTTATTCAGCGCGTACCTGGTATACCCATTTTGCATTCAATGCGTACCTGGTGCGCCCATTTTAATATTCAAAACAAAAACCCCGCCGACTTTGTGGGGGGTTTTGTTCATTGAAATTATATTAGTCGGGAAACTTTTCTTTCCCTGCATAGCTGGTATGCAACAGCTCGTGCGCTTTATGGGAGTTAGGTTCGCCAAGGTATGCGTCGTACAAGGCAATAATTTGCGGGTTCTTATGCGACGCGCGCAAGGTTTTGGATTCGTCTTCACTATACAACGCGGACGCGCGCTTGGTCTTGTAGGTATCCAAAATATCCGCGTCTTCGTTCGGCAAGAAGCAAGGCTTCACGTACGGCTGACCGCCGCCCGCAACGCAACCGCCGGGACAGCCCATTACTTCGATAAAATGGTATTTGCTTGTACCCGCCTTGATTTCGTCCAGCAGCACCTTTGCGTTCTTCATTCCGTGCGCTACCGCAACGTTTACCTGCACGCCGCCAAGGTCGTAAGACGCTTCTTTGATGCCTTTTAAGCCGCGCACTTCGTTAAGCTCCGCGCGTTCTAATTCCTTGCCCGTAAGCTTGAACGCCGCGGTACGAAGCGCTGCTTCCATAACGCCGCCCGTCGTGCCGAAAATAACGCCTGCACCCGTATAATCGCCAACGATATCGCTATCAAAATCGCTATCGGGAAGTTTGGTAAAGTTAATACCCGAACGCTTGATGAGCTTCGCCAGCTCCCTGGTCGTCAATACCGCGTCTACGTCCTGCAAGCCGTTTACCGAAAGCTCCGGACGGTCTTTTTCGTATTTCTTTGCCGTACAGGGCATAATGGAAACCACGAACATATCCTTAGGGTCAATGTCGTTCTTTTCGCAATAATAGCTCTTTAAAATTGCGCCAAACATCTCGTGCGGGGATTTACAGGAAGACAAATGCCCAAGCAAGTCCGCATAGTTATATTCCGCATAGTTGACCCAACCGGGGGAACAAGACGTAATCATCGGCAATTTGCCGCCGTTTTGAATGCGGTGCAACAGCTCCGTCGCTTCTTCCATAATCGTAAGGTCAGCCGCGAAGTTGGTGTCGAACACCTTTTTAAAGCCAAGGCGTTTGAGCGCGGAAACCATTTTCCCCGTAACCAGCGTACCGATAGGCATTCCGAATTCTTCGCCGAGTGCCGCTCTTACCGCAGGTGCGGTTTGCACAACGACGTACTTACCCGCCTGCACCGCTTCGTCCACCTTTTGGATTTCGGAAACTTCCATCAACGCGCCCGTAGGACATACGCTTACGCA
>JAZSGC010000073.1:0-11573 GCA_045532525.1 Candidatus Scatosoma sp.
GATGGAAAGCAGGTAAAAGATTTAGAAACAGCAAAAAGGTTTGCTTTTGAGATTTTTGATGAGAAACACCAGACATTATACGAAAGAAATAGTTGTTGGTTATACGATGAGGACTAATATGGAAACAATCAAAAGAAAAAAGTTTTCGCCCACAGTTATTCATAATGCTCTTGTGAATTGCGGTAGACATTGTTGTTTATGTGGAAAATTTGCAGGAATAAAAATGGAGCTTCATCATATTGACGGGGTTGATGATAATTCTGCTGATAACTGTATTCCCTTGTGCTACGATTGTCATTCAGAAGTAAAAAGTTTTAATCCAAAACACCCCAAAGGGAAACCCTATACGCCTAAAGAATTAAAGGCACATAGAGATAAATGTTATGAAAAATATGGGGATGTAAAAAGAAATATTAGTGTTAAGCAAACCGCAGTCTCGGAAAGCGATTTGTGGGAACGATTAGAAAAACCTTTGGATGTAACGCTTTCATGGGGATTTAAAGCATTAGATGAATTTACGCCTATATATAAAAATTCAATCATATTAGTCGCTGGATATTCGTCTATGGGCAAAAGTCTATTTGTGCAAAATATTGTACGTAAAAATCTCAGAGACGGAAAAACGGTTTCATATCTTTCATTAAAAGAGGGTAATGAAGAAATAACAGATAATTTAATTTCAGGTGAAGCCAATGTAAATATCGACAGTTTTCACAAAAGATTTTTGACTGCTACTGATTGGAGAAAACTTCTTTTAGGTGTAGAAAATCTGAATTTTAATAATTTAAATTTTATAATGCTTGATGATGAAGAAAATACGGTTGAGCAACTTTTATACTTATTAGGAACGCAGTCCAATGATTTGGTTGTTATTGACGATATAAATGGATTATGCTTAAAAGAAAGCGACAAACAAGAATTTATGTATCGCTTAAACGATATTATTAAACATACTAATTCTTCAATAATCATTATATCGAATTTAGAAATTCCCGAACATCAAAGAGTGGATAATAGACCTGAATTAAGTGATTTTAAATCGGACGAAGTGCATCGTTTATGTGATATTGTAGCTTTTACCCATATTCCTAAATGCGATTATTGGTCGGCTGATTATTTTGATAAAAAAAACACGCTTGAAATAATTATTGCAAAATCTCGTAAAACAAATATAACAGGAACGGTAACTCTTAAATTTGTAAATAATACAACTAATTTAGCCGAAGTGATAGACGGGGTAGAAGGGCCCAATGATTAAATTGTATTAATGGGAGATATAAGTTAATAAAGGCAACTATTAATTTTCAATAAAGAATATAGAAAAATGCAGGAAATTCAAGCAATTTCCTGCATTTTTTGGTCGAGGCGACGGGATTTGAACCCACGACCTTCGCGTCCCGAACGCGACGCGCTACCAGCTGCGCTACGCCTCGATTTTTCAATTTTTTATCTATTTTCGTAAGTGGTCAAACATGTGGTCAAGCCACTTATTTCGAACGTTTTGTGGAAAAGTATACCGCCCGAATTGTCAGGTTTTTCAAGGGGTTCAGAGGTTCGAAAAAATCTACCAAGGAAAGCCCTTGTGGGTGTCCCGAACGCGACTCGCTACCAGCTGCGCTACGCCTCGATTTTTTAAGTTTTTATCTATTTTCGTAAGTGGTCAAACATGTGGTCAAGCCACTTATTTCGAACGTTTTTTATAAAATGATACTGCCCGAATTGTCAGTGTTGTCAAGGGGTTCAGAGGTTCGAAAAAATCTACCAAGGAAAGCCCTTGTGGGTGTCCCGAACGCTGCGCTACGCAACGCATCTTAAAATTTACCGTGAAAATTTGATTTAGCGTTTGCATTTTATCAGCGTGTATGTTATACTGAAAGCAACCGCATATTTTTTATAAAATGTGCGGTGCATAACACGTAAGGGGATTCTTATATGTGGATTATTAGAAAAGACGAAAATCAAGACGCGCGTTTGCCCGTTTTTAAAAAACGTTTCCGTATCGAAAAAGAGCTGAAAGAATGCGTGCTACGCATCTCGGCGCTTGGTATTTTCAGCGTGAAAATAAACGGCCGTCAAATCGACGATTATTTTATGCCCGGCTGGACGAATTACAATAAGTACGTCCATCTTTGCACCTACGATATAACGGCGGATATGCAAAGGGAAAACCTGATAGAGGTAACCCTTTCCGACGGTTGGTATTCCGGTCGGTTGGGCTATACCGCTAAGCCGTTTATTTACGGAACGGTCAAGGCGTTGTTTGCGGAGTTGACCCTTTCCTACGCCGATGGCACACAGCAACAAATCCAAACGGATGAAAGCTGGCGCGTGGACGGCTCGCGCATTGTCAATTCTTCCTTCTTCGATGGGGAATATGTTGATTTTCGCGTGCAGGAAGGCGCGTACGACGACCTGCCAAAGGCACAAAAACACGATTGCGACCTGCCTTTTGAGCTGTATGCGATAGAGCCTGTAAAAGCATTTGCGCGCTTACAGCCAACCGTAATATTTCAGGGAGGAAACGTCCTTCGTTTGGACTTTAAACAGAATTTTGCGGGATTTATTACCTTTACCGCAACGGGGGAAGAGGGGGCGGAAATTACACTTCGCCACGCGGAAGTGCTCAACGATGACGGTACTTTGTACTACGACAATTTGCGCTCGGTAAAGGCGACGGATAAGGTGATTTTATCGGGCGGGCAGGATACGTTTGATCCGAAATTTACCTTCCACGGCTTTCGCTATGCGGAAATTACGGTACAAGGCAAAGCGGAAATACGTGATATTGCGGGCGTTGCATTAACGCAGGAAATTCCGTATACGGGCAAGTTCCGTTGCTCGGACGAGATTATCAACGCTATTTTTAAGAACGTGCAATGGGGACAAAAGGATAATTTTATCAGTGTTCCCACCGATTGTCCGCAACGCGACGAACGGCTCGGCTGGGCGGGGGACGCGCAGGTATTTTGCAATACGGCGATGTTCAATGCCGATTGCAACCGCTTTTTTGCCAACTACTTAAAGCTGATAAGAACGGAAGCCTTACCCGACGGAAAAATCACGTCGTTCGCGCCCTTCTTTGTTCCCGTATCCGATTCTACGGCGGGCGTTCCCGGTTGGGCGGACGCCATTTGCGTGATTCCGTACACACACTATTTACATTATCGCGATACCCGCGTCATTGAAGAGAATTTGCCCTGTGCAGTAAAGCATTTAGAATATTATCTTGCGCATAGCGAAAACTACCTTTTGCGGGTAAAAAATCCGTTTGGGGATTGGCTGTCGGTGAAAAAAGCGGAAGATAGGGACGGGATCAGTCAATGCTTTTTCGGCTTGTCCGCAGATTTGATTTCAAAAATGTACGCACTTTTGGACGATCAAGCCAACGCCGAAAAGTATGCGGATATTTATCAAAAAACCAAGCAAGCGTTCCGCACGCATTTCTTGCAAAAGGACGGCAAAATCGCGGGGGATTCGCAATCGATATACGCGCTTTCCCTTGCCGTGGGCTACGTGAGTGCTGATGAGATTAAAAAGCCATTCTTGGATAGCATCGAACGGGCGGGCGGAAAGCTTACCACGGGCTTTATCGGCGTGAAGCACCTGCTTCCCGCGCTTTGCGAAATCGGCGCAACGGAGCTGGCGTATAAAATCATTAGAGAAAAGGAATACCCGTCATGGGGCTACACCATCGAAAACGGCGCAACCACCATTTGGGAGCGTTGGAACGGTTACACCAAAGAACACGGCTTCGAAACGCCGGGGATGAACTCCTTTAACCATTATAGCTTGGGCTCCTGCGTGGAATGGCTGTATTCGCACGTGTTGGGGATTAAGCTGTTTGCGGACAAAAAATTGTGTATTTCGCCGACGTTTAGCTCCCAGCTTTCCTTTGCGGAAGGGGAGTATAAAACGGTGGACGGATTTATCCGTGTGGCGTGGGAATACGAAGAAGGAACATACCAGGTACGCGTTGAAGCGGATATGGGCGTAGAATTTGACTATGATTTCGGGGGCAGAGAAGTTCTTTCTATTTCCAAGCAAAACAACGTGTTGCTTGCGACCTTGCGATAAAAAGACAAAAAAGAAGGACAAAAAAACGCCCTTCTTTTTTTGTGCAAACACTTGACGAAAGGCATTTTTTGTACTATAATAAGGCTGTATGGCAACTGGATGAGGTTGCCAAAAAGCATTTTAGGGAGAAATTTATGCAGTACGTATTTCCTAAACGCATTGTTTCTATGCAAAACGTGGAGCAAGCGGAATCCTTATTAAAAGAAAAATCCTTACAAATCGGGCTCTCGGAAACCGATTGCGCACTTTTAAAAGGGAAAGGCTATATTATTTTGGATTACGGAGAAGAAGTGTCGGGCGGCGCAAGAATTCTTACCTTTGCCACAATGGGCGGCAATACGGTGCGCCTGCGCTTTGGCGAATCGGTCGGCGAAACCTGTTCGGCGCTCGGTCGGGGTATCGGCTATGCCACGAACGACCATTCCAACCGCGATTTTACGGTGGATTTAAGAAATTATTCGGATATGACCTTCGGCCAAACGGGTTTCCGCTTTTTGCGCATTGATAATTTAGAAGAAAATGCGGAGTTTTCTATCAAAACGGTGGTGGCGGCGGTGGATACCGATACACGCGAAGAAATCGGCGCGTTTGAATGTGATGACGCGCTTGTTAACGAAATTTGGACAACGGCGGCGCGCACCATTCGTTTGTGCTTGCAAAACGGATATTTTTGGGACGGCGTCAAGCGTGACAGACTTGTTTGGATAGGGGATTTATATCCCGAAATGCGCGCGGCGCAATGCTTGTTCGGCGACGTACCCGAAACGGAAAACTCCTTGGCGTTCGTGCATTCGCAAACGCCGCTTTCCAAGTGGATGAACAACATCCCTGCATACTCGCTTTGGTGGCTGATCATTCTCGCGGACGAATATGCCGTGAAAGGGGATAAAACGCCGTTCATCGCGTACCTGCCCTATATCAAGGGGTTGGTTCAGCAAATTTCCGACCACGTAAAGGAAGACGGGGAAACGAGTTATCCTTGGGATTTCATTGACTGGCCGTCCTGCTTCCACGAAACGGAAACCAAGGAAAACGCAGACGTAAAGAAAGCCGATTCCCACGCGGGCGTTGCGTTCCTTACCAAAATTGCAATGCAAAAAACGGCGGATTTTCTGCGCGTTTGCGGGGAAGACGATTCCCTTTGCAGGGACGTACTCCGTCGCTTGGAAAAGAAAGAGCAAACGGTGTTGCAATATAAGCAAATCGCGGGCTTGGGCGTTTGGTCAGGCAGCAAATCCGAAGCGTATAAAGAGGTATTGCTGCGCGGCGGCGCGAGAGGGCTTTCCACGTTTATGTCCTATCCCATTTTAACGTCTATCGCCGCGTACGGCGAAGAAGAAGCCGCGCTTTCGATAATGAAGGAATATTATGGCGGAATGCTTTCCGTGGGCGCAACGACGTTTTGGGAAGATTTCGACCTTGACTGGCTGGAAAACTGCGGCAGGATAGACGAAATGCTTGAAGAAGGTAAGGTAGATATTCACGGCGGCAAGGGTGCGTTTTGCTATACGGGCTATCGGCATAGCTTCTGCCACGGTTGGTCGGCGGGCGTTATTCCGTACCTGGCGGAAACGGTCGCGGGGATTTATCCCGTCGGCGTCGGCTTGAAAAAATTCCGTATTCAACCCAAGCTCAGCGGTTTAAAGCACTTAAAAATTGCTTATCCCGTAGCAGGGGGCGTTTTGCGCGTTGAACACACGCTGCAGCCTGACGGCAGCGTGCAAACGAAGGTGGAAAAACCCGACGGCGTGGAGATCGTAGATTAAGATTTACATAAAATGACAACAAAACGGGTGCTTTTCGCGCTCGTTTTTGTATATTTTGGGTTATTTTTAGGCTTGCGTGGCGATACTGATAGCGTATGGGTATGCGCGCGCAAAGAAAGGAAAATAGAAAGCCGTTGCGGACGGTTTTAACCAAGGACTGGCTGTTCTTTTTATGGTTGTCCGCTTTGGGCTGGATATGGGAAATGCTATTTTCTCTTTTTGCCTATCACCGCTTTTCGGATAGGGGTTTTTTGGCATTGCCGATTTGCCCCATTTACGGGGCGACCATATTTATTGTTTTTTACCTTTTTGGTACGCCGCATAGGGGCAGGTATGTGTTGAAACGGATAAAAACGCCTTTTTGGCGGTATGCGGCATACCTATTTTTCGCTTGCTTACTGCCTACGCTTGCCGAGCTGTTTGTCGGCGCTTTATTCCACCGAGTTTGGGGGGTGCGGCTTTGGGATTATTCCCGCCGCGCGCTCAACGTAATGGGGTACGTCAGTCTGCCGATATCGTTATGCTGGGCGGTGGCGCTTACGCTGTTTATGCGTTGGTTTTTCTTGCCGATGCGGAACTTTTTACAAAGCGCGCCCGACAAACCCGCGCGCATCTTCACGTGGATTTCCGCTTCCGCGGTAGCAGTAGACGCCGTGTATCATTTTATATTGTTGCAAAGGCAATTTTTTTAAAGGGACGTCTTTTTTTATGCGGTAGCAAACCTTGACGTTTCATAAGACCCTTAAAAATCGCATTTTTTTAATTAAATAAGGCAAGAAAAAATCGCGTGCGCGTGTTATAATAAGTTCACAATATAAGTTCACAATATAGGACCGCACTAAGAAAATTAGCGTTAAAAAACGCCGAAGAAATTCGCGTAAAACTAAAAAAAGTAAATAATTAGGTGAGATTATGGATATCACGGAAGAAATCGTAGGCGAGCGCCTGCGTTTAAGCGATATTAACAACCGAATGAACGAAGAACGTTTTGCTGATCTTCGCGCTTGCGTTACGGAGTTTGAAAAGACAATAAAAGACGATAAGCTTCGGGAGATGTTTGATAAATGCTTCTTTAATACGTTGTATACGACGACGTTTTTTGAGCCCGACGGCTCGGTATTTATCATCACGGGCGATATTCCCGCTATGTGGCTGCGCGACTCGTCTGCACAGGTGATGCAATACCTGTTTTTCGCCAAGGTATGTTCGTCCGTGCGGCAGCTTATCAAGGGCTTGTTAAAAAAACAGTTCACCTACATATTGCTTGACCCTTACGCCAACGCGTTCAATCGCGAAGCCAACGGCAACGGTCACGTGTACGATTTGGATAAACAGTCCCCTTGGGTTTGGGAACGCAAATTCGAGTTGGATTCTCTTTGCTATCCGCTGTGGCTCTTGACCAAGTATTACGAAAAAACGCAGGATAAGTCCTGCCTAAACGACTTGTTCTTGCAGGCGTTCGATTGCATTATCAAGGTTTTTAAAACGGAACAAAAGCACGCGGAACAGTCCCCGTATTATCATCAGGTTTTTAACCGCGGACCGCACAAATGGTGCGGAAAAGGCACGCCCGTTTCAAACGGCGGCTTGGTGTGGTCGGGTTACCGTCCCAGCGACGATAAATGCGAGTACGGTTATTATCTGCCGGGGAATATGTTCATCGTCGCCGTGCTGACCAAGCTTGCCCCCATTTTTGAAAGCGTGCTGGGGGATACGCTCCGCGCGAAGATTTGCCGCCGCTTAGCGGAAGAAATCCAAGCGGAGATAGAAAGACTTGCCGTAGTGGAAAAGAACGGCAAAAAAATATACGCGTTGGAAACGGATGGGCTGGGCAACTATAACTTAATGGACGACGCCAACATTCCAAATCTGCTTGCAATGCCGTATTACGACTATCCGTATGTAGACAAAGAAATCTATCAAAATACCCGCTCGCTTATGCTGAGCTTTGAAAATCCCTATTATTTTGAAGGCAAAATCCTAAAGGGCATTGGCAGCCCGCATACCCCTAAAAACCGCGTTTGGCCGCTCTCTCTTATCATTCGTGCGCTGACCAGCGACGACGCGGAAGAAATTGCCGAAAACGTACGAATGCTGGTTTCCAGCACGGGCGGCACGGGCTATATTCACGAAGGCGTGGATAAGGACGACGATAGTGTGTATTCCCGCGCTTGGTTTGCTTGGGCAAACTCGCTATTTGCCTATATGCTCCTTGAAAAAAACAAGTATTTGTAAATGCAAATAAAAAAGCCCCTTCAAAAAAGAAAGGGCGTTTGCCGTAGCGTAAACGTAAAGGTTATACTTAAAGTCACAGCTGTGCGTAGGCGTTTGGATTGACGCCGAATCGCTTTACGAAATTTTGATAAAAGGTGGAGTAGTACTCAAAGCCGAGCATATCCGAAACGGCTTGCGGAGAAGCACCTTGCGCCAACATTCTTTTGGCAAACTGCATTTTTTGGTTGGCGATATACGTATGCAGGGTTACCCCGATTTCCCGTTTAAAGCTTTGCCTAAGGTGCGAAGCGCTCACGTGCAACGCCGCCGCAATCGTTTGCGGAGATAAATCTGTTCCGTCCGTCAAATGCGCCCTTACGTATTGAATGCATTTATAGGAAAGCTTATCCACCTTGGCGGGCGCGGTTTCGTCCGTTTCTCCAAGCGCGATAATCAGCTCGTTCAGCGTTTCCACAACCTGTAAAATAACGCTAACAAAGCGTAGGTCGGTATATTTACTTGGATTGCTACAAAGCTGTTTAAAACGTTGCATTAGCGTAGCCAAATCGCTTTGCTCTGCCAGTGCTTTCGGGATAACAAAGGCGGTTGGCGGCAGGGGATTGTTTTCGGTAAGAAAGGATAAATCGGCAAAGGACGGCAATAAATCGGGGGAAAAATGCAAAACCATACGTTCGTAGCCTTGCTCGCCGTCGATTTCTATCCAATGTAGCTTGTGCGGCGCAATCAAAATAGCGTCCATCGGCGTAAGGTGATAATATTCGCCTTCTACCTTGTAATTTACCGTGCCCGACAGCAATAAAAATACTTCGCACATACCGTGCGATTCGGGTTGAAGCCATTTCGTTGCGTTGTTTTCGTGTGTGGAAACGGAATGATGAAACCGAATTCCGTTTTTGGAAATGTATTCCGTTAAAACCTTTCTCATACCCCTATCATAGCACGCTTTTACCGTAAAAGTCAACGCAAAGAAAGGGGAAAATGTTAAAAATGCTATAATTATCGTAAAAATTACTATTGCTTGTAAAAAACGACTGTGTTATAATACCCTTGAAATTTAACCTATGGGGGTATAAAAATGCAAAGCACATTTAAAGACGTGAAAAAGGTACAAATTGCGTACATAGGCGGCGGCTCTCGCGCTTGGGCGCATAATTTGATGAACGACCTTGCCAAGGATGGGGAAATCGGCGGTACGGTGCGTTTGTACGACATTGACTGGGAAGGCGCGAAAATTAACGAAAAAATCGGTAATACGCTTTCCGCGCGCGACGACGTGGCAGGCAAGTGGCAGTATAAGGCGTGCAAAGGGATAGACGAAGCGTTGGCGGGGGCGGATTTTGTTGTGATTTCCGTGCTGCCCGGTACGTTTGACGAAATGGAAAGCGACGTACATTTGCCCGAAGAATACGGCATTTATCAGCCTGTTGGCGACACGACGGGACCCGGGGGCATTGTACGTGCGCTCCGTTGCTTGCCGATGTTTAGAGAGTTTGCGTTGGCTGTAGAGAAAAATTGTCCAAACGCTTGGGTTATCAACTTCACCAACCCGATGTCGGCGTGCGTAAAAACGCTGTATAAAACTTTCCCGAAAATCAAAGCGTTCGGTTGCTGTCACGAAGTCTTCGGCACGCAAAAGCTGCTTTCCGTAATTTTAAAGGAAAAATACGATATCGACGCAACGCGCGATGAAATCCGCACGAATATCGTCGGCGTAAACCACTTTACGTTCTTGACGGAAGCAAAGTATAAGGGAACGGACCTTATTCCCATCTATAACGCGTATATCGACGAGCATCCCGACGGCTTAGAGCATTCGGTAGAAGCCAAGCATTGGGCAAACGGCGCGTACCTTACCAAGGAATTGGTAAAATTCACGCTCTTTAAGCGTTACGGCGCAATCGCTGCGGCTGGCGATAGACACTTGGCGGAATTTTGTCCCGGCAAATGGTTCTTGGAAAGCGAAGAAATGGTCAAAGATAAGTACGGCTTTTCTTTGACGACGGTCGCTGGGAGAAAAATCGAGTTAGAACAAAGGAAGCAAAAGGCGAGAGATTATTATAATGGTAAACCCTTTGATTTGCGCGAAACGGGGGAAGAAACGGTGCGCCAAATCAAGGCGTTGCTTGGCTTGGGGGATTTCGTGACTAACGTCAACGTTCCCAACGTCGGGCAGGTAGAAAATAATCCTATGGGCGCAATCGTAGAAACCAACGCGTTCTTCTCGGGCGATAGTGTAAAGCCCGTGCACGCAGGCAACGTTCCTACGGCGCTCAATGCGTTGATTATGCGCATTATCGAAGAGCAGGAAACGGTGGTGGACGCGGCGCTTTCGGGCGATTATGAAAAGGCGTTCGTGGTGTTCTTGAACAACCCCAACGTTTGCTTGTCCGAAGAAAAGGCAAGGGAGCTGTTCGATAGAATGTTGGAAGCGACCAAAGCTTATTTGCCTTATTATGACGATTACGTAAAAGGCAGAGCAAAAAAATCATAAACGTTGTAAAGAGCGGAGCGGAAAACGCCGTTACGTGTTTTCCGTTCCGAAAATAGAAGGAGAGTAACAATGAAAAAGCAAGGCGAATATCTTTTTTATGCCTACAACTGTCCTACTGCGGGATATTATACGGTAAACGGATATACATATTTCAGTGGGGAAGACTTCCGTAGTGCAAAGCGTTATGCGGAATACGTAGAATGCGGTTTTAATATGGTGCAAGCCCGCGGCGAAAATTCGTATAAGGGCGAAGAATGGGAAGGCAGCAACTGCCAACTTGTTTTTAAAGAAGCGTTAAAAGGCGGCTGTAAGCGCATACTCGTCACCGACGGACGGTTTGACCACTGGATCCGCGACGAAAGAGATTTGGTGGGCGAAGGCAAAATGTTCGCTACCGAAGCGGAGCTGGATAAGGCGGTGGCGGAGTGCGTCGCGCCCTATTGTAAGCAGGAAGGCTTCTTCGGTATTCAGCTTTTTGACGAGCCGATATACGACCAGTTCCCTGCGTACGGACAAATTATGCGCTCGATTCAGCGTGTTTTGCCCGACGCGTACGTGCAAAGTAATTTGTTGCCGATGACCGCACCCGAAAGGCTGCTTAAACCACAAAAGATACAGCAGGAAGACGTTGCAACGGACAAAATCGCCACCGAGCAGCTTGCGCAATGGCAAATCTATGAAAAGTACGTAGGGGATTTCCAAAAAATCACGCAGGCAGATAATATCCACTTCGACGAATATCCTTTCCGCCGCGAATACATCATCAGCGGCAACACGCTGCCCAACTATCAGCTGGTGGCAAGAATGTGCAAGGAACGCGATATTGCTTTCCGTGCGGTGTTGCAGTCCTTTGCGCATATTTGGAACGGCAATCATCACAACCGTCGTATGGTGGAAAGCGATATGTACTGGCAAACCAACCTTGCGATGGGGTTTGGCGTACACGAGTATTCGTTCTATACCTATTTCGCAAAGCCCGACTTCCAGTTTAAGGATAGCGCAATGGG
>JAZSGC010000055.1:0-16479 GCA_045532525.1 Candidatus Scatosoma sp.
GGACGCGGGTAAAATTGCGGGCTTGAACGTGCTTCGTATCATCAACGAACCTACGGCGGCGGCGCTTGCGTACGGTTTGGATAAGGATAAGGGCGGCAAGGTAATGATTTACGACCTTGGCGGCGGTACGTTCGACGTTTCCATTTTGGAAATTTCCGACGGCGTATTTGAAGTTTTGGCAACGAACGGCGACACGAAGCTGGGCGGCGACGACTGGGACAACAAGATTATCGACTATTTGGTAGATGAATTCAAGAAATCGCACGCAATCGATTTGTCCAAGGATAAGATGGCGATGCAGCGTTTGAAGGAAGCTGCGGAAAAGGCGAAAATCGAACTTTCCGGTATGACTTCCACCAACGTAAACCTTCCCTTCATTTCGATGAGCGCGGATGGCCCTCAGCACCTTGACGTGACCATCACCAAGCAAAAATTCGAAACGATGACCGCTGACCTTTTGGAAAGAACGGTTGCGCCTATGAAGGCGGCTATGCGCGACGCAGGGCTTTCGTACAGCGATATCGACAAGGTAATTCTTGTCGGCGGTTCTACGCGTATGCCTGCGGTTGTGGCGAAGGTTAAGGAAGTTACGGGCAAAGAACCGTTCAAGGGTATCAACCCCGACGAATGCGTTGCAATCGGCGCAGCGGTGCAAGGCGGCGTTTTGACGGGCGAAGTAAAGGACGTATTGCTCCTTGACGTTACGCCGTTGTCGCTCGGTATCGAAACGCTTGGCGGCGTGTTCACGCGTATCATCGATAGAAACACGACCATTCCCGTAAAGAAGAGCCAAATCTTCTCGACGGCGGCGGATAACCAGACGAGCGTAGATATTCACGTATTGCAGGGTGAACGCGAGTTCTGCAAAGACAACAAGACCCTTGGCAACTTTATGCTTTCGGGTATTGCTCCCGCGCCCCGCGGCATTCCGCAAATCGAAGTTACCTTCGACATCGACGCGAACGGTATCGTACACGTAACCGCACAGGATAAGGGTACGGGTAAATCGACGGATATTACCATCACGTCGTCCACCAACCTTTCCGAAGAAGAAATTGACAAGGCGGTTAAGGAAGCGGAACAATTCGCGGAAGAAGATAAGAAGCGCAAAGAAAAAGTAGATAACAAGAACAAGCTTGACGGTATGATTTTCTACGTAGAACAAACGATGAGAGAAGCGGGCGATAAGCTTGACGAAAACGACAAGGCGACTTTGCAGGCGGTAATCGACGCGGCGAAGAAAGAGCTGGAAAGCGACGATGACGACCGTATCAAGGCGGCTTACGATAAGCTGATGCAGGACGTTCAGCCCGTATTTACCAAGATGTATCAGGCGGCGGGCGGCGCAAACGGCGGTGAAGCACCTGCGGACGACGGCGATACGGAGTTTCATCAATAAGCAATAAAATCCCGTTCAACTCGTATATGGGTGGGGGATTTGTGTAAGGGAAATTGGGTTTGGCGTATGTCAGACCCTATTCCGCTATTTATGAAACGACGTATATGCGGCGCAATACTTTGTCGGGCTTGCGTTTTTCCTTGGTCATTTACGCGTAGTAAACTCCCTGCGAAAAAGCCGCGCCCTTCGCGTCTTGCTTGCATCTCCGTTGTTTCCCTAAACGGAGAAACCACAGCGCAATACAGCGTTGTTGCTTCGATAAATGCATTTAGGATAATCACTATGGCAGATAAAAAAAATTATTACGACATTCTCGGCGTGGACAAAAAAGCGACGCCGGACGAAATTAAATCGGCGTATAGAAAGCTGGCGATGAAATATCACCCCGATCGCAATCAAGGCGACGAAGTGGCGGCGGAAAAGTTTAAGGAAGTCAACGAAGCGCACGAAACGCTTTCCGATCAGCAAAAGCGCGCGGCGTACGATTACGAGCTGGAACACCCCGGTATGGGCGCAGGCGGCTTCGGTGGTTTTGGCGGGGGCGGGTTTGAAGATATTTCGGATATTTTCAGCAGCATTTTCAGCGGCTTTGGCGGCGGGGCGCGGACGGCGCGTTCGGAAGTCGGCGAAGACATTCAGCGGGAAATGACGCTGTCGTTTATGGACGCGGCAAAGGGCTGCAAGAAGACCTTTTCCTATACCCGTAATCAGTCCTGCGAAAGCTGTAAGGGCACGGGTGCGAAGAACGGCACGGCGTACACCACCTGTTCCCGTTGTCAGGGCAAGGGGGTAATTCAGCAGGTGCAGCAGACGATGTTCGGAAGAACGATTCGTCAAAGCGCTTGTCCCGATTGCGAAGGCACGGGGAAGAAAATCACCGACAAGTGTCCCGATTGTAAGGGCAGGGGTTCGCAACGCAAGGAAACGACGGTAACGATAGACATTCCTGCGGGCGTGGACAACGGCAGTTATATGAAAAAGAAGGGTATGGGTCAGGCTGCGCCGCGCGGCGGACAGTCGGGCGACCTGATCATCGTATTCCGCGTAGAGCCGCACAAGATTTTCGTGCGCGACCAGTTCAACTTAAAGCTGGATTTGTACGTTCCGTATAAGACGGCGGTGCTCGGCGGCGTGGTAAAAGTACCGACCATTGACGATACCTTTGAATTCACTATTCCCGAAGGCACGCAAAGCGGTACGACGTTTACCATACGCGGCAAGGGGATTAAGTCCTTGCGCGGCGGCGTGGGGAATTTGATTATCCGCGTACTGGTGGAAGTGCCGACCAAGCTTTCCAAGGACCAAAAGCGGGAGCTGGAAAAATGGGAATCTACCGTAGAGCTGAAACAATGCGAGAAGATGAAGCGGTATTCGGACAACGTGGAAGCGTTGTACGGCACAAAGCCTTACGTAAAGTAAGAAAAATGGCATAAGACGGTAACGGAGCGCGGCGAAATTCGATTTGCGTTCCGTTTTTGTATGGTAAAACCCCTTGACAAAACGGGGGATAGAGTGTTACAATAATAGTTGTGACGTGCAAAAGAAAAAAGCTTGTATTTTTGCACGGTGCAAAAGGTTTTCACCAAGGAGAAAGGTTATGGCAATCGTTTTCAAGTGCAAATGCTGTACGGGGAATTTGGACGTACAGGAAGGAATGCACATCGTCGAATGTGATTATTGCGGCACGAAACAAACCGTTCCGTCTTCCCGCGACGAAAATATTCAAAATTTATTCAACCGCGCGACGACCTTGCGGTTAAAGAGCGAGTTTGACAAGGCTTCGGAAATTTACGAGCGCATTATCCAAGCGGACGATGAGCAGTCGGAAGCGTACTGGGGGCTTATTCTTTGTAAGTTCGGCGTAGAATACGTGGAAGACCCGAAAACCTTTAAGCGCATTCCTACCTGCCATAGAACTTCTTACGAAAGCGTGATTGCGGACGAGAACTATAAGCTGACCTTGAAATACGCTTACGCAGGCCAAAAGCCCTTGTACGAAGAAGAAGCGAAAGCCATTGACAAGGTGCAAAAGGGTATTTTAGCGGTGGCGCAAAACGAAGAACCGTACGACGTGTTTATTTGCTATAAGGAAACGGACGAATACGGAAAGCGCACGCAGGACAGCGTGATTGCCAACGATATTTACCATCAGCTTACGCAGGAAGGCTTTAAGGTTTTCTATGCGGCGATTACGCTGGAAGGGAAGCTGGGCTCGGCATACGAACCGATTATTTTTGCGGCGCTCAATTCCGCCAAGGTGATGCTGGCAATCGGTACGAAGCCCGAATACTTCAACGCGGTGTGGGTGAAGAACGAATGGTCGCGCTTCTTGAAGATGAACAAGGACGATAGAAGCAAGCTGCTCATTCCCTGCTACAAGGATATGGACGCGTATGACCTGCCCGACGAATTCGCGCATTTGCAGGCGCAAAATATGGCGAAAATCGGGTTTATCAACGACATCGTGCGCGGGATTAAAAAGGTTTTGGAAAAGCCTGCCGCACCGACGGTGACGGTGAGCGCAGGGGGAAATACGGGAAACCTGCTCAAACGCGCGTATATGTTCTTGAACGACGGGGACTTTGAAAATGCAAAAATTTATTGCAACAAGGTGCTGGATATCGACGCGGAAAGTGCGGACGCGTATTTATACAGCTTGCTCGTTCGCTTGGGGATAAGAAAGAAGGAGAGTTTAAGCTCGGTTACGACGGATTTTGGTTCGTATTCCGAATATAAAAGAGCGTACGAATACGGCAACGACGAACGCAAGGAGTTTTTGAAGGCCTGCTTAGAAAAGGTGCGCGGGGGGATACAGGAGCGCGCGGATAAGCTGGCGGAAGAACAACGCTTAAAGCGGTTGCAGGCGGAAAAACAAAATCGCATTCGCGAGGCGCAGGAGTACGTGGAAAAAACGAGAAAGGCAATTAAAAAACTGGAAAGCGCAAACGCCAGGGCGGAGCTGGAAATCAAAGACAAGCAAACGGCAATGGCGCAGAGCAAAAAGAAAATCAAAAAAGCCAAGCTTTGGGCGGTGGGACACTTATTCAGCCTTGCCGCATTCGTGGGCGGGCTTGTGATGTTGATTATCTTCTCGCAAAAGGGAGCGCTTCTCGCAGAGCAATCGCAGCAGTATGAAGATTATCAAGCGTTGGCGATGCTGGGCGGATTTACGATGGTGGCGGGCATTATTATGCTGGCGGTTTCGTTTTTCCATATTCGGAAGAATCACCCGAACTATCAAGGGGAGAGCCTGTTGGGTTCTTGTGTTTTGGTGCTGTTTTACGACGTAATAGGCATTATCTATACGGTGAAGGCATTTGCGTTGTCGCCGAAGAAGTTTACGCAAAAAACGCAGGGGGAAATTGCACGACTGAAAGGACAAATTTCTCATTCGCAGGAGAAGCTTACGGAATTGCAAGCAGAGCTTGGCAAGGCGGCGGCAAGGCTGAAAGCATTGCTTGGCGCGGAAGCGTAAAAATATTTGCGTAATTGCATAGAAAAAGGAGCGGAGCGCGGCGGATTTTGCTTGCGCTCCGTTTTTTAGGTATTCCGTATAGTAAAATTTTAAAAAATGAAAAAAATTTTCTAAAAGGTACTTGATTTATTTGTCGGCATCGTATATAATGAAAGTATCAAAATAATAATTTTTTTGGGGAGATTTTTATGGCAAAAAATAGATACGTAGGGGATTATCCCGTAATCGGTATTCGACCTATTGTAGACGGCAGACGCGGACCTATGCAGCTTCGTGAAAGCTTGGAAGGACAAGTGATGGCGATGGCGAACGCAGCGAAAAAATTGTTTGAAGAAAATCTTTTTTATTCAAACGGCGAACCTGTTAAGGTTGTTATGGCGGACACGTCGATCGGTCGCGTGCCCGAAGCGGCGGCTTGCGCAAGCAAGTTTAAAAAGGAAGGGGTAAGCATTACGCTTTCGGTGACCCCTTGTTGGTGCTACGGTAGCGAAACGATGGATATGGATCCCACGACGATCAAGGGTGTTTGGGGCTTTAACGGAACGGAAAGACCGGGCGCGGTTTATCTTGCGGCGGTTTTGGCTGGGCACGCGCAAAAGGGCTTGCCTGCGTTTGGCATTTACGGACACGAAGTTCAGGATCGCGATATGGTAACCACTATTCCCGACGACGTAAAGGAAAAGCTGCTCCGTTTCGGCAGAGCGGCGGTTGCGGTTGCTACGATGCGCGGTAAATCGTATTTGCAGATCGGTTCGCAATGTATGGGCATCGCAGGCTCGATTATCGATCAAGATTTCATTGAATCCTATTTGGATATGCGCGTAGAATCGGTAGACGAAGTGGAAATTCTTCGCCGTATGGAAGAAGGAATCTACAACGAAGAAGAATATCAAAAGGCGCTTGCTTGGACGAAGGAACATTGCAAGATGGGCAGAGACGATAACCCCGAATCGGTAGAATTTTTGGGCAAGGAACGCCGCATTAAATTTACCGACGAAGAAAAGGAAAAACAATGGGAATTCACGGTAAAAATGTACTGCATTATCAAAGACCTTATGGCAGGGAATAAGAACTTGCCCGACGGCTTTGAAGAAGAAAAGGTTGGACACAACGCGATTGCGGGCGGGTTCCAAGGACAAAGACAGTGGACGGATCATTGGCCCAACTGCGACTATCCCGAAGCGTTGCTCAGCTCCACGTTCGATTACGAAGGTGCAAGAGAGCCGTATACGCTTGCAACCGAAAACGACGTTTTGAACGGGCTTGGTATGTTGTTTATGCGTTTGCTTACGCACAGAGCGCAAATCTTTGCCGACGTACGTACCTATTGGAGCGGCGAAGCGACGGAGCGCGTTACGGGCTATAAGCTTGAAGGGAAAGCGAAGGAATCCAACGGGATTATTCACTTGTTGAACTCGGGCGCGGCTTGTTTGGACGCTTGCGGCGAATGCAAGGACGAAAACGGCAACGCAATTATGAAGAAATGGTGGGAAGTTACCGAAGAAGACATCAAGAAGATGACGGACGCGACCGTATGGTGCGAAGCGGGCTTTGATAATTTCCGCGGCGGCGGTTTCAGCAGTCACTACACGACGAAAGCGGAAATGCCTTGTACTATGATCCGTTTGAACCTTGTTAAAGGTCTTGGTCCCGTATTGCAGATAGCGGAAGGCTGGACGGTAAATCTCCCCGACGAAGTTTCCGACGCGTTGATGGAAAGAACGAACCCCACTTGGCCTTGCACGTGGTTTGCTCCCCGTTGCGACGGCAAGGAAGGAAGTCCGTTTAAGACCGCGTATGAAGTTATGCAAAACTGGGGCGCGAACCACGGTGCGATCTCCTACGGGCATATCGGTGCGGATTTGATTACGATGTGCTCGATGCTCCGTATCCCCGTATGTATGCATAACGTCCCCGAAGACGATATTTTCCGTCCCGCTTGCTGGAATGCGTTCGGTATGGATAAGGAAGGGCAGGATTATAGAGCTTGTCAGGTTTACGGGCCTTTGTATAAAAAGTAATCGATTATTACGTAAAAGAGCTGTGCGGCTTGCGTTGCGCGGCTCTTTTCTTTTTAGAAATACTTGCAAAATGTAAGGCGGTATGCTATAATAATGCGGAGAGGTAATTTTATGAAATATATTGAATTGACGATACATACGACGACGGAAGCGAGTGAAATTATTTCGGATATTATGTGGGGCTACACCGAGTATGGCGTGAGTATTTGCGACCGTGCGGATATTATTGCGTTGCAAACGGCGAAGGAAAGCACCTTTTGGGACTATATGGACGACGAGCTGGAAGAAGGGCTGGCGTCGGGCAAGCCTTCGGACGTGCTGGTGAAGTGCTACGTAGCGGAAGACGTGGCGGAAAAAGTGCTTCCCGCTATTTAAAGGATATTGCCGAGGCAAAAGAACGGAGCGGCGGGTTTGTGCCGTTTGGAACGTTAGAAGACACCAAGCGTTTTGTGGACGGCGACGACTGGATTGACGTATGGAAAAAGCATTTCCGCCCCATTCATTTGGGGAATATTGTCGTGGTACCCGAATGGATTGATTACGTACCTGCCCCCAACGAACAGGTGGTTTTGCTCGATTCAAATATGGCGTTTGGCACGGGGGAACACGAAACGACTTCAATGTGCGTAGAGCTGATGCAGGAATACGTTACGCCGCAATCGGTGTGCATTGACGTGGGCTGCGGCAGCGGGATTTTGGGAATTTCCGCCATTAAACTGGGCGCGAAAAAGGCGTATCTTACGGATATTGACCCGATTGCGGTGGAGAGCTCTTTGCATAATAGCGAGTTGAACGGCGTTGCGGACAAAACGGTGGTGGCGCATTCTAATCTTTTGGAGAACACCGACGTGCAAGGGGATATGATGATGGCGAACATTACGGGCGAAGTGCTGAAAATGCTTGCGCCGTCTATTCCTAAAAATTTAAAGCAGGACGGCATTTTGATTTTGAGCGGTATTATTGAAAGCCGTTTGGAGATGGTGAAGGCTGCCTACGAAGCGGTGGGTATGCAGGTTGTTTTGGAAAGACGAAAAGGGGAATGGTTTGCGCTGGTCTTAAAGCATAAAGCGGCGTGAGTGGATTGTGTAAATGGAGCGGGTATGTCTGCGTTGAAAAGATTTTTTGTGGATACAATTCAAGACGTGACGGAGCTTTCAGGCGAAGAATTTGAGCACGCAAAAAACGTGTTGCGCTTAGGCGTTGGCGACGAAGTGATTTTGTTGGATAACAGCGGTAAGGAATATACCGCCGTCATTGCGCAGGTGGAAAAGAAGCGTATGCTGCTGAATATCGTGCGCGAAGAAGTCGGCGCGCGGGAAGCGGACGCGGACGTGTGCTTGTTGTTCGGTTATTTAAAAAATGCGGATAAAAACGAATTCATCGTGCAAAAGGCGGTGGAGCTTGGCGTAAAGAAAATCGGCGTATTTTCGTCGGAGTTTTCGTCGGCGTATATGAATGCGAATAAGCTGGAAAGGTTGCACAAGGTTGCCAAGGAAGCGGCGAAACAATGCTTGCGTTCGGTTGCGCCGTCGCCCGTGTATTTCGATACGCTGGAAAAGGCGTTGGCGTGGGCGCAGGGATACGAAAATAAAGTGTTCGCCTGTGAATTTGCCACGGAAAGCAAGTGCGATTTGAGCGCATTGCGCGGTTCGACGGCAATCGTTATCGGCAGCGAAGGCGGTTTTTCGCGTGCGGAAGAAGAGCTTGCGGCGTCGCTTGGCTTTTCGTCTGTGACGCTGGGGAAGCGCATTTTGCGCGCGGAAACGGCGGCGGTGGCGTTGACGTCGGTGGTGATGTTTGGCTTGGGTGAACTGCGATGAAAGCGGTGGTATTTACGCTGGGCTGTAAGGTAAACGACGTGGAGAGCGGCTCGATTATCCGCGGCTTGGAAGGCTTGGGATACGAAGTTTCGCGGGAGATGGAAAGCGCGGATTTATACGTGATTAACACCTGCGCCGTGACCGCGGAAGCGGAGAGAAAAAGCCGCCAAACGGTAAGCAAAGCCGTGAAAGCAAATCCCCACGCAAAGATTATTGTTTGCGGGTGCGCATCGGAGAAAAATCCAAGCTCGTTTTTAGAAAAAAGGGCTACCGTGTACGCGGTGACGGGCGCAAAACGCAAAAATAAGGTGTTGGAAATCGTGCAAGGCGGAATGCAAGGCGACGGGCTTGGTATCGTGATGGAAGACGAGAAGAGCTATGAAGAAATGCTGCTTCCCGAATGTTTAAAAACGCGGAATTTTGTAAAAATACAGGACGGGTGCAATCGGTTTTGTTCCTATTGCATTATTCCCTATTTGCGGGGAAGAAGCCGTTCGCGCGGGCTGGAAAGCGCGGCGCGCGAGATTTTGCAAAGCAAGGCGCAGGAAACGGTGGTGACGGGCATCGACATCTCTGAATATAAGGACGAAAAGGGGCGCGATCTTGCCGATTTATTGTTGGCGGTGAAGGACGCGGACACGCGTATTCGGTTAGGCTCGATTGAAGTGAGCTTAATCACCGAGCGATTTTTGTCGGTACTCAAACAGGTAAAGCGGTTTGCGCCGCAGTTTCATTTGTCCTTGCAAAGCGGTTCGGACGCCGTTTTAAAGAGTATGAACCGCAAATATACGCGTGCGGAATATTTGGAAAAGTGCCGTATGATTTACGAAGCGTTTCCTACCGCGGCAATCACGACGGATATTATCGTCGGTTTTCCGACGGAAACGGAAGCGGATTTTTTAGATTCTCTCCGTATTGTGGAAGAAGCGGAATTTTCACAAATTCACGCCTTTCCGTACTCGCCGCGCGAAGGCACGAACGCGTATAAAAGGTATAAAGAGCTGCCTGCGGCGGTGAAGAAAGAGCGGGTGGAACGCATTTTGCAAAAGGGCGCGGAGCAAAAACGGGCGTATTTGCAAAGGTTTATAGGAAGCACGCTGGAAATCGTGCCCGAGCATTGTATCGACGGATATACCGAAGGGTATTCGGAGAATTATATTCGCTTATACGTACAGGGAGAAATGGGGAAAGAGCCCACCCAGGTACGCGTTGAAGGCTTATTTAAAGACGGATTAAAGGCGGCTTTAATAAAGCCGTTGGAATAAAAATATTTTGGGAGTTTTGTTATGGAAAACTGTATTTTTTGTAAAATTGTGGCAGGGGAAATCCCGTCGCCGAGACTGTATGAAGACGAAAAAATGATTGTCATTCGGGATATTCAGCCCAAGGCGAAGCTGCATTATTTATGTATTCCAAAAACGCATTTTGCGTTGCTTTCGGAAATGGACGGCGAAACGGCGGAAATCGTAAAGCATTGTTTTTCCGTTATCCCCACGCTGGAAGAAAAGCTGGGCTTGTCCGATGGCTACCGCGTAATCATCAATCAAGGCGAAAACGGCGGGCAAACGGTGCATCATCTGCATATCCATTTGCTTGGCGGAGAAAAATTAGGCGATTTTTAAGCATGGGCGCGGTGATGCAATCGGTTACAATATAAAAAGAGTATCACGGCGTATAAAAGAAAATATTTTGGCAATAATCCTTTCGCGGCGAACGCTGCGGAGGGATTTTTTATGTTCGGAAAAGGCGGTTTTGTGTGGGCGCGGCGATTGCTTTCCTTTTTGACGTCGGCGGCGCTGCTTATCGTGATAGGCTTGGGCGTGTACGTGACAAGCTCCTGCCGCTTGCGCGCATTGAAGGGGGAGCGGGTATTTTATTTGGATAGCGATTCTTCCCAAGGCTTGCGCAAGACCGAGCTTTCCTTGCGGGATTATGCGCGAATCACGGGGGAGAGCGTGCGATTTGCGCGGGGGGACGGTTCGGCGGAAGAAATTGCGCGGGATATTGCGGCGCGGTACAGCGCGGAGATTTTATTCAGCGAAAGCGTAGCGGGCGTGATTTCCTTTTACTGTTATACGAGCGTTTGGGATAACGGTATACAAATCAACGGGCAAACGGTGAATTTGCACGTGGCGGTTTCCGAAACGCAATGCGCCGTGGGTACGCCGATTATTTTCGACGGCTTCTAACGGACAAGAATGGCTTTGTTCCATAAGAAAAAGAAGCGGGACAAGGCGCGACTTAAAAAATTGTGGGCGGCGGGGGTATAAACTCCGCGGCGGTGGGCAAGAATTTACATACAAAAACGATTTTTTAAGGAGAATTGGAAATGAAAGAGCAAAACGATAAGGAAAAGAAGGAAAACAAGGGGAAAAACGGCAACGGCAAGATGACGAAGGAAAAGAAATTTTATCTATTCACCGCGATTGGTTGCGCGGCGGCGTTGATTGCCATTATCGTGGTGGCTGCCATCGTAAACGGAATAGGAAATGCAGGCAATCAGGCGATAAAGCCGCCTGCGGTGGATTCTACGTTACCTGACGACGGTAGCGGTTCGGACGAGCCTGTGGTAACCCTGCCCGATGAGATGGCTTTGCCCGTAGCGGAAGCTACGCTGATGACCGACCACGGCTTCTATTATAACGAAACGTTGGACGTATATTACGAGCATAGCGGCGTGGATTTTGCCGCAGGGGAAGGCGCGCAGGTGTTCGCGGTGGACGACGGCGTGGTGGAAAGTATTTATAAGGACGATTTGTTGCTCGGCACGGAAATTGTTGTGGCGCACGAAGACGGCGTGAAGTCGGTGTATCGCTTCGTGGTGGAAGCGGAAGGCTTGAAGGTGGGCGCTTCCGTAAAGAAAGGGGACGTGATTGCAACCGTAGCGTCGGCGACGGGGAACGAATACAAGGACGGCGCGCATTTGCACTTTGAAATTTTAAAGGACGGAAAGAGCGTTGACCCGACTTCGTATTTGACCTTAGAAGAAAAGTAAGGTGGCGTAAAACTTTCCGCAAAAAAGAGAGAACCAAACGGGGCTTCCGTAAGGTTCTCTTTTTTATGTTCTTTTAGGTGTGCGTGTCGGAATTACAGGGCAAGGTCAAAGCGGTAGATCTTAAAGGTATAATGTCCGCTATTTGTGCCGAAGATAAATTCCAGCTCTAAATATCCCCCCATCACGTTTAGATAGTCTAGCGTCTGCGTTACCGTTTCGCTTAATTGCAGGTTTATTTTTTCGCTGAACTCCACGCAACCGTTTTCTTGAATAAAGGTAATCGTTTTCGTTTCTCCCGTATCAAGATAGGTAACGGTCACCGTGTTGTTCTTGTGAAAAACGAGCGTGATATTTCCGTTATCCAGCATAGGAGTAAGGGTGGCGGGGGCGTCTTTATCGTAGTAGGACGGCAGGTATTTGCCGTTTAACACGTAGGGTTGTTCGTAAATAAGCTTAGGGATAAGGAATTCCTTTTGCCAAGCGTTTCCCCAGAAGATTTTGATTTCTTCTTCCAAAACGCGGTATTGGAATACGTGATAGCCGACCTTGTAAAAATCGTAGCGGTTTAAGTAGGAAAGGGCGGTGCGTTCGAGTTCTTCCTGCGTGGGTGCGTTTTCGTTGTGCGCGTTGCCTGCATACAGCGTAAACGCTTTGCCGGTAAGCGCGGTGTTTTCGTTGAGCACAACCAGCACAAGCCGGTGCAGGGGGTACCATTTGCCCGAAACCTTGTCGTTATATTCCAAATTTCCCGAAACGTTGAGCTTTGCCGTGCCGTCTGCGTTTAATTGCAGTTTTGCGCGCACGTCTATGGTGGAAAGCTCGGAAGACGAATAAGGGAACAACCGCCACGTCGCCACGTCCTTGTTGGGAAGCTCGTTTTCGCTTATGCGGAAATCGCTGGCTTCGCGAGTGACGCCCACGGCGTTAAAGGTCGCGCCCGTAAACGCCACGCGTTCGCTTTCGGGGACGAGTTTAGAGTACTGATAATATTCGTCTTCGTCGCTGAGAAATCTCTCTTTTAAGGTGGGAAATTCAAAGGTTTCCGTATCGTACACGCAAAGGGTAGCGTCTAAAAGCAAGCCGCTTTTGCTATCGAACATACAATGGAAAAGCAGGTTGTTGACGGAAAGGAATTTGGAGATATAGACGTCGCTCCCTTCGCCGACGTAGGAGTTTCCGTTTTCTAAAATCAGCGTCCAGTTACTGCCCGAAACGGGTTTAGGCTCAGAAGGGGGCGATTGCATAGCGTGCGCGACCCAAAGCCCCGTGGGGATTTGGCGTTCTTCGGCGATAGAAAGGTTTATTCTCAGAAATTTTATGCCGTTGATTTCCCAGTACAACGTGGCGTTTTCTTCCCAAAATTCCACGTGGAATACCGATTTGGCGTCGCTGCTGATTTCGCTGGACGTGCCTATGACGTCAAGTCTAAATTGCTTTTTGGATTCGGCGTGGATTTGGCAGGGAAACACGGCGCTTCCTATGCTGACGACGGCGTTATTTTTGTTGATGAAGCGCAGGGCGGCTTTGGGAACGTCCGTTTCTTCCGTTTCGTCCGTTTGGCTTTCCGTTGCGTTAGTCAACTCTATGGTGAAGTCCGTCGCTACGTAAGGAACGAGATAATTTTTATAGCTATCGGGGTAGAGCGACGCGTTTACGGGGATAATGTTGGAAAACGCGACGAGAAAGGCGAGTATCGCGGTGACCGACGCGGAAAGAATGGCGGTTTTGATATAACGCTTCTTACGCGCTCGTTTGGTTTTTTGTAAAACGTTTTGAATGATTTCGGCGTTAGTTCTCATTGTCAAAGCTCTCCTTTTGCAACGTTTCGGCAAGCGATTTTTTCGCTCTTGCGGTCAGATTATACACCTGTTTAATGGATTTTCCTGTGATTTTTGCGATTTCGCGCGGGGGTAAGCCCTCAAAATATTGCAAATACAGCGTTTCGCGGGCGTCGCTGGGGAGAGTATGTAAGGCGGCGGCAAGCTCGCGCTGCGTTTCCGTGCGGCAAATTCTCTCTTCGATGCGTTCGACGTCCTTTTCGGATAAGCGGAAAAGCTCCGTTTGCTGTTTGCGCTTGCGTTGCAGCTTGCGCAAATAATCGACGGAAAGGTGTTTTACGGTGGTGAATAGGTAGGTCTTTACCGCCGTTTCGTCTTTTAAACGCGGTTTTTTTACGAGCAACTTTACCAGCGCGTCTTCCACAACGTCTTCCGCGTCGGTTAAGTTGCCTATGAAGCCCGTCGCGAAATACAGCAGGGGAAAACGGTAGGTTTCCACCAGCTGCGTAACGCGCGTTTTACTCCATAATCCGTGTTCTTCGGTTTTTTTGTCGGGCATAGTGCGTGTAGCTCCTTGTGGTTTTGCGGGGGTTGTGCGCCTTGGTTTTGCAGCGCTTTGCGCTCCGTACATAAATAAGACGAACGAGCGTGCCTTTTTACTCGCTATTATAGCATTTCTTTTTCAAAACCGCAAGTTTTGGGTGTGTAGGTGTGCGGCGGTAGGTTTTGGAAAAAAGGGGGGTGGTTTTTGACGGAAGCTTCATAATGCGGAGCGTTCGCGCATAGCATATTTATAGCGGACGAAGCAAAGGGGGTGCGCGATGAAAAAAGTTTGGGGCTGGCTGTTGATTTTGGTGTGTGCGATAGGGGTGTTTCCGTGTATATCGGGGTGCAAGAAATCGGCAAAGATATATACCAGGTACGAGATTACGGCGGAATATTCTCCTGAAAATCGCACGTTGACGGGTACGGCAAAGGTAACCTTTGAAAACACGGGCGACAGCGAGATTTCCGTTTTGAAGTTTCAAACCTATCCCAACGCCTATCGCAAAGACGCGCTGTATAAACCCGTTTCCACGACGTATGCGGACGCGGCGTATTATGCGGGCGAAAGCTATGGGGAGATGTCTATTTCCAGTGTGCACGGCTCAAAAAACTGGGAGCTGATGGGGGACGATAAAAATATTTTGTACGTATTTTTAGAGCGGTCGCTTTTTCCCGGGGATAAGGTGGTGCTGGATATCGGATTTTTGACTAAGCTCGCGCAGGTCAATCACCGCACGGGGGTGACGAAAAATACCGTCAATCTCGGTAATTTTTATCCCGTATTATGCGGTTTTAAAAACGGCGGATTTTATGAATGTAATTACTATTCGGACGGCGACCCGTTCTATTCCGATTGCGCCGAATACAAGGTGCGGTTGACCTTGCCCAAGGAATACGAGATGGCTTCGACGGGGGAAATCACCGAAGAAAGAATGCTGGAAAGCAAAAAGGCGTATACCGTGTATGCGACGAACGTGCGGGATTTTGCGTTGGTGCTGTCTAAGGATTTCCGTATAGAACGCGTCAAGGAAGGAAAAACGGAGCTTGCGTATTACTATTATGCGGACAAAACGCCGTCCAAGACCTTGGAAACGGTGCGGGAAGCCTTTGCGTATTATCAAAAAACGTTTGGGGAATATCCCTACGATAGGTATACCGTGGCGCAGACGGGGCTTTGTTTTGGCGGAATGGAGTACCCGAACCTGACGATGATCTCCGACGCGTTACAGGACACGGAGCTGGTGCGGGCGTTGGCGCACGAAACGGCGCATCAATGGTGGTACGGCGTGGTGGGCAGCGACCAAACGCGGAATGCGTGGCAGGATGAAGGCTTGGCGGAGTATTCCGCGATATGTTTTTTTGAACAGTATGAAAAATACGCTTTAAAGCGCGAAGACCTGGTGACGGAAGCGTTGAAGGAGTACCGTTCATATTACGACGTTTACGGCAGCGTGCTGGGGCGGACGGATACGGGAATGACGCGGGATTTGGCGGAATATATCAGCGATTATGAATATAAATGTTTGGCGTACGATAAAGCGGTGGTGATGTTTGATACGCTGCGCAAAAGCGTAGGGGATCGGAAGTTCTTTTCTGCTTTAAAAAGGTATTATCAGCTAGGCAGGTACGAGATGAACGGGGCTGGCGCGTTGGTTGGCGCGTTTGAAAAGACGGGCTTGGACGTGGGCGGTTTTTTTGATAGTTTCTTGTCGGGGAAGGCGGTTTTATAGCGTAAAACGCTTGCAAAATCCGTTTTGCCGCGGTATAATAGAGAAAATGGAAAAGGGACTTAGAAAAAATGCCTTTATTACAGTACAAATGCCAAAAATGCAATAAGAAATTTGAAGAACTTGTGCGCGTATACACCGATAAAGTCGTTTGCCCCGATTGCGGGGGCGAAACGGAAAGGGATTATTCGGGCGCGATGTATTCGGCTACGGGCAAGGCAAGCAAGAAATGTTCGGGGAATTGCAAGACTTGCAGCGGATGCAGATAAAAGGAATTTAAATAAATTGCCGACCTGAAACGTATGGGTTTTGGGTCGGTTTTTATTTTGCGGGTTCTAATTTGCGCGTAGCGCGCGATATATTATATATAATGTAAAGGGGCACGGGTGGGCGTGGGCGTTCAAACGGCGCTTGGAAAGCACGGTGTTTTTGGCAAAATAAAAAATTTTAAAAAATTAAAAAAAATTAAAAAAAATCGAAAAAAACGCTTGACTTTATGCGTATGGGGTGGTATTATATTTAAGCTGTCGATAAGCGAAAGCGTTTTTTTGGCGGCACGTTTCTGTTGAAGCGGTCTAAGAAGATTAACAACTGCATAGCAAATAGTAAGAAGTATTTATTGTGGAAACATAATAAAGACGAGTACGAAAGGCAAAGAAATTCATATTAGTTGTAAAGCTAATTTGGTTAATAAGCAAAAAGACGTTAAAAGCAATTT
>JAZSGC010000021.1:0-10049 GCA_045532525.1 Candidatus Scatosoma sp.
AGTTCAAGGCGCGGGAGCAATTTTTGACGGGAGCGTACTTAGACGTACGTAACCGAGAAAATGCGGACCGCAACGAAGAAATGCGAAAGTCGGAGGCCAAGCGGTCTTAGGAAGACAATACTCAGGAACAACTCCTTGGCACACAGAACGACATGGCTACGATCCGACTTAGTTCAAGGCGCGGGAGCAATTTTTGACGGGAGCGTACTTAGACGTACGTAACCGAGAAAATGCGGACCGCAACGAAGAAATGCGACGCATATGCGTCGTTTTTTAGAAAGGAAGTCGGAACTTCCCCTTTTTCCCCTTCAACTGCTTCATCAGCATTTTCGTTTGTTCAAACTGCTTTAAAAGCTGGTTGACTTCTTGCACGCTCGTGCCTGAGCCGAGCGCGATACGGCGTTTTCTTTTGCTGTCGATTATCGACGGATTGTCACGCTCTAACTTGGTCATTGAAAGGATAATCGCTTTGGTGCGTTCTATCTTCTTTTCATCCACTTCGCCTACCTGCATATTGCTTGCGCCGGGAAGCATAGAAAGCATTGCTTGCGCGCCGCCCATCTTTTTCATCATCGCAAACTGTTCTAAATAATCGGTAAGCGTGAAGCTGTTGGCAAGCATTTTTTGCTGCATTTTTTTGGCGTCTTCTTCCGTGATTGCCTGTTGTGCTTTTTCGATAAGGGAAAGCACGTCGCCCATACCCAAAATTCTCGACGCCATTCTATCGGGATAGAAAGGCTCTAAATCCGTAAGCTTTTCGCCCACGCCGATAAATTTGATAGGCTTGCCCGTTACCGCCTTAATCGAAAGGCACGCACCGCCGCGGGTGTCCCCGTCCAGCTTGGTAAGGATAACGCCCGTTACGTCCAAACGGGTATTGAAGGTTTCCGCTACGTTCACCGCTTCTTGACCGGTCATCGCGTCGACAACCAAAAGGGTTTCGGTCACTTCCACTTCCTTTTTGATATTTTCCAGCTCCTGCATCAACGTATCGTCGATTTGTAAACGGCCCGCCGTATCCAAAACAACGGTATCGTAACCCATAGAGCGCGCGTAATCGATGGCTTGCTTTGCCGTTTTTACGGGGCTTTGCGTCCCCTTTTCAAACACTTCCACCTGCGCATTTTTGCCAACGACCTGCAACTGCGTAATTGCCGCGGGACGGTAAATATCGCCCGCCACCAGCAAAGGCTTTTTGCCTTGTTTTTTAAGCTGCAAGGCAAGCTTGCCGCAAAGCGTCGTTTTCCCTGCGCCCTGCAAGCCGCACATCATAATGACGGTGGGGAGCTTGGGCGAAACTTCCAGCTTGGCATTTTTTGAGCCCATCAACGCGATGAGTTCTTCATTGACGATTTTGATAACCTGCTGTGCGGGGTTGAGCGAAGAAAGAATTTCCTGCCCGACCGCCTTTTCGGAAACTTCGGCGATGAATTGCTTAGCAACGCGTAAGTTTACGTCCGCTTCCAAAAGCGCAACGCGAACTTCGCGCATTGCGGTGCGGATTTCCAGCTCCGTCAGCTTGCCGCGCTTGGTCAGCTTGGAAAATATATGATTTAATCTTTCGGATAATCCACCAAATAAAGCCATATCGTCCTCTTATTTTTCCGTTTGCAGCGCGTCGATTTGCGCCTGCATTTCGGCTACCGTGCGGGCAAAGCCCAGCTTTTGTTCATACTTTTCCAGCTGCTTGCGGCACTTTTGCAAGCAATCGGAAACGGATTGACGGGATACCCCTTTTTGTTCGGCTATCTCGCCCAAGGAAAGGTCGTAATTAAAATACAAATCGGAGATTTCTCTCTGCGTTGCCGTAAGCAAGGGAGAATACAAATCCCAAAGCTGCAAAAAATGTAAATCGTCTTTCATTTTTCCGCCCCCGTACCTTTCTTTCCTTTTTCCATAGGCTATTATATCGAATAAAAAATCAGCTGTCAAGCATTTTTACTTGACAGCCGCAACTTTTTTTAATTTTTTGCCGATTTCTACAAAATGAAATGCAATACGTCGACCAAAATCGCAAAGCCGAATAAAAACACGATGCCCACGAGATTGACGATGGTTTCCACCTTTCGATTGATGGGCTTTTTGCGTATCCATTCGATGATACAGAAAATCACTTTACAACCGTCCAACGCAGGTACGGGCAATAGATTGAACACGGCAAGGTTTACCCCGATAAGCGCGGCGATATTCAAAAACGAAGCAAAGCCGCTGATCGCCGCCTCCGCCGTAACCGAAATGGTGGTTACGGGTCCGCCCATCGCTTTTATACTCATTTTTCCCGTCAACAGCTCGCCCAAGGAACGAAGCACGCTGCCGCCCAGCTTAAAGGAATACATAAACGAATGCCCGATCGTGGGGAAAAATCCGTCGCGTATGGTATCCGCGCTGAGCACGTTAAAGCGCAAATATTCCGTTTTAGACGTATTCTCTTTGCGAACAACCAGCCCTAACGAATAGAATATTGCCGAAGTGTCCGTCATATTTTTTACGTCCGCGTCGGCGTATAACGTAACGGGTATTACCTGCTTTTTACCGCCGCGAAGCACCAAGACCTTTACCGTTTCACCCTTCTTTTTTCCGTCCAGCGCGTCTAGCCAGTCGGTGACCATATACAGCGTTTTTCCGTCAATTTCCAACACGGTATCGCCTACCTGTAAGCCGTCGAAGGTCTGTTCCGTTTCCACTTTGAAATTCGGGTCTTCCGCCACCGTGTACACGGGTCTGCCCACGCACGCGAACATCAAGACGATAAGCAAAAGTGCCAAAAGATAGTTCATCGTTGCGCCTGCAACAAGCACGATGATCCGCTTCCAAGGCTTTTGGTCGTTAAAGCGCGCGCCCTGCGGCTCGGGATATTCGTCCTTTTCGCTATCCTGCGTTTGGTCGCTTTCGTCGTCCGTTTCCGCCTGCCCACTCTCCGCGACATTGTCGTTTGCGGCAGCTTCGTTTACCGTAGGAAGCTCGTTCGTTGCGGACACGCCCCCTTGGTTTTCGGGATTTTCCGTTTTTTGCGGCTGCATTTCTTCAAAGGGTTCGTCCTCGTCCGCGTCTTCTTTTTCCTCCGTTTCTTCCGCGTCATCTTCGCCGTCAAACGCGCAATATCCGCCCAAGGGTACGGCACGAAGCGCAAACAGCACGCCCGTTTTTTTGCTGCGTTTTTTGAAAATGGCAGGGCCGAAGCCTACGGAAAATTCGTTGATCTTAAAGCCGAGCAGCTTCCCTGCGATATAGTGTCCAAACTCGTGTATCGTTACCATTGCAAGCAAAATAACAATCGCCAGCACTACGCCGCCGATAGATTTCATCGTACTTGCAAAAGATAACAAATTCACCGTCAATGTTCTATTCTCCCAACACTATATTTACGCTTTATTTTCCGTATTTATGCACGAACGCTTGCGCGTGCCTACGCGCCTGCGCGTCCGTTTCTTTTAATATTTGATAGCTTTCGGGCTTTACCCGCTCGTTTTTTTCTAAGGCATCCGCAATAGTTTTTGCAATCTCTGTAAAAGCTATCCGTCCGTCCAAAAACGCGCGCACCGCCACTTCCCCCGCGCCGTTCAACGCGCAGGGATAATTGTCCCCCTGCTCCGCCGCCGTCAATGCCAAATCGTAGCACGGAAAGCGTTTCCGTTCCAAGGGCAAAAAACGAATTGCGCCCAGCGCTTCAAAATCGAGCGGCTTTAAACCGCAATCGTAGCGGTCGGGATAGGTGAGCGCAAGCTGAATGGGCAACTCCATTGTAGGATAGCTCATTTGCGCCAAAATGCCGCCGTCGTCGAATTCCACCATTGAATGAATAATGCTTTCGGGCTGTACGATAGTGCTGATTTTTTCCAAGGGCGCGTCGTAAAGCCATTTCGCTTCGATCACTTCAAAGCCTTTGTTGAGCAGGGTTGCGCTGTCAATCGTGATTTTTGCGCCCATTTGCCAAGTGGGGTGTTTGAGCGCGGAAGCGGGTGTGACCGCCTGTAGCTGCTGCTCCGTATACGAATAGAACGGACCGCCGCTCGCCGTGATAATCAAACGCCGAAACGGGGAATCCGCCCTGAAATGCAACGCCTGCCAAAGCGCGGAATGTTCGCTATCCACGGGCATTAAATCGATACCTGCCCCCTTGATTTTGCCCATTACCAGTTCGCCGCCGCACACAAGCGTTTCCTTGTTGGCAAGCGCGATGGGCTTTTTGAACTCCGCCGCTTTTAAGCTGTATTTAAGCCCTGCGAACCCCGTTGCGGCAACGAACGCTACGTCGCCGTAAGCAATCGCTTCTTCCGCCGCGGCGTCGCCGTAGCCAAACTTCACGCCCGCGGGAATATCGGCGGCGATACGCTTACCTGTTTCTTCGTCCGCAAGAGCGGCGTATTCGGGCATAAACTCGCGTACCTGCTCTAAAAATACGTCCGCGGAAGCGTTCGCCACAAGGCTTTTTATTTTGAATTTATCAGGGTGACGGCGCACGACCGAGCAGACCTGCCTGCCTATCGAACCCGTCGAACCGATCAAAGAAATGCTTTTCACCGTTCCGTTCTCCGTTACACGATCCACGCGATAATCACAAAGGAAAGGAAAATGGCGATCGCGGCAAAGAGCGCGCTGTCGATACGGTCCAAAATACCGCCGTGGCCGGGAATGAGATTGCCCATATCCTTAATGCCTGCCTTACGCTTGATACAGCTTTCGATAAGGTCTCCCACCATAACTGCGACGGTTACGAACAAGCCCAACGCCATATACACGGGCAGCCAAATATACATTTGACTGTACGAACCCGCTAAAACGGGCATATTATACAGGAAATACAAGCTTGCCGCGCCGACTGCGCCGCCAACGAAGCTGCCTACCGCACCGATAACCGTCTTGTTGGGGCTGAGCTTGGGCGCCATTTTCTTGGGGAAATATTTCTTGAAGCAGAACCCGAATACGTATGCAATCGAATCCGCCCAAGGCGAAATATAAAAGACAAGTAAAATTGCTAAGCGGGAATCCAAGGCAAATTGCTTCACCGAAGCCGCTTCAATGCCGATGTGGTTGATAAGCACCATCACGCACAGCAGCACCGTGGGATAGATAGCGGAAACAACGGAAACGCCAAGGCTTTCCAAGGTCATCCTTTCGTGATTGGCAATAAACGCGACAAAGAGCGCCGTTACGAAGGCTAAGAACGCCGCCGCCGCGCCGAGAATACCGCCCACTACGCCTTCGTAGCCTTTCAAATACACGTCGCAAAGCGCGCACGCGGGTATAGCAACGATGGCAAACGCCCAAACGAGCGCCTTTTCCGGCTTGCTGATTTTATCCTTTACCGCGCGAAGCATTTCAAACGTGCCGATGAGCGCGAACGCATAGATAAGCGCGTCGAAACAAAAATCGCCGTAAGGCTGAGGCAGGAAAATTTTTAAACAGTAACATACGGCAAGCACCAGTATATAACAAGTCCCCGTAAGCAAGCGTTTTAACATAGTTTTTTCTTTCGCTCCGTAAAAGAGAATTTTTAAAAATGCAAGGGCGGCGCTGCGTTTACCCTATTCAACGCATACCTGCCCCTATCCTTTCGTGTTTTTAATAAAAAGTTAATTAGCCGCCGAAAAGAAAAACGCAACGGGCGTTATTCTTGCAGCTGTTCGTCCGTCTTTCCAAAACGACGGGTGCGGCGAGAAAATTCGGCGATGGCTTCGTCCATATCTTGGTTGGAAAACTCGGGAAACATCTTTTCCGAAAAATACAGTTCCGCATACGCGGCTTGATACAATAAAAAGTTGGAAAGCCGCACTTCCTTGCCCGTACGGATAATCAAGTCAGGGTCGGGTACGTCCGCCGTATACAGCAGCTTCGCAAAGCTTTCTTCCGTCACCTGCTCCCCGCGCGCCACCGCCTTGTTGACGGCTTGGATAATTTCATCGCGCGCGCCGTAAGCAACCGCTACGTTGATGCCCTTGCCCTGAAAATGCGCGGTGTCCGCTTCCGATTCGTGCAATATATCTTGCACGTCTTGGGGAAGCAAGGATAAATTCCCCACGGCACGGAAACGCACCCCCTTTTCAAAGATACGCTTCATATATTCCTTGAAATGGTTGCGCAGCAAGCCGAACAGCCCGTCCAGTTCTTCCTTGGGGCGTTTGAGATTTTCGGTGGAGAGCGCGTACACGGTGATGTAATCTACCCCCAAATCAAAGGCGTGCTCCATCAGCCCGATCATACGCTCCATTCCGTTTTTATGCCCAACGGAACGAGGCAATAAACGCTTTTTTGCCCAGCGTCCGTTGCCGTCCATAATGATTGCGATATGTCGGGGAATTCTTTTTTCCCTTGTCGTCTTGGTTTTCTCCATACCCGCAAAGCACCTATTGATTAAACGGTAAGAAGTTCTTTTTCTTTTGCGGAAATAATCGTTTCCAACTTGCTCATATAACCGGAAATCGTCTTTTCAACGTCCGATTCGCAGCCCGAAGCTTCGTCTTCGGAAATTTCTTTTGCCGTCTTCATTTTCTTGATAAGATCCATTCCTTCGCGGCGGTGATTACGCACAGCTACTTTGCTTTCTTCGCCCATCTTTTTCGCTTGCTTTACAAGCTCGCGGCGGCGTTCTTCCGTCATATCGGGGAACACCAAACGAATGACGTTGCCGTCGTTGGACGGAGTAAGACCGATGTTGGATTGCAAAATCGCTTTTTCCACCGCTTTCAAAAGGGATTTATCCCAAAGGCTGATTTGCAAGCACTTTGCGTCCAAAGCGGAAACGTTGCCAAGTTCTACAAGCTTGCTCATACCACCGTACGCTTCCACTTCCAAACGGTCGAGAATACGGGGGTTTGCTCTGCCCGTACGGATTGCGCCGTAATCTCTTTCCAACGCGTTAAGCGTATTTTCGCACTTTTCTTCAAGCTCCATCATCATCTCTTCGATTTTTTCGTTTTCAAGCATAATATATCTCCTTTCCTTGTCTTTTTTATTCTTTTTTTGCGCTACGCTTACACGCGTATAAAATCGCGCTTCCCTTTACACTTTAATCAGTGTACCGAGCTGCTCGCCGCATACCGCGCGGACGAGAGAGTTTTCTTCGTTGAGCCCAAACGCCAACGTGGGAACGCCGTTCTCCATACACATCGTCGCAGCCGTAAAATCAATGACTTTTAAGTTACGATTGATGATGTCGGCGTAGCGAAGTTCGTCATATTTCTTTGCTTCGGGGTTGGTTTTGGGGTCGGAATCGTAAATCCCGTCTACGTTCTTTGCCATCAGCAATACGTCGGCGTTGATTTCACAAGCGCGGAGCGCCGCCGCCGTGTCCGTAGAGCAATAGGGGTGACCCGTACCGCAAGCAAAGATAACCACTCTGCCCATTTCAAAATGTCTAAGCGCTTTGCGCATAATCAAAGGTTCGGCAAGCGAAATCATATTCAGCGCCGTTTGCACGCGCACGGGTACGCCGTGCTGTTCGATGGCGTCCATCATCGCAAGGGAATTCATTACCGTGGCAAGCATACCCATTTGGTCCGCCGTGGAACGGTCCATTTTCGTACCCTGACGCCCGCGCCAAAAATTGCCGCCGCCGATTACCAAACCGACTTGTACGCCCATTTTGTGGATTTCCACGATTTGCTTTACCACGGGCTCAATCACTTCGTGATTTAAACCGAATCTCTGGTCGCCTGCCAGCGCTTCGCCCGAAAGCTTTAACAATACTCTTTTGTATTTAGGTTGCATCGTACCCTTCTCCTTTTGAAATTCGTTTTTATGCCCCAAAAAGGCGCACAATAAGTCATTTTAACTATTATAACACAATTCCTAAAAGAAATCCATAGTATTTTAGAAAAAAATGGCTGTTTTTTAAACTTTTTTTCGATTATTTTACCAAACCGAATTTCCAAAAGGAGTAGATAGCCGACGCACCCAACCGTGGCAAAGGCTTTCGTATCCTATAAACCGCGCCGAAGTGCGCTTCGACGCGGTTTCCCATTCTTCCTTTCTTATTTGTTCTTCGTAAACGTAATCGTCGCTTTCGTTGCCGTAATGCTATCAATGGTAAAGCTGTACGCCATCGAATTGCCCTGATCGTCCTTTAAATTCGTCGGCAATCTATCGCCAACTACGTACGTAAACGTATCGCTTGCAGATTTCACGTATTCAATCAAATTATCTTCCGTGCCATAGCCGTTTTCTTCGCTTACGTCCGTGTTATTGTTGTAGATATCGTAATAGGAGTCTTCCTCGTATAAGGACGCGTTTACGTGGTACACCACTATGCCGTCACGCGAGAAATAGCCGTGCTCCGTTCCGTTTACCGTGCCGTTCAAGCCCGTGTTTTTATAGTAAACGAGTACGTAGTATTCTTGGTATGCGCCCAGCGTTTCGTCCCAGTTGTTGGCAAGGATAATCGTATCGCCGTTTTGCGAGAAATCTTCCAAATCCAACGTAACGCTGTCTTCCGCTACTACTAAACGCGAAGTCGTCAGCCAGCCGTAGTTGAACTTGGTAAACGCATTGTGGTCGCCCGTCATACCGTCCATAATATCGCAACCGTCCATCGGCGCGCCGACGTATGCGGTGTCGTAATAATCGTCTGCGCCTAATACGTGCCCGAATTCGTGAATAAAGGTGTAGGTATTCATCGCGCTTGTATCGCCGTATTGTACGTTGCCGCTTTCGTCGTAGCTTTCGTGCAGGAACTGATAGGAAGCCCATAAGTAGTCGTTTGCGGATACGCCGTCGTACTCGTAATAATACCCTTCGTCGTCCGTGTAAAGATTCCAGTATCTATACGCCCAGTTAAAATCTTTTTCCGAGTTGATGTCCAAGGTGTTCACCATCACCACGGCATCGATAATATTGTTGCCGTCCGAGTCAAAGTCGGATAAATCCATCGTCTTGGAAAGCTCCGCCAACGCCTCGTCCATAATCAGCTGGTCGCCGCCAGGCACCTGCTCGCCGTTATAGTCAATCGTCGCTTCTTCGTAATACGAGCTGGAATATTGCGGCGTGAACCAAGTATCCAAAACCGTGATATCCAAGTCCAGCTTACCATAGCTGGACGTATAGTAATAATCGTATACGGAGAAATAATCGGTATTGCCGCTCTCTTCAAACGCCTCCTTGATTGTCGCCGTGGTATAGCCTTTGCTTGTCGCCATACAATCCGTAAACTGCACGGGGATGACCAGCACCGCAGGGCTTCCCGTCGTAGGACAGCCGTCCAAGTAGTAGCCTTGGTCGGTTACGTCTTTCACGTGCGTTGCCTTGGTGAAATCCACGTTGAATACTCCGTTCGTGCCCGAAGGTAAGCCCTTGCCGGCGTTGGTAATCAAATCTGTGCCGCCCGAAGTGTTTCCGCCGCCCGTTTGGTCGCCGTTAAGCAATTGGTACACGTAAACGTCAAGATAGTTTACGCCTTCGTATTCGTAATACACAAAATCGATGAAATAGCCGTCTCGACTGTAACAATACCACGTATCCCCTTCGTCGTCCTTCTCATCATAATCAAAAGTGTAGCCGTTCGCCACGGTAAATTGCGCTTTGTAGGCGTTGAACTCCGCTTGCGTTAAAAAATTTGCGTAGAAAGCTACCCCCACTTCCGTTTCATCCGTATCTTCATAGTACTCTTTGTATTCTTCTATGTAGTACTCGTCGTTGGGCGCAAAGGGAATGACGAACCCGCAGTAGTCTTCAAACATTTTCTTGTCCGTGGGCGTAAACGCGGTATAGGTGTGCCCGTCCGACGTGGAACCACCGCTTGAACTATTTCCGCCGTCGGAGTTGTTTCCGCCGTCGGAGCTGTTTCCACCGTCGGAGTTGTTTCCGCCGTCGGAGTTGTTTCCGCCGTCGGAGTTGTTTCCGCCATCAGACGAACCCGAATCGCCCGTGTTTTCACCTGTCGAAGGCGAGCTTGAAAGAAACCCTTCCAAGCCGCTCAAATCGAGCGTACACGCGCTAAAAGAGCTTAAAGTTGTCAAAGCCAAAAGTAAAGAAAGGAGTTTTTTCTTCATAATGCACCTATTCCTAAGTAAAAATCGTACCGCAAAAAAGCGTTTATAATATCTTTATTGTGCTGG
>JAZSGC010000040.1:0-40805 GCA_045532525.1 Candidatus Scatosoma sp.
CAAAGCGTCGAAACGCCGACTCCCCTTCGTACTTTTTTAAAGCGTATCTCGCGGACGTCTCTCGCGCGAACACCCGAATAACGCGGGCGTTCTTGCGTTCCGCACAAGCAAAAACACAGCACACGGCTTTGGTGTGCTGTGTTTTTGGCTGGGGCGAAGTGATTCGAACACCCGAATGACGGAGTCAGAGTCCGTTGCCTTACCGCTTGGCGACGCCCCAATATGCAAAACTTACGTTCCTTTTACTTGCGTTATTTTATCAAACTTTTTGCCATTTTGCAAGCGTTTTTATACCCTTTTATAAACTTTTTTCAAAATTCGTCAAAAAAACGCCGTACGCGCTCTTTTTCCTTTTTTAGCACCTGTTATAATCTTTTCACTATCCCACAAAATAAGGAGTTTTTATGTTTCTCACCGATTATCTTGGAAAAACCGTACTCGTCAACAAACAGCCTCGCGGCGTATGTCTTGGGCTTGGTTTTTCGTTAAAATCCCAAGCCGTAAAATGCTTGCTCTGTGCTTCCACACCCCAAAAAAAGCCCGACTTTGCCATCGCGTTTTCCGCCGTAACCGCCGTAGAAGATTGCGTTTCGCTTTCTCGCTTGCGTTCCGTTTTACCCAAAAATTGCGCTCGCATCGCCGTCGGCAACCCCGTATATTCTTACGACGGAGATTTCTTAGGACGGATCACGGATGCGGAATTGAAAGACGGCGCACTATTACGGCTTTTTACCGACCGCGACGAGCAATTCCCCGCCACCGCCGTTTTCGCCTGCAACGACGCGGTAATTTTACGAAAAGAACAGCCTTATCCCATCGGTCAACGCATACCTGCCCCCGTTATTTGCCAAATAAACGACAAAACGGACGGGTTTGTCACCCGCCCGATTTTACGCGCCGCCATTCGCCGCGGTACGCTGATAAAGCTGACGTTATCTTTGCCGCCTTTCCGTTTTTTGCCTTGACATTATACGGCGACGGAATATTTCGCGCACAATTTTAGCAGTACGGAAAAGGCGTCGTTAATCGCACGTAAATCAGAAACGCTCCACCTTTCCTTTTGCATATACAGCGAAAGCATTTTCCCCACGTCCTCCGCCTGCAAGCGTTCCCCTGCGGAAAGGGGCATTTCCAACACCGCGGAAAGCATTTTTCGCGCATACCCGACGTCCGCCCGCTCCGCTACCGAAAAATTCTCCCCGTCGCAAGCCCGCAAAACGCTGTTCATTCGCGCTTGTACAAAGGTATTTTCCCTATCGGGCAAAACGTACTGTAACCGACGTTTTATCTCCGCTTGGCGTGCTTTGCGCTCCAACGCCTTTCCGCGCGCAATCAATCCGCAAAACGCAAATAGATACGTTATGCCGCCCAAAATCCACAAAATTGCCGCGCAGCACGTCGCTATCTTCCATTGTATATTATACACAATCGCAAACAGCGACCAAGCCCCGCCAAGCAACGCCGCAACCCCAAAATACACGCTGGGCTTTCCCGTTTTTACCACCGCAATAGCCGCAAGCAGAAACCCAATAAAGACCACACCGCAAGCGGTGATAAGCGCCGTATTCCGCACCGTAAACGCCACAAGCCATTCCCAAATCCACATAAAAACCGCCCCCTTTTGCAAGCGTATTACTTATGCCCGAAAGGAAGCGGATTTTTTTATAACATATTGTCGAATTTTCTCTCTTTTTGCCCGTTTAGTCGATATCCACCTGTAAGCCGCGGCGAATATTCACGATAGAACAACGGATTTTCGACTTGTCTATCCCCAAAATTTTTGCCGTTGCCAAACGGTATAAATCGAGCTGCGGCTTGTAATGCGCCCGCAAAGACGCCCCGCCGCGCAGGGAATATTTATAATCGATGATATGCACTTCGTCCGAAACGGCAAGCAAATCGATTGCGCCCTGAAAAATCATTTCTTCTCCGCTGCAAGCCTGCGCGTTGCCTGCAAACGCCGCGCATTTGGCATACGTTTCCGATACGGGTAACGAAACCAAAAACTGCCGTTCCTTATATAACCGCGCGCCGCGAAGCTGCCGAAAAACAGGGTTTGACAATATTTCTTTCAGCTTGGTAACGGACAGCAAAGCATACCCGTCCTTTGCCAAAGAAAGCTCCTGCTCGATCACCTTTTCCAAGTTCAACGCGGACACGGGTGCTCCATTTTCGTCGTAGAGCAAGGAAAAATCGAAATTTTCCAAAAATGCGTGGTAGGCAATCCCCAACGCCTTATCGTCGGCGGAAAGCGTCTTATCCGCTTTTGCTTCGTCCAACCCATCGCGCACATCATCACCTTGTGCGCCGTCGTATTCTCCGTCGAAAAAGTCCTTTTCCCAACGCGCCGCCCTGCCAAATTCTTTTTCAGGCCGTTCGCTTTCAGGGAGAGCAACCTTTTCCATTAAGCGCGTCGCCGAGCTCTTAACGGGCAAATTTTCATAACCTGCGTGCGGATATTCCCAGCGGAAGGCGCGCATAATTTCCTGCGCCAAATTTTCGTCGGGGTGGAACGCCACCGTTTGGCGCTCTTGCTTGGGCGGATTGCGCAAATCGGTATGCTCCGTCATACGTCCGTCTTTCCAAACGGAAAAATCGGTAAATTCCGCAAAGGACTTCGCGTACTGCACATCGGAGGCAGGCAATTCCTGTTCGAAAAGCAGGTGCAGCGTATGCTTTGCCCGCGTCATCGCTACGTAGTATAAATTCAACTCGTCCGCGATGGATTTTTCCGTTTCCTTTACCGTATACAGCCGACGAAGCACCGTTTGATATTTACACATTTTCCCTTCGTCGAAGGCGCGCGGCGCAATGCCGTACTTTTCTTCCGCCACTACTTCATCGTGGTTCGACGCGTGGAATAACGCGCTAAGATTATCCAAAATCACCACGGGATATTCCAAGCCCTTAGACGAGTGCATCGTCAGCACCTTCACCGAATCCTCCCCACCGTTTTCGCTGTATTCGATGGTGTAATCCAAATCCCGAAGTCTGTCCAAAAAGGAATGTACGGACAAAGGCTCGGGCAAGGTCGCTTCTTCCAAAAAACGCTGCACCCTGCGCAGGCTCGCCGCGCCGTTTTCCCGCGCCAACAACCGCGCTTCCATACCCGTTTCCGATAAAATGCGGGAAAGCACTTCCCCTGCGTCCGCCACGCGGGACAAGGTGCGCATTTGCTGATAATACGCATAAAAGCTTTGCAGTTTTTTGGCGATAAAGTCAGTTTTTTCCGTCGCGTATTGCCGACAAACGTCGCGGAAAGCGTCCTGCCGCATTTCGGGATACGCCAACCGAATTTCCGTCAATTCATCCGCCGTGATATCCCCCATCGCCGAAAGCAAGGCGCTACAAAAGGGAATATCCTGCTGTGCATTGTCCAGTAAGGACAAAATATCTATCAGGGTTTTGATTTCCGAGTACTCGCAAATATTCACCGCCGAAGCCGTGGTAACGGGCAAGCCCGCCGCCGCAAGCGAAGCCACCGTTTTCCCGATTTGCCCCTGCTTATTGCGCGAAAGCACGGCGATATCCGAGTATTTCACCCTGCGAAATCTTCCTTCTTCCACGTCAAAAATATCCGCGTTGCGTTCGTCTTCAATAATGTGACGGACCACGGTTGCGATTCGCGATTCTGCGGTGCGCTCGCTGTTTGCGTGTTCGCGAACGGAATACACGCCGCGCGCGTCCTGTCCTGCCTTTTCTTCTTCCTTGCCGAAAAAATGCACGCACACCTTGCCGCTGCCGTCGGGGTATTTTGCGTTGCCCTTGACCATTTGTTCTTGGGCGTAATCAATACCGCAGGTTTGCTCCGTCATCGCCAAAAGGAATTGCGCGTTGACCGCGCCGAGCACTTCGTCCGCGCTACGGAAATTTTTCGACATCACCAAAGGCGTGCCCGTCCTTTTAAAGGCTTCCTGCTTCGCCTTGAAAATGCCCGAATTGCTGCCGCGGAAGCCGTAAATCGCCTGCTTCATATCCCCTACAAGGAAAAGCTCGTCCCCGCTGACCAACGAAACGATTTCGTCCTGCACGGGATTGACGTCTTGATACTCGTCCACGAACACAAAGCGGTATTTCGCCTGCATTTCCGTGCGAATCTCGTCCTGACGCAACAACTCCAACGCCTTATGCTCCAAGTCGTTGTAGTCGAGCAAGCCGCGCTCCGTTTTTAACTGCGTGTATTTCTCGTCGTATAACAAAAGATATTTGGCAAGCGCCGCCGCCGTTTTGCCCGATTGTAAAAACCGCGCAAGCTCCTCGTCGCGGTCAAGCCGCTTGGAAAATTCGTCTTCATAGGCTTTGAGCACCCTTTCGCGCAAGAACGCCAGCCTTTGCGTGTGCAACGCCTGTTCGGGAGTTTTCTTACCGCCGCGGTTTTGCGTAAACGTGGGCTTTACCACGCCGCGCATTGCAAAGTAGTCGGGGGCGGCGCATACGTCTTTCAGCCATAAGCAAAGCTCGTCCGCTAAGGCGAACTGATTAAGACAATCTCCGCCCTTTTGCGTGAGCACTCCGTCTACCTCCACCAGCTTACCGGTCAAGCGGTTTTGTTCGGCAAAAAAGCGTAATTCTTCTTCTAAGCGCACTTGATAATAGGCGCATTTCTTGCGGAAGCTATCATACAAATCCCTACAAATCGCGTCGAAGGTTTGCTCGTCGTAATGCTTAGAATTTTCCAAGTACGCTTTGTAATCGGCGCGGCTGCGCAACGGATCGTACGTTTCTAAAAAAATACGACGGAGCGCGTTGTCGCTCTTTTTCCGCCAGTACACGGACAAAAGATGAAAAAAGGCTTCGTCCTGCGCTTCATACCCTTCTTCCAAAAGCTGATCCAAAGCTTCGTTTTGCAACGCCATACCGTCCGCGTCGTCGCTGCCGATCACACGGAAAGCGTTATCTACGCCCGCCGCGTAAAAGTGGGAACGGATAAGCTTGGAGCAAAAGGAGTGTATTGTGGAAATATCCGCGCCGCTCACCTTGGGCAGCTGTTTTCTCAGCATTTCGCGCTGTGCAGGGGAAGTCGCTTCGTCGTTGATACTTTTAATCAACGCCTTGCTGAGCTTTTCCTTCATTTGCGCCGCCGCCTTTTTCGTAAAGGTAACGGCAAGAATTTCGTCCACGCCCACACCCGATTGTATCAAACGAATAATCCGTTCTATCATCACGGTGGTTTTTCCGCTCCCTGCCGAAGCGGACACAATCACCTTTCCGCGCGCATTGATAGCGGCTTCCTGTTCGGGCGTAAAACGGCTTTCGTTTTGCACTTCTTCCCTTTTCTTTTCTTCCGCCATCGCTTATTTCTCCTTTCCGTCCCGCGCTTCCCGCGCGATTTTCGCTATCGTCTTGGGGTCAATCGTCTTTTCCTTGCGCTCGCTTGCGGCGTCTTTATTAAACCCGCAAAGCCCGCCGTACTTACAGTATTCGCAGTTGCCCGCATACGGCGTCGGCGCAATAAAGCCGTCTTTCAGCTCCTGCGCGCCCTGCCTTGCCGCCAACACGGAATAATCCAAAAAGTCGCGGAAGGTCTGCTCGTCCATCACGCGCTTTGCCGCACCGCTGTTTTTCAGCGAAGCGGGAAAATATTCGCTCTTTTTTTCTTCCGTCAAATGCAGATCTCCGCAACGGAGCGCGTCCAAATCCCCGTTTAAAAATCCCTTCATACGGAACCGCCCTTCGTCTTCGTCTACGTACTCCACGGAAGCAGGGAAGTAAAAGACGCCCGCGGGGATACGCTCCCCTTTCAGCTCGGACATATACAGCTGCATTTGCATTTTTTGCCCCGCGTAATACGCGTTTGCACTATCGTCGATTTTGCCCGTTTTATAGTCGATTACCCGCAAATATTTTTCCGTGCCGTCTACGCGGTCCACCTTGCCGCGAAAAATATCCGACTGCACGTTATATTCCGTTTTTTCTATGGCGAACGCCGAATTTTTTACCTGACGATACGCCGCCGCAACGACGTCCACCCCTTCCTTTAACAGCTTTTCGGTAAAATATTCTCCCGATTTCGTTTCCTGCTGCATCGCATAAATGGATTTTTTCAGCATTTCGCCGCCAAGCTGCGCCGCGTAAGCGCGTATTGCGTTTTCGTCCGGCATCTCGTCGATTTTTTCCGTCGCCTTTTGCAATAGGTCGTGGATAAAGTTGCCCGTATCCACGGCCAACACCGCCGCTTCTTCCCGCTCCTTCAAGCCCAACCCGCGCTCGGCAAAATGACGGAACGGACAGCCGAAGTATTCTTCTAGCGCCGTAGGCGAAACCTTTCCGTCTTTAAAAAAGAGTTCTTCGCCGCGTTCAACGCATACCTGCCCCCTATCTTCCTGCAAATAGTCCTTGCCCTGCTGTACGCCCAGCTTATCCAAAGCCGTGTAAAGAGACGAGAATTTTCTCCGCTCGCCCGTGCGTCTTTCCAAATAATCGCCGTTCTCCGTCAAAAGCTGACGAACGGCAGGCGCGGGCGCGGCGCACCGATAGGGAAAATCCCCTTCTTCCATCTCTTTACGGCGGGGCAATTTCTTCCCGTCTATCCCCACGAACAGCCCGTCCACGTCGCGGAAAATCTCGCTCACCGCAGGCTCGCTGCCGTCCGCCGCCAAAGGGTAGGACAAATACAGCTTATGCGTAAATGCGCACAGGTTCAAGCATACGCTTTCCCTGCCGCGCAAATTGACTTCGGCAACCGTGGGCTCTAACAACGCCTGCACCTGCGCAAGCCGTTCTATTTCTTTATCCGAAACGATTGCCGTATCCGAAGCGTTTGCCGGCACGGCGTCCGTCATGCCCATCGCAAACAACACGTCCGCCTTTTCGATGCGGCTATCCGAAATACTGCCGATGAACACCGCGTCCGACTTCAAAGGGATAAGCGAAATTTCCGTCGCGTCCAGCCCGTCTTGCAGCACCGCTTCAAATTCCGCCGCCGTCAGCTCCTTATCGCCCGTTAAAAGCTTGGCTTCGGCAAGCAGTTCCCCCAACGCGCGCGAAATTTGCGAAAGGTAGCCTTGATACGCGATATCGCCCAGCTCGTCGCCCAACGTTTTCAGCCTTTCTTCCACGCCGAAATCTATGCAAATTTTTTCTACTGCGGCACAGTAATCTCGTCCCTGCCCCCTTGCTTTAATGTTTTGCGTAGCCAAAAGCAAGCGTGCACGGCAGCTTTCCAGTTCGTCAAAAGAATACCCCTGCACCGTATCTCCCGTCTTAATTGCCCGCTTCGCTCCGCCGCGATAGTTGGCGAATTTTAACAGATAGTTGCGGTAGTTATCGCTATCGCCGAAAAAGATATTTTGCGTAAGCGCCTGCACCGATTGCGGCGAAAACCGCTCCCGCACCACACGAAAGCAATCGAGCAAAAACTGCGCCAGCGGATGGCGTTTTAACGACTTCTTCTCGTCGATAAAGTAGGGAATACCATACTCCGTCAGCACCTTTTTCAAGGGCAAAGCATACTCGTCCACGCTGGGTACGAGCACGGAAAAATCCCGATACCGCGCAGACGGATTTTCCGTGATTTCGCGGCGAATTTTCGTAGCCACAAACTCCGCTTCTTCCGTTTTGTTGCGCGCTTCAAACAGCGTAATATTCGTGGTTTTTCTCTTTTCCTTGGCGCGGATAGGGTTAAATAAGCCCTTGCGTAAAGCTTCCGCGTCCGCCGTGAGCGGTTCGCCTAAGCTCCGCACGGAAAATTTTCCGTATTCCGCGCACACGCTTTCAAACGCCGAAGCCGCGCGGTTGGTATAAAGCTCTTCTTCCCCCGCGCAAAATATGCCCACGACGTTATCCGCCGTTTCCAACGCCGCGCGAATGGTTTCCCGCGCCTGCGCCGTAAAGGAATTGTAGCAAAGGAAAAACACGTTATACCCGCGCAAGCACCCTTCGGCGCGTATGCGTTTGGGCAACAACGTCAAATACTTACTCTCGTCCAACAAGCCTTTTTCCTGCAAAAAGGCGTTATAGCCTTCGTAAATTAAGGCAAGGTCGGAAATTTTACGCTTTAACGTATCTTCGGGCAACAGCGCAAGGCTTTGGCGTAAGACCTCGGGCGTTACTTCGGAAGCGGACATCTGCGCCAGCGTTTCGTAAATGCACCGCGCGTTATTACCCACGCCGGAAATGGACGTAAAGCATTTCAACGCCCCTTCGCGTTGTAAACGGGTCATCACTTCCCCCACCGCCATTACCGAGCCTTGCTTGCTAACGGCTTGCTCTTCCGCTTTTAAAAAGCGCGCGAACGTGGAAACGGACGTATCGAACGTACCGCCCATTCTTTTGAGCAAAGCGCGCTCGGCAATCAAAGTCAGCCTGTCTTCGCAAAAGATAATATTTTTTCCGCCCGTTTGCTCGTACGCTTGCGCGTATTGCGCCATCGCGTCCATACATTCGGAAAGGGTATACGCTTTGATTACCGCATTCACCGAAAAAACACCCCCGTTTTCTTTTCTTCTTTACTATTATAGCATACTTGCAGGGAATTTTTCAGCTATTTTTCACAAGAATTTTCAAGAAAACGATATTTTGTTTTTACAAATTGAAAATTATGTGCTATAATGATAGAGTAAAAAAGTAAAAATCCTTTGGAGCAACACCCAATGAAAGCAAAAAAACTTCTTCCCGTACTCGCTTTGGCGCTTGCGGTAACCACCTTTGCGGCCTGCGGCGACAAAACCGTGGTTTTTGGACCCTACTGGAATTACGACTCGCTCGACGAAGAAACCATCTACGAGCAGGCAAATTATCTCGTTTCGTCCAAAAGCACCAAGTCGGGCTATACCAACTATACCGTAGAATACAGCGGCACGTTTACGACGACGCTTGAATATAACCCCACCGAAAGCGTGTATACCTTTGCCACCGATTTAAGCGTAACGGCTACGTTCACGCTCGGCGAAGCTACTGCCGTCCAAACGGACACGGCAAAAACCGCCGTCACCTTTAAAAAGGCAAACGAAGCTCTTCGCCCCATTTCCGCGCATAAGGAAATGGTCAGCCACACGCCGCGCAGCGGGGATTTTAAGAAGGTAGACGATTGCTACGTCAAGGTTTCCTACGATTACGACGTAACCTATCACGAAACGAAAGCCAAGGGCAGCATCGTCGGTTCGTACACCGTCCCCGATAAAAAGGACGCCACCAAAACGAAAACCATTGCGATAAAAGACGGATTCTCGTTCGATAAGGATTATACCTTTATCGATAACGAACAAATTCTCGTTGCCGTCCGCGCGTTTTCGTCCGACGCGTCTTCCGCAACTTTGCAAAGCTACAGCGCGTTTACCGAAGCGACGGAAAAGGTGAAATTCAGCTTCAAGGACGCCGAAGATAAAGCGACGGAAACCTTCGATTATACCCTTATCGACACGGACAAAAATCCCGTCAAAGCATCCAGAGATATTCTTTGCCGCACAGCGAAAATTGTTTTGGATAAGAAAAATTCGGGCGGTACGCAGGTGGTTAAGTTTGCAAAAGGCAAGGACCCCAGAAACAACGCTTATCGCAATTTGATTTTAAAGGTAACCACTCCCCTTGCCTACACTATGGGCGAAATTTATTACACTTTGGACACGGTTTCCTATTATAAAGCGTAAGCTTCACACCGTAAAAGCACGAATAGAAAGAAAGAGCGGCGCAGCCATTAAGGCTGCGCCGCTCTTTTTTATCCTTATTCGCCGTTTATGCCTGCGCGTATTGACTACGCCAAAGCTCCGCATAGAAGCCCCCCTTTTGCAGCAATTCCCCGTGCGTGCCGACGTCGACGATTTCCCCTTTGTCTATCGCCAAGATTTTATCGGCGTGCACGATGGTGGAAAGCCGATGCGCAATGATAAAGCAAGTCTTTTTCCGTTGCAGCCTTTCCATTGCTTTTTGAATATAGATTTCCGTACGCGTATCCACGTCGGACGTCGCTTCGTCCAAAATGAGTACGGGCTTATCCGAAAGAAAAGCGCGCGCAATCGTCAAAAGCTGTTTTTGTCCGCCGGAGAGCGCGGTTGCGTCCGTTAAACGGGTATCATAGCCGTTGGGCAGCAAGGCAATAAACGCGTCCGCATACGCCGATTTTGCCGCGCGTTCTACGTCCTGCCGCGTCGCGCCTGCCTTACCGTAGGCAATATTTTCCGCCACCGTACCGTCGAACAGCCAAGTGTCCTGCAACACCATCGAAACGTTTTCCCGCAGGGCTTCGCGATTGATTTGCGAAATGTCCTTTCCGTCCAAATAAATTTTACCCGCTTGCGGCTCGTAAAAGCGCATCAGCAAATTGACGAGCGTCGTCTTCCCGCCGCCCGTAGGTCCAACGATGGCAACCTTTTCTCCCGCCGCCGCTTGCAGCGAAAGCCCCTTGATCACGGGTTTGTTTTCCGTATACGCAAATTCCACGTTTTCAAAGCGCACGTCGCCGCGTACGGGCGAAGAAAAGCTTTGCGTTTCCACCGACATTTCCTTCTCGTCCAAAAATTCGTATACCTTCTTCGCGGACGAGCTTAAAAGCTGCACGGACGAAAATCCGTTGGCGATCAGCATTAAAGGCTGCGAGAAGTTTTTAGAATATAACACGAGCGTAACCACCGTTTCCACGTCCATTTTTCCCTTGACGGACAAGTATCCGCCCAAAAGGCACACGACAATGAAGGATAAATGGTTGACGAACCCCACCACGGGCTGCACCAGCGACGAAAGAAAATTCGCCTTGTTCGCGATTTCCGAAAGCCGCTTAGAGATTGCCGAAAATTCTTCCAAGCGGCGGGCTTCCATACCGAAATTTTTCACCGTTTCCAAGCCGCCGTACGTTTCTTCCGCATACGCGTAAATGGCGTCGTATTCGTCCCAAAGCTTACTGTAATATTTCGCGCTCTTTTTTGCTATCACCGTAGCGATGACTGCGGAAAGCGGGGTCAAAAGCACCACGATTGCCGCTATCAACGCGTTTTCGCGCAACATCATCACCGTCATTGCCAGCATTTGCAAGCCGCCCATAATCACGACGTCGATGGTTTCTTGAATATTCCCGCCCATCGCGCCCACGTTGCTATGCACACGCGAAAGCATTTCCCCCGTCGTCGTTTTATCCAAGTACGAAAGGGGCAGGCGCGCAATTTTATCCGCAAGCTGAATACGCTTTCCCGCCGTGATTTTGTTGGTCATTGCGTTGGTGATAAAAAAGGCTTTCCCCAGCGAAAATACCGCGTAAAAGGCATAGGTGATCAGTAGAAAGACAATGGGTTTTATCAACCCCTTCAAAAACGCTTGCGCGTCCCCGTCGGATAAAGAAAAATCGTTGATATCCCCTACCAAAGCCCCCAAAAGGTCGGGCGCAATCACGTTGCACGCAATTACCCCCAGCGCGCAGACCACGATGGCAAAAAGCCAAAGCTTGATTGCGGAAAGGTCGCGCGTCATTTTCCCAAGCGCCCAAAGCGCGCCCGTATTATTCGTTTTCCGTTTCATTGATATTCTCCCCCGTTTGCGAACGATGAATTTCACGGTACAGAGCGCAAGAGCGCAAAAGCTGTTCGTGCTGCCCGACGGCAATAAGCCTTCCGCCGTCAAACACCAAAATTTTATCGCAAGTGCTTGCCGTGGATACACGCTGCGTGACGATGATTTGCGTTTTTCCCGCAAGGCGAGCTTTTAGCGCGGCGCGAAGCCGAGCTTCCGTCAAGAAATCCAAGGCGGAAAAGCTGTCGTCAAACACGTACACGGACGCGTCCTTTAATAACGCGCGCGCAATACAAACACGCTGTTTTTGTCCACCCGAAAGATTGCTGCCCCGCTCCTTAATAAGGTAATCTAAGCCTTCTTCTTTTTCTTCTAAAAAGGCTTGCAGCTGCCCGTCCGAAAGGGCGGAAAGCACTTCCTCGTCCGTGTGCGCCTGTGCGTCGACGCTCCCTTTCAGCGCGCCCGAAAACACTACGTCCCGCTGCTTTACGCAGGAAATATGCTTGCGCACCTGTGCAGGCGAGTACAAAGAAATATCCTTTTCGCCGAAATATATCTCGCCCTCCGTCGGTTTATCCAGTCCGCACAAAAGCCGCACCAGCGTGCTTTTTCCCGAGCCCGTACCGCCGATAAACGCCACCGTTTCCCCCGCTTCGATACGCGCGGTCACGCCCGAAAGGGCAAGCCCGTCGCCCGTGTACGAAAAACCGACGTTTTCCAAGCGTATACTGCCGTCCGCTTCCAACTCGTCCGCGCCGTAGCCGTCGTTTTCGTTTTCCGCGTGTAAAATTTCGGACACGCGTCCGCAATTCGTACGGAAACGCGGAATTTCAGACAGGAAGTAGGACACGCTTAAAATTCCCGACGTAATCATACCCACGTACTCAATTACCGCCAACACCCCGCCTGCCGTAAGCAAGGTGTTCGGCTCCGTGATTTGCTTCGCGCCGATTGCAATAATTAACACGGTAGCCGCGTTCAGCACAAACGTGGAAATAGGCGCAATCAGCTCCGCACGCATATTGCCGCGTACCATACTTTTGGACATACGCCGAGTTGCGGCTTCAATTTTTGCCTGCTCCGTGCCTTCTTGATTAAACGCCCGCACCACGCGTATCCCCGATAAGCGCGCGCGAATTAAAGCGTTTTGCTTGTCGATTTCTTCTTCCGCTACGTTCCAATGCTTATGCGTGTTCCGTCCGCACAAAAAAACGACGAGCACGACCACGGGCGTAAACGCCAAAAGCACCCCCGCAAGCAGCGGCGATTTACGGAACGCCAGCACCGTCCCCGCAATCAAGGTGACGGGAATGGTTGCAAAAACCGACAACACCGTACCCGCCACGTCGCCGATGCGGTCTACGTCGTCTAAAGAGCGGGTCAGCAGCCCGCCCGCGCCGTATTTTTTCAACGTTTTGGGCGGCATCGTCAGTATCTTCCCAAACACCCGCGTACGCAAATCGTGGCTAAACCCCAAAAAGGCTTTATTCCCTAATTTATAAGCAAATACGCTAAAAAGGACGTCAAGCACGGTTACCGCCGCCATCAACGCGCAGGCTATGTACACGTAACGCATATTCCCCGCGTTGATACCGTTGTCCACTACGCTCGTCATCAGCGTAGGCAACGCCACCATACACAGCGTGGAAAGCACGTAAAGCACAAACGTGCCTGCCAGCGCCCACGCATATTTTTTAATTTCTTTAAAAATTTCTCTCATATTATCTCCTGAATACCCGCGCTTTTTTGCAAACGAAAAGCGCGTATGCAGACCTGACGAACCGTCCGCACACGCGCAAAAAAAGACGTACTATTCCTTTTACACCCGTCGCTATCGTAATCTATCGTCAAATCTGAAAAAATGCAAGCGGAAAACGCCCTGCTCGGGCGAATCTACTGTTCCTACTTTTTTTCTTCAAAGACGAATAATAATCATAGTTCCTTTTACGATAACTCCTTTACGTTGTTGTTTCTATTATAAGCCCTAAAAATCCGCTTGTCAAGCGTTTGACGAAAATTTTTTATAAAGCGCCACGTATAACGTTTTTTTCGTGTTTTCGTCCACCTTTAAAATGCTGGAAATTTCCACGCCGCCAACGATAAGTACTTCGTTATCCTTGGCAATAAGCGGCAGATATTCCCGCTCCTGCACGGGGACTTTTCTTTCGTTTAAAAACTTTTTCAAGCTCTTTTTATCCCCGCCGAACACACGGATACTATCCCCGTCCTTACGGAAACGGAAGCTTGCGCCCTGCGGAATTTTTTCCGCGTCCACACGCAATACCTTGCCCCACGCGCCCTGTTCGTCTATCGGCTGAAAAGATAAACGCATCTCGTACCTGCCCCCGTCAAAGCCCGAAAAATCAAAGGGCTGCTCCGCCGTTTTCGGCAAAAATACTTCTTCAAATTTTACGCGGAACAAAATGCCGTTCTCCGTTTTTATCCCTTCCGTGTTTACGGGCAAATCCAGCTTTGCGCCGCGCTCTACTTTTTGTAAATCGAACGCCGCGCCAAGGTGCGCCGCCGTATAATCCTTTTCCACGCCCAAGCCTTTGAGCGCCAAAAGACACGCCCTGCGGAAAATGGGGGCTTTGTCACAAAAGGCAACCAAAACCCCTTCGTCCGTACGGGTAATAAGCTCTTTGGCAAACGCATACAACGCTTCGTCGTCCTCTGCCGCACGCAGCGCAAACGCCGCCAAATTACGGCTTGCGCCGGGAACGGCTTCTTCTAAGCTCGGCAAAATATCCAAACGCAGCTTGTTGCGGGTGTACTCCCTTTCCAAATTACTTTCGTCCACGCGGTAGGCAAGCCCCTTTTCCGCCGCGTAGGACAAAATTTCCGCCTTGGGCCAGCCCAAAATCGGGCGAATCAGCCACCCGTCTTGTGCCGTCATTCCTTTCGCGCCCGAAAGCGAAGCGCCGCGCGCCAAACGGAACAAAACGGTTTCCGCTTCGTCCAAAGCGTGGTGCGCCGTTGCGATAAAATCCGCCGCCCCGCTTTGGATAAGCCGCGCGAAGCATTCCCTGCGAAACTCGCGCGCCGCCGTTTCCAAGCTGCATTTTTTCGTTTGTGCAAGTGTGGGACAATCCGCGCGGAACACCGTCAAAGGCACCCCCCATTCCTTACATAAATCCTGCGTAAAGCGCATATCCGCAAGGCTGTTTTCGCCGCGGATTCCGTGCTCGCAATGCACCGCCGACACGGCAAAGCCGCAAGCCGCCGCCTGCGTTTTTAAATAGTGCAGCAAAACGACGGAATCCACTCCGCCGCTGATTGCCACGCATATTCTCTTTTGCGCAAAATCCCGTAAGTTCAACATAGCTTCAGTATAACACCTTTCCCCCGCTTTGTCAATAACTTTCGCTCCGTTTTAAGATAAGGAAAAACGCCCCGAACGGAGCGTTTTTTCTTTTACGCTTAAAGTATCAACGCCGTCACCACGGCAATCAGCAAGCCTGCGCCCAAGCTGACCCCAAATACGGTCCAGCCTGTTTTTCCAAACACGAACTTCCTGCGCCAAACGATGGTCAATACGAACGCCAGCACGGAAAACATAACGAAGATAACCACGGCTACGGAAAGCGAAAGCTGCGCAATCGTGCCCACGAGAAGCCCGATAATCGTCCCTGCAAAAATGGGAATGAGCGTTTTATAGCCAAACCAGGATTCGCAAACCTGCTGGGAAGCTTCCGCCTTGTCGTATTTCAAAAGGAAGAACATCAAGCCGTAGCCCGCCGCACCGCGAAGCAAAGGCATAATAAAGGTCATCGCCGTCATCTTCAAGCCTAATTGGCTTAAAATCGTCTGTGATAATTGTGACTCGCACACTAGCGCTTCCATATTCGAAGTGAAGATGCTCGCCCCCCACTCGGGCACGAAATCCAATAAGTAGCGCACGGAAATCAATTTCCCACTGCTCCAAATAAAGGGTATGAGCGCCACTAAAATCATCACCGCTTGATAGCCGATCATAAACACCACGCCGTCCGCCACGGAATTTGCGCGGGTAAACGCAAACGCGTTATAGCCGAATAAGCAAATGCCGAAGAACAGCAAGCCGAAATACGTGGGCACGAACCACACCATATCGTAGGGGTTGTTCGGACGGATTAAGTAAATGAGAAAGGTTACCCAATACGCCATCGTAAACGGAACCAATACCAGCAGCAAACCGATGATCGTTTTCACAAAATACAGCTTGGTTTTCTTCAAGGGCAACGCGTAATAGCAATCCACGCACCGCTTATTCATCTTAAATGCATATACCAGCACAGGCGCAATAAAGCACATCAGGGTCATCGCGCCCCCTATCCCGCCGATCAACGGCGGATTCGTTATTGCCGATGGCGTGCCTTCGACGCTATAAGACAACGAATTCGGCATTACCGCCGCAATCGTTCCGAATAAAATGGTGCAAATCGCGGAAATAATAATCAACTGCCATCTGGCTTTTTTCAGTTCATACAAGAAATATTTCTTCATTTGAGATACCCCCTGGATTGTACTTCCCCGATGAAAAGCTCTTCAAAATCCATCGCGATTTCTTCCACAAACAAGGGATTAAGCGCCTTGATTTTTTGCAAAATTTCTTCGCTTTCCCCGCGCGCCGTCATTTGGATTACTCTGCCCGTCTTCAAAACGTTGATACAGAAAGAAAGCTCTTCCGCGCTCACTTCTCTATCAAACGCCGCTTGGAATTTATGTACCCTTTCAATGCTTTCTTCCAAATCCCCCGAGCAGGTCATCTTGCCGTGGTCGAGAATTCCATAGCTATCGCAAAAATCTTCCAGCTCGCGCAAGGAATGGCTGGAAATAATCACCGTCGTGTTATATTTTTCCACCATTTGCGCTAAGGTACGCTTTAAAGTGAACCGCGCCAGCGGGTCCAGCCCGTCAAACGCTTCGTCCAGCAACAAATATTTGGGCTGCACCGCGATGGCAAGCGATACGAATACCTGCCGCTTCATCCCCTTGGAAAAGTTGCGGATAGGCTTTTTCGGGTCCAACGAAAACCGCTGTAAATAGCTTTGAAAAATTTCTTCGTTGAAATCGTGCGTCGCGCGGTATAAATCGGCAAGCTCCTGCGCGCATACGTTGGACGTATAATACGGATCGTCGGGCAAGAAAAAGATTTGCTTCTTAATCTTTTCGTTTTCAAACACGTCTTCGCCGTCGATAAGGATCTCGCCGTGGTCGGCGCGCATCACCCCCGAAATCAAACGCAGTAACGTCGATTTGCCCGAACCGTTGATCCCGACCAGCCCGAATACGCTAGAATCGGCAATCGTCACCGTCATTTCTTTTAATACGTCCGTCTTGCCGTCGTAGCTTTTGCGTAAATTCTTAATCTCAATCATACGTTTTCACCTCCGTACACTTGTGCAAGTATGCTTTCCAACCGTTCTTTTTGCACGCCCGCCGCCTTCCAGCGCAGCACCTGTTGTTCCACTTCGTCAAGCGGCTTTTCCTGCGGGTCGCCGTAACACACGTACGCCCCTTGCTTGGGCTGTACGCGCAAATACCCGTCCGCTTCCAACGCCGCGTACGCTTTTGCTACGGTGTTGGGATTTACCCGCCTATCTACGGCATACGTTCGCACGGACGGAAGCTTTTCGCCCTGCTTCAACGCGCCGATTTCTATTAGGTGTTTTAGCTCGTTGACCAGCGTTTCGTAAACGTTCACTTTTCCAAAACCCATTTACGCTCCCCCCTTTTTTCTTTTTTGTTTGCAACCGAACGCAAAGCCCTGCTTTCCGCTTTTCGTTCGCTGCCAAGACGCATTTACGTCCTGTATTATCTGTACTATCTATATGCAGTATACCACGGCTTTTGCCTATTGTCAAGTACTTTTTACAAAAAACTGTATTATCTGTATTATTTTATTTGGAGAGAGCATAGGCGGGGTATTTCGCGCGCGCGCGAACTAAACTATATATATAACGAACGGGGACGAGAAATTACTTGTTGGCGCGAGAAAAAACCCGTATGCACGGTTGCGCATACGGGTTTTTTATGAAACATTCCTTGTGAAGCAAGCTGAGCTTGCAGGCAACCTTACCACTTTGCCGTCCGTTCTTGGATATGCCGTTCGGGTGGTATGGGTTTGCGGTGTTGAACAAGTTTTTATTAAGGGGGGCTGAGCCTTGACCCAGTATTACCACTTTGCCGTCCGTTCTTTAACGAAGCGTACGGGCTGTATGGGTTTGCGGTGTTAAAACTTATAGCTTAATCTTATTCCCTTCCATAATACGCGCGCTTATACATTTCCTTAATTTCGGAAACAAGCGGGTATCTCGGGTTTGCGCCCGTACATTGATCGTCAAAGGCGTCGCGGCTCAATTTATCCAGCTCCGCCAAAAATTCTTTTTCCGTTACCCGATCGCCAAGCGCGGCTTGAATACTGCTTGGCAAGCCCAAGCTATCCCGAAGCGCTTCCAGTTTGGCAATCAAGCCTTCAAACAGCTCCTTGTCCGTCTTCCCCCGCACGCCTACGTAGCGCGCCACCTTGGCATATCTCGCTAAGCAATCGGGGTAGGCGTACTGCGGAAAGGTGCCCATCTTTTCAGGCACGGGCTCAGCGTTGAATTTCATCACCTCGATAAGCAACAGAGCGTTCGCCATACCGTGCGGCAAATGCCAACGCGCGCCCAGCTTATGCGCCATCGAATGGCACACGCCCAAAAATGCGTTTGCAAACGCCATACCCGCCATCGTTGCTGCGTTTGCCACCTTTTCCCGCGCCAACAAATCTTTCCCGCCTTTGGTAAATGCGGCAGGCAGGTATTCGATTAACAACGAAATCGCTTCATAAGCAAACCCGTTTGTAAAATCGGACGCCAACAGCGAAGCCACCGCTTCCATAGCGTGCGATAACGCGTCATAGCCTGCGTTCGCCGTCAGCGACGGGGGAATATCCGTCATCAAATCGGGGTCACAAATCGCCATCGTTGGCATCAAAGCATAATCGGCAAGCGGATATTTTTCGCCCGTACGCTCGTCCGTGATAACGGCAAAAGGAGTGACTTCACTCCCCGTGCCCGCCGTGGTAGGGATTGCGACGAATAACGCCTTTTTGCCCATTTCGGGGAAGCCGTATACCCGCTTACGAATATCCATAAACCGCATCGCCAAGTCCGCAAACGCCGCTTCGGGGTGTTCGTACAACACCCACATCACCTTTGCCGCGTCCATCGGCGAACCGCCGCCCACCGCCACGACCACGTCGGGTGCAAAATCCAGCATACGCCGCGCTCCTTCGCGCGCACAAGCAAGCGTGGGGTCGGGGGTCACTTCAAAAAATTCGGTGTGCGTAATTCCCAAGCCGTCCAAAATATCCGTCACCTTTTTGCACACGCCGCTGCGATATAAAAAACCGTCGGTAACCACAAAGGCACGCTTGCGGCGGTATACGCTTTCGCCCAGCTCCTCTAAGGCAGGCCGCAAACAGCCGCGCTTGAAATACACCTTTTGCGGCGCGCGAAACCATAGCATATTTTCCCGCCGCTCGGCAACCGTTTTCACGTTCAATAGCTCCTGCACACCCACGTTTTCGCAAACGCTGTTGCCGCCCCAAGACCCGCACCCCAGCGTCAGCGACGGCGTTAAACGGAAGTTATACAAATCCCCGATACCGCCCTGCGCCGCAGGCGTGTTGACGAGAATACGGCAGGTTTTCATCTTGGCGCAGAACGCGTCCAGCCTATCCTTCGCCGCCCGCTCGTCGATATAAATGGACGCCGTATGCCCAAAGCCGCCGCCGCGGACCAAGGCGTCCGCCTTATCCAACGCGTCCGCAAAATCGTCCGCCTTATACATCGCAAGAATGGGCGAAAGCTTTTCGCCCGAAAATGGCTCTTTCGCCGTTACGTCCTTGACTTCTACCACCAAAATTTTATCTTCATCGCGCACCTGTATGCCACAAAGCTCCGCAATCCGCGCCGCCTTTTGTCCCACGACCTGCGCGTTCAGCTTTCCGTCGGGAAAGGTAAATTTCCGCAATTTATCCGCTTCCGCCTTACTCAAAAACCGACAGCCCTGCGCCTGCATTTCCGCTTTCACCCGCTCGTAAATGGATTGTACGACCACCACCGCTTGCTCGGAAGCGCAAATCACGCCGTTATCAAAGGTTTTGGAATGGATAACGGACGAAACCGCCGCGCGAATATCCGCACTCTCGTCAAACACGGCGGGCGTATTCCCTGCGCCCACGCCGATGGCAGGCTTACCCGACGAGTACGCCGCGCGCACCATTGCAGGGCCGCCCGTTGCAAGAATAATATCCGCTTCCTTCATCAACGCAGCGGACAACGCCACGGACGGCTCGTCAATCCACCCGATAATATCCTTGGGCGCACCTGCCTGCACCGCCGCTTCCAACACAATTTTCGCCGCCGCAATCGTGCAGTTTTTCGCGCGCGGATGCGGCGACATAATCAAGCCGTTCCGCGTTTTTAAACAAATCAAGCACTTAAAAATAGCCGTCGAGGTAGGGTTGGTGGTGGGTATTACCGCCGCCGCAACCCCTATCGATTCGGCTATTCTCGTATAACCGCCCGCTTCGTCGCGTTCGATTACACCGCAAGTCTTTTCATTTTTATAGCGGTTGTAAATATATTCGGCGGCATAGTGATTTTTTAAGACCTTGTCTTCAAAAACACCCATACCCGTTTCCGAAACCGCCATTTCCGCCAGCGCAATTCTCGCGCCGTTTGCCGCCGTCGCCGCCGCGCGGAAAATCTCGTCCACCTGTTCCTGCGAATAGGTAGCGTACTCCGCTTGCGCCGCGCGCGTTTTTTTCATCAATACGCGCAGTTCTTCTTCCGCGCGCATAGCCGCATTTTCTTTTCCGTCTATCATAAATCCCCCCTACCGCGTCGCCGCGCCGTAGAAAGCGGAAAAAGACGAGCGGTTATTACTCGTCGTGCAGCTTGTACAGTTTCCCTGCCAGCATCGCAAGCGAAGCCGCCAGATCTTCGGTTTTTAATACGATTTCCTTAGGCACACGCAAGGGCGCGGGCGCAAAATTCCAAATTGCTTGGATACCTGCCCCCACCATTTTATTCAAAACCCCTTGTGCCGCCGCCTTGGGTACGGTAATAATCCCGATACGGATTTTGTGTTCCTTCACAAAGCTATCCAGCTCCGAAAGGGGCAAAATTCTTTTTCCTGCCACGGTCGTGCCGATCAGCTTTTCGGAAATATCAAATGCCGCAACGATACTCAATCCGTTGCTTTTAAACCCTTCGTAGCCCAAAAACGCTCTACCCAAGCCGCCCGCGCCAACGATGATGGCGTCGGACAAATTATCGTAGCCCAAAAACTTTTCGATATCCACGATAAGGCGGCTGATCGCAAAGCCCAAGCGCGGCCTGCCCGCTTCGGACGAAACGAACGCCAAATCCTTTCGTACAAGCACCGACGATACGGAAATATTTTGCGCAATCACCGTCGAAGAAATGTATTGCGCGCCCTTGGAACTTTCTTCCTGCAAAAAATGCAAGTACAACGGCATACGCGCCAACGTCGCCTTGGAAATTTTTTGCGGCTCCTTATTTTCTTTCAAATCCCGTTCCATTTTTGCGTTTTCCATAAAAATACCCCTTACGTTTTTTCTTTATTATACTACAAATTATCGATATAATCAAGCGATTAAAAAGAAAAAAGTCGGGTTAAACCCAACTTTCTCTTCGGCATTTCAGCATAGTATAGAAAACCGCCGATTACGAAACCCACTTTTCCGCTTTTAAGGCAAGCGCCGTCGTCGCCAGCTCCAAAATCAGCCCCACGATAAACACGAACGTAACCAACGCAAACAGCTGCGGAATTTCACTCCAAGCCTTGGCGTCCTGCATCAAGCCCCCTATACTCCGTGCCGTCATCGCCACCACTTCCGCCGAAACGACGAGCTTTAACGAAAAGGAAACCGCGCCGCCCGCTTCTCGCAAAACGTAGGGAGAAGAAAGGGGCAAATACACGCGGATTACTCGCACCCACCACGACGCGCCGTATACCTTACTAAGCTGAATAAGGTGCTTATCTATCCCCGAAAGCGCCGCCAAAATCCCCGTGTAAAGCATCGGAAATAAGGACATAAACGCCACCGCAATAGGCGCGCCGCCCGCGCCCAAAATCGTCCACAGCACCAGCAACGCCGCCAACACGGGCAAAGAGCGTATCGCCGAAGCAATCGGGGTGAAAAATCCCGCAAAGGACGGGTACAGGTACGCAATCACCGCAAAAATCACCGCCAATACAAAGGAGAGCAAAAACGCCGAAAAGGTCCTGCCCAAGGTCGTGCCAAACGCCTGCCAAAAGCCGCTAGTGCCAAGCAAAGCTCCAAGCTCCTTCAAGCTCGTCCACGGCGCGGGAATAAGCAACGGATTGCCTAAGCAAAAATAGGCAATCCCCCACGCAATCAGTAAAATGGCAAGCGCCGCCAGCGTTTGTATTCCGTTTTTCAATAATACTTTTTTCATCGCTTTAAACTGTTTTTTCTTCTTCAAAAGGCACGCCGTATTTATTGAGCAACGCCTTTAAAGTCAGCCCCGGCACTTCATTGATTTTCAAAACGCCGATGCTTTTCCCTTTCAAATCCGACATATTCTCCGCCGTCAGCGTTTTGCCGTCTTTGGAGATGAGATACAAATTCCCGTGCGTTACCACGCCCACCATTTTATATCTTTCGCCGTTGCCGACTAGCTTGCTTGCCGCCGTCACGGGCAGCACGCACAAATCCGCGTTTTTCGTTTGGTCTTGATAGGTCAGAACGGACGCAATCACGCTCGGGTCATACACCTTATACGTCACGCCGTCGTCCGCGGTATCTTCGCGCATCATCTTCGCAAGCGCCAACGCAGGCGCGCCGTCGGGCATACACACCGTCACTTCACTTTCGGGCGGATATACCGCGGAAATCGCTTTCGCTCCCTGCCAAAAAAATTCGGCCGTAGGCGTACCCACCGCCATCGGATTGACTACGCGCAGCCCTGCAAGAAATTCCGTCACTTCCGTTTTACTATCCGCGGCGTGCGCAAACCAAACCCCGCACCGTCCCATAGCTTCCGCCGTCAGCGCGGCCGGCTTCAAGCTCGTTGCGTAATTGTTATCCGCCACGTGCGCCGAAACCGCAGCAACCACTTCCGCACCGCTTGCCGTTTTCAGCCATTCCGCCGCTTCAACAAGCTTGTTTATAAAATAATTCTCCACCCAGCCCGCGTAATTTGTCAAAAGCTCGGTTTTTGCCACAAGCACCGCCTGCGGATACCCTTTTTCCCCGCCGTATAGCGCCTGCAAATCCCCTTTAATCGCAAATCCATTCTTGGCTTGCGCCGTCACCGCGGGTTCGGCAAGTAGGAAATAATCCGCTTCCATCGTATTCACCGCCTGCGCACTTGGCAACGCCTTCAACAACACTTTATCCTTTGCGCCGCCTTTCGTTTCGCACGCCGAAAAACCAAACGCCGCTGAAAAACATAACGCCGCGCCCACGCCTAACGCTATCTTTTTTATTGCTTTTTTCATAAAATCGCTCCTTATACTATGCTTTTTATCCTTTCACGCGCGGAAGTTTTTTCCGCACCAATCGTTCGCCATTTTTAACCTATATTTTCCCGAATAGAGCCTTCACCGAAACCCCGTTCAATCGCCCAAGCTTCCCCGTCAACGCGTTGGTGACTTCCACGGGCGCGTCCAAAACCACGGAGAGCACGGAAAGCTCCTTTTCCCTGTACGGAATCCCCATTCGCCCCAAAATCCACTCGCCGTATTCCGAAAGCAAACCGTTCAGCTTATCGCTTACCGACCTATCCGCAACGAGAATGCTCACCACCGCAATTCGATTGTTTTGCTTACCTAAATCCTTGTCCATAACCTTACTCCTTAGCAATTCATCGCATACCTGCCCACCCCTTTAAGTCGGCAAATAATAAAAATACCCTTTCGCCGCACGGCAAAAGAGTACGCGCTTTCCATAGACGGAAAACGTAAAATTCCACGCGTCGGGGCAGGCGTTTATTCCATTACCGCCACCCCCTTCGGGCTTCCTTAACCTATCTCTTTTCACCGTTAGAAATTCTTTCGGCTCAAAATTTTTTCTTATTTTCATCAAACGGATTGCCCCTGCAAACGCAGCAAGACGCACCGCAAGCTTCTCCGTAAACTTATAGCTTGGCAACCACGCGATGAATGGGCAAACCGCGTTCCACCCACTTCGCTTCATACTCCGTTACCACGTTCCATTCGGGATTGCCGTTTTCGTGCAAATCGTACGTCGTTTCTTCCAAAGTAAATCCGCACGCTGCATATTCTTCCAACGAAAACGCAAAGAAATCCCTATCGTCCGTCTTTTGAATGATTTTTCCGCCCTTTTTCAAAAGCTTTTTATATATTTCCAAAAAGTTGCGGTGGGTCAAACGCTGGGTCGCGTACCCAAGCTTCGGTAGCGGCGTAGAGAAATTTAAGTAAATAACGTCTAAGCTCCCTTCGGGAATATAACAGGGCAAGCACTCCGCACGAATATTTAAAAACCGAATATTCGTCAAACCCCGTTTCTTTACTTCTTCAAGCGGCGTTAAAATAACGTTGCTCATTTTTTCCAGCGCAATATAGTTGCAGTTCGGCTCACGCTGCGCAATCTCTATCACGAACCCGCCTTTACCGCAACCGATTTCCAGCGCGACGGGCAAATCGGCACGCTCCGCGCCGAACGTCGCCGAAAAATCAATCAACGCCCGATAGTTTTTCGCCGCTTCCTGCATATTTAAAATTCCGTTTGCGCCCTGCGCCAACAACAAATCCCCGCACGCCTGCATACGCGCTTCAAAATTTCTCTTTTTTCGCATTCTCATCGACATTTTCGTAATCCTGCCCTGTTTTCACTCAACGCATACCTGGGTGCGCCATTTTAAAAAATCTTACGCAATCTTTTGCAAAAATCGCCGCAAAAAAATCGTACAAAGCTCAGTTTTTTCCCGTGCTTCCAAATCCGCCTGCACCGCGCGCCGTATCCTGCAACTCGTCGCATTCTTCAAAGGTCGCCTTCAAAAAGGGCGCAACCACCAGCTGTGCAATGCGTTCTCCCGCGGAGATTGTTTGTTCGGTGTTGGAATGGTTATGTAACGCCACCATCACTTCCCCGCGATAATCGGCGTCCACGACCCCGACCTTGTTTGCAGGCGCAAGCCCGCGCTTGCTCGCCAAGCCGCTCCTTGCGTAAATCAGCCCCGCATAGCCTTCGGGAATTTCCATTGCCAGACCCGTTTTTATAAGCTTGGTTTCCCCGGGCGCAAACGTCACTTCGCCGTCGCACACCGCGTACAAATCCGCACCCGCGGCAAATTCCGAGCCGTACTTAGGCAACACCGCCCTTTCGTCCAACTTTTTCACAGCAATAATCGGCATACTAACACCCCCGCAATCTTTTTCCGTTTTCCATTATACCCCATTCCCCCTGCCCTTGTCAAGCCGTCGCACAAGAAAAAAGCGAAGCTTTTCCGCTCCGCCTTTCCCTTTTTATCCTTTTTCGTTGCGATATGCGCCGTAAAACGCGTCCCGCTAACGTCCACACCCGTCTTTACACCACCGCATAGTGCAAACGCACCATATCGCCACCATAAAGATAAAACCGAGTGCAAACGCAACCTAAACCCAACCGTCAACTCGCGCTTTCGGTATAAATCAACTGATAAAAATAGTCTAACAACGCCTTGTACGATTGCCCCAAATATCTTGCCGCAACCGTATCGGCTTTCAATGCTTCCCAACGCTCCATCGAGTCTTCGTAAGTCTCCAAATAATAATCTCGCACCGCCCGCGCACGCTCGCCTTCGGTCAAGGAATAATCCAGCGGATAGGGTGCGTCTTGTTCAATGCCCTGCACGTAGTGCAAATAAAAGAGCAGCCCGTCCCGAACCCAACCGATTTCTTCTTCGTACGCCTTTTCCCAGTACGCCTTCGTCCAAGCCCAAACGTAGGACATAAACATACCGTTATTAATCAAGCGCCGCTTTTCCTGTTGCAGCTTATCCTCAAGCTTTCGCAATAACCTGTTTTTCTTAATTTGCGCCTCCTGCACTTCCTGCAACTGTTCTTCCGATAGCAACGCCAACTGCGCGTCGGTATAGTCGATAATGTCAATTTCCATACTTTTCTCCTTTTAAACGCGCTCAATTCGGCTGTTCCACTTCCAAAGCCACGCGCTTTATCACCGTGCACTTTCCAAGTAAAAAGCTCAACTGAAATTCCTTGCCTCGCATACAAAGGGGAATTTCCACCTTTTCGTACGCTTCCTCAAAATACCACTCCAAGGTCTCTTCTCCGTTCGAAATTTTAAAGGTGAATTCCGCTTCTCCTTGCAAATAAATACAAACGGATTTTAACGTCTTGCGCTTCTTTATGCCGAAATCCACGTGCTCACTCTCAAAAATCCGTTTTTCTCCGTGCCACAAATCTCCGCCGAACGTCACCAAGGACACGTCGCCGTTCGCCAAGCAAACCGGCACTCGGTTACATTCGCTTAAAGCGATAAAGCTCGTAGTGAAAAATCCGTCTTGTCCGTCCGCACGCACCGCGACAGTAGGCAAACGGAAGGTTTCTTCTTCGTAATACTGCGCAAGATAATACTCCCCAACCGTCGCGCATTGACACATCGGAAATCGCTTTCTCGGCCGCACACGCAGATGCCGCGCCACGTACTCCACCTTTTTTCCGTCAAAACGGCACACACCGTTTTCGCTCAAAAAGAAAATCGCATTCCCGCATACGCACATCGAGTTCTCGTAAATACAACCGCCCGAATACACCATTTCTTCAATCTGGAAATTACGGGCAAGCCCATCCGGCTTCAAGCGCATAATCGCACGTTCCAAAAATACGTATACGTATTCGCCAAATTCCACAAGCCCCACAATCTCCCCTTTGTTGAGCGGCAATTCCACGTAACCGCCTTCGTCGTAGCTGCTTGTAAAATCCCAAGGAATTTCGGGATTGCTATACAAAATCTTGCACGGTTTCACACCCAAGAACACGCGGTGTTGACTAAAACATACCGCCGACGTCGTATTTTCTTGAAGCAAAGCCGTCCACACGCCGTTATCCACGCAATACGCGCCCAGCTCCCCCGATACGATAGTTTTTGAAACGCCGTTCGGGTCAGTCGCCACCGCAAGCTTGGTTACCTTGCCCGGTTTGCCTTTGCGTACAAACGTCTCCGTCTCTTGGTCGTATTGAAACATTTCGCCGTTTTGGTTGACCACAAAATATTCCCGCGACGGATACCCGTTCTCTCCGCTTCCCCAAGCATCCGCCATATAGAACAAACGCGGACCGTTCACGTCGCAACGCAGCGAATGATTATAGCGGTCAAAATAGGTAACGTAGCCAATCCCGGGCTGTAACATTCCGTCCGCGCAACAACAGTTTAAGCTATACCACGCCGTAAGCTTGTCCTTGCTTTTCCCGAAAAGCTGAAACCCGTCGTACTCCACCCACGTCGTCTTGCCTGTGACCGAGCGCGCTTTTTCGGCAACGGAATACTCCCCATCCGCCGCCGACTGTACTTTTTTTTCACCCTTCGTCATACCCAAATTCTCGACCGCATTCGCCCGCCGCGCGGATTTTGGCAAGCCTTTGCGATGCTCTCCTTATATTTTTTATTCCAGAACGCGCTTTCCGCGTACAAGCCCTGCGCCGCGCAGTACTCCGCCGCCACACCGTAAGCCATCAAGCCCACGCTGACGCGGCTTTGATAATCGCTTTCTTCGTCAATGCCTTTTACTTGCGGCAAATATGCGTATTTTACGGTGATTTCTTTCCCGTCCGTTTGTAAGTAGGTAGGAAAAATTTGAAAGGCCAGCTCCACGCCCTGCCCATTCGTCACCGCCAATACACGGGATACCGGCTTTGAGAATTGCTCGTACGCCGCCTTACCGTTCTCCGTTTCCAAACGCTCCTGCGTAATCAACGGCACGTAATCCAAAGCCAGCTCGCTTTCCACAAGCTGAAAAGCTTCCAAAAGCCCGTCCACAATCTGTTTTCCGTTCTCCGTTTCCCCTTCTAAATACGGCTGCGTTTGTTGGTTAAGTCCCAATAAACTCGCCGCCGTCATCACAACGTCTTTTACCTTCATTTCTTCTCCTTATAAAAAGAGTACCCGCACGTTCACCGCGTACACGGGTACTCCAAAAGCTTATTTTACACCGCGAAAACGCAATCCGTTACATCTCCGAAACGCCCACAAGCTTACCCTGCGCGGCAGGATTATCGCAAATCAATTCCGCATACTTAACAAGGGTAGCCGTATACACGGGCTTGCCGGGTACCTGCTTCAAGATTTTACCGTCTTCCGCTTCCAACCATTGCCAATCGCAAAGCTGGCAAAGCTTAAAGCATTTCGTCGTAAGCAGGTACATCGTACCTTCGGGACAGAATCTATCCACAACGACGGGCACACCCAAAATTTCTATCGCCGTAAAGCCGCCTTCTACCTGTACCATTTTCAGGGGAATGCTGTACTGTCTATAATAGTCTTGAATGGCACGGCGCACACCCCACGAACAAATGATGTAATCGACGTTATGCCCGGAGCTTACTTCAATTTGGTCAATTGCTTTTTGCAATTTTTCTTCGGTGAAGTCGCCAAAATCGTAATCAACGTAGCCTTTCATACCCGGCTCCGTTCTTTCCACCCCATAAAGGGGATCTATCGTGTTGAAAATCGCTTCCAGGCCCGTGATTTCGTTAAAATCTACGCCGTGTAAGCAAATTTCCAAGCCCAAAATATTGTCGCTGGGATTTCCGGGAACGTCCAGCTTAATGATATGCTCCGCATAGTCGACGTACTTAACGTACAGGTTTTTATAGTCCGCAGGACCGTCCATTACGTCTACGTACATACCCACGGCAAAGTTTTGCACGTTATCCACGGTAATTTCATCGCCGGAAATTTCTTCTACCGTACCAATGACGCCGTTCCCGCTGCCAAAAAGCATTCTGCCAAAGTTAAAGGACGCAGTCTTGATAAGGGACTGCATTTCTTCGTTGAGAAGATTGACAAACGCCCCTTCGTTGTTTGCGGAAGCACGAATCGCCTTGTCCGAAATTTCAATCGTGCCGTAAAGATTTTTCAAGGTTGCCACCAGCTGATTGTATTTAGGCGCACGCGCTTTGGGCAAATCCCCCGTTTCCGAACCCGCGCTGATCCCGCCGTTGAATTGCGTGCGCATCGGCATACGTATGTCCTTACCCGTTACGTAATCGCTCGTATGTTCGATTTTTGCAAGAAAAGGATTTACCTTTAAATTCAAAGCTTCGGACATCGCGTCCAAATAAAAAGATTTCAATGCGCCGTCTGCGCTATTTAATGTAACCATATAATTTTACTCCTACCTTATTGATTTTTGTACGGCTGTTTAAAAAACTGCAACGCCATCGCCCCCGCGTCGCCAATGCTTTTTGCGCGCAAAGGCGGTGCAATCGGCATACCCGCGCCGTTTGCCGTCAACGGCGCGCCGCTTTTTTCTATCGAAGACAAATATTCCCCGATAATCTTCAATCTCACGCGCTCGTCACGGCTCGCCCGTTGGTAAAGTTCTTCCGACGAAGCTTCCGCATTCCCGTGATTTGCGACGGTCGGAAACGCTTGTTCCCCAAGCCCGCTTCCCGCTTCGGCATTTCGTTTTTCAACGCTTTCCGCGCCGTCCAACGAACGCTCGCCTTGCGCAAGCGCCTTCTCAAGCTCCGCCGCCTGCCCTTCCCCATCGGGTTGTGCCGCTATCGCGCTTTCTTCCTTCAACGCATACCCGCCCCCTTCCTTTTCGTCCTTTTCAAGACCGAGCGTCTGCGTTTTATCCGCCGCGTTTTTCTCCGCGGCTTGCACTTCGTTCGCGGGTTCACAGTCCGTAGCAGCAGCGTCGGTATGCGCCTTACCGACCGTCGCCACAAACTCGTCAAACGCCTTTGCGGCTTCCTTTCTCGCCTTGGCGTGTTTACGGAGCTTTTCCGCCCCCAACGCCGCAAGTCCGTTGCCGTCCTGCAAATTATCCGCCAACCTTTCCAGCTCTTTAAGGCGCTGACTACGCTTGGTAAATTCCGCTTCCAACGCCCCGTAAGCCCTTGCAAGGGCGTTTACGTCCTTAAACTTTCCCAACACCGCTAAGGCATCCTTTTCTCCTTGCGCCACCGCGCTTTCTTCCGCTACCGCGACCGCCTGCGTGTCGGTGTTTTCTTCATAAACGTTATCCTTATTTTCCATCTCTCTTTTCTCCTATTTTTTAGGCCGTCAAATCGACGCCTGCTGCATTTTTTTGTGCTGCGCAATATGCGCCTCAAACCGTTTTTTCATCTCGCCGCCGTCGTGACTGCGCTTGAACTCGGACGAAAGCAAAAACCGAATGTGTTCGGTGATATGCAATTCGTGCTCGTCGTACGAATCGGGCGTGACGTCCCCCGTTTTGAGTTCCAAATTTTCTTCCCCCGCTTTCGCGATGTGTAAAGCGGAAATATCTCTTGCGTTTTCATAACTACCAAACCCGAACGCTTCCAAAATACGATTCTTGTTTTCCACCGTCAAATTCCCGTCCTTGTCCGATAACAGCCCCGCTTCGTACAGCTTCAACAGCATCGCCTTCTTTTCTTCGGGCGTCGTCGTGCTCTGTTCTTCAAAGCAAATATCGCTCACCGACAGCTTAGACGCGTTAAAATAATATACCTGCGTTTTCTTGTTTTCCCCCGTCAGGGTCATCAGTCTCGCGCTGCCCGCAAATTGACGGTATAACCGCAAAATTTGCCGTCCTATCCCTTTCATTGCCGCCTGAATACACGCCACCGTCGCCGCCAAACGCGATTCGTCCTGCGAAATGAGCAGCTGCAACCCCGTCGCGCTCGTCACACGAACCGGCGTAGAATTTTGCGACAAATCGCTCACGCCTCCAATCAACGAAAATTCCTTTTCCAGCCATTCTTCTTCGTCCTTGAACTCGCTGGGCACGTTGCCGCAATCCAGCATTTCAGGCGCTTTTCCGCCTTGACGGTATACTATCACTTTGCCGGGCAATAACCCTTCTTCCGCCAGCTCGTCCGCGTCCACCGACCCGTCTTCCACCGTCAAAACACCCATCGAAAGCCTATTCAAAAATTCGTGCTTGCGGTTACGAACGGCGTTGTACGCACGCTGTACGGGAACCAATCTATCGACGATACACGTCCCGAAAAACGCTCCCGGCAAACGCAAGCTGTCCTGTTTGATAAACGGAAAGGTACGTTCTCCGCGCTCTCCGTTTTTATAGGGCAGCGGCCCTGCGTACAAAAGCTTTCCGCCCGCTACGATTTCCAGCGTCCCGTCCGGCGTTTCCAAGGTCGGCTTAGTATATCGCTCCAAAAGCAGCACCCCATTTTTCAGCTTCGCCGAATGCATACCCTTACCGCTCGACGGCAATTTCGCCGCAGACGGCTCGGCATACCCAAACAAATCCTGCATTTCTGTACCCGAAACCGCAACGCCAAACTTCTCAAAAATATACTCCGCGGACACCGCTTGCGCCTGAATCACGCTATGCACCCCGTCGAAATCCTCCGCGTCCAAACGGTCGGGAAAAATCTCAAACGGAGGCACGACCGCCACCTGCACTTCCCCTTCGTAAACGGGCAAGCTTTGCTCGTCAACGGCTACCTGCCTGCCACCTTCTTCATTCCAAAGCACCTTGTAGAACACGCTTCCGCAAATTTCCGACCAAGCCGTCGCTCTCGACAAGCTCTCCGAAAGCCCAATGCGGTCCTGCACGTATTGCAAAATCCCCGTTGCCAGCTGCGCCGCTTTCACGTCCCCTTCTTCATCCGAAAACGCGCGCACTTTCAGTACGGGCTTCATCTGTTCCAGCTTCGCCACACGAGAATCCACCGCAGGCGCAACGTGGTTAAACACCCTGCGCGACTGCCAGTAATATTGCTTGTCTTCTTCCACAATCCCGCCCATCGGCGAAACGTCGCAATACTGATTGCCGCTGAAAAAATTCATATTCAACCGCCAACCGTTCTCAATCCCCCTACGCGCTTCTCGCCGCGCTTCAAAATCCGCCGTAATTTCCGCCGCCAAGCGCTCCGCTTCCTTTTCCTGCGCTAGCTGCTTGGCTTGTTCGTCAAACGACTTTTGCTCCATATCCTTTACTCTCCTTTTTTCTCCACCGTTTTCCGCGTCACCCTTTTCCGCGGTTGCGGTTTACTCTTTTTACTCTCTGCTTTCTCTTTGGTAACAGACCGCGCCGCACCCGCCTTTTTTACGTTCGCCGCCTTTGTCTTTTCCTTTTGCGCCGCCTTCGGCTTCACAGAACGCGCCGCGTTCCTCTTTTTTACGCCCGCTTCTCCCAACGGCTCCGCAACCGTTGCAATTTCCGCACTTGTCGCACTCGCCGTCGCCGCTTCCGCACTTTCCGTGTCCGTCGCAACACGCTCGCCTTTCTTTTGCAGCTCCGCCAAAAGCCGAGCCTTTTCCTTTTCCAACGCTTCGTCCGTCCATTGTCCGTAATCCGCACTCTCCCCCGACGATAAAAGGAGCTGTACCGCCTTTAAATCGGGCGGAATATCCTTTTTCGTCTTTTTCCGTTTGGTCAGCTTCAATTCCCCGTCCACTTCGGCATATTCTTCCGTAATCTCCGCAATCTGATAGCCCAGCGCAACCTTCATCAAAGCTTCCCCGATTTTTTCTTCCTTCTTCTTCTCCGACATCTCTCACCGCCATATCTATTTTTATTTCCGCCGCCAAACTCATAGCCGCTTCCCCATCGTCATTTTCAGCTTCCGTATCCGTCGCTCCTTGTCCTTTTGTATCACCGTTTTCTCCGCTTTCGGCGCAATTCTTTGCGGCCGCGACATCAAGTAATACCGCATCTCATCCAAAGCGTGATCCGCCGCCTTCCTCGGCAAATCCCCGCTCCCCCAGTAATATCCTTTCAGCTCGCTGATCAAATGCACGCAGTTTTCAAATATATAAATATTCGGAAGCCCGTTTTTCCTGTTTAAATAACTCTTCACACGGGCAATCCCCGTAAACATATCCTTTTCCACGTTCGGATTCACCAAAATCCCCCGCTCGTAAAAAAGCTCCACCACGCTTTTTACACCGCCTAAGGTCCGTTGCTTCGCCGCGCTGTCAATCAAAGCGCACACCCTGCCTTTGCCGTCCACGTGCCAACCAAGCTCCCCGCAAATGCGTAAAATCTCCGCCGCGTGATAATCAATATCCCGCCCCGCTTCGTAGTGCTCCGCCATCACGTACACGTTGTCGTCAAAATCCACCGCGTACCAGTGTGCCGAAAGCGGATTGTTCAACCCGGGGTCAATCGAAATATTATCCTGCCATTCTTTGGGTACGGAAAAGGGGGGAATGACGTGTATGCTCTCGTCAAATTCAGGATACACCAGCCCCGCGCCGTCAGAAATAAACTTTCCGTACTTACGCGATTGCAAGGTCCGCTCGTCCAAGCTGCTCTCCATCGCCGCCACTTCTCGGCTGTCCAAATACGGATTGTCGCTCCACTCCATAAACTCGTACCACACTTCGGGGTCGGCGCGCTGATTTAAATATATATCCCGATACACAAAGGTCAAGCCCTTGAGCGGCGTCATCGTCCCAAACAGCTCCCCGCGCTTATCCAGCAAACGCATACGGCATTCCATATACACGTCCTGCGGCGGTTCTTCGTCAAACCAAACGAAATCCAACGACGCCCCCTGAAACTTTTCTCTGCCCTGATCGCAGCTTTTAAACCCGATCACCGAGCAGCCCCCCAACACGCTTTTGACGCGGATAAAGTCAATAATCCCATTTTCAGGCGAATCCCTTCTTCCGCTCAGCATCACGATATCTTCAATCCAGTCCTTGCGCAAATAATGCAAAATTTTCTTTTGCGCTACGTCGCGCTGTACCTGTGCCGAAAGGGAAACTACCCAACCCTGCACCCCCGCCCGATTTTCACGGTAAGGGTGAATACCGCGGGCAAGGTATACGCACTCCACCGCGCCGCACTCCGTCTTCCCCGAACGGTTTCCCCCAAACACCCAGCGGTTGCGTTTTAAGCATTTGTGAAACGCCAACTGCTTTTCGTGTTTCTTCTCCCCCGCGTTGTACGCCGCCAAATGGTCGCGCTCCTTACGGTTTTTTAATTCCTTTTCTATCCGAATCAGCTTTTCTACAATTTCTTCCATAATCTCCGCCAAACTCTCAAAACCCGCCCCGTTTGCCGTTGTATACTGTACGTTGCAAAAACCACGTTCACAAATCAAAAAACAAAAGGCAAAAAGGTTTTTTATGCTGAAATTTCTACGATCGGCACTCGCGCCGCTATGCATTATCATATGGTTGTTCGCTTATTTCATCGCGTACCTGCCCCCATCGTTTACGGCAAAGGCGGAAAATTCTACCCCGCAACGCGGCACGTACGCTTGCATTTTAAACGACAACGCTTTCTTTTACGCCACCCCCGACGAAAAGGACGGGCTCTTTTTATTGCCGCCCACCTATTACGTCCGCTTACTCGATTATACCCACACCCTTTGTCGGGTCGAATATCAAACGGAAGACGTACATACCCGCCGCCTAATCGGCTACGTCAAAACCGAGCATCTCGTTTTCGTGCCCTACGTGCCCCGCCGACCTTACCTGCAATACCTTTTCGACGTCACCTATCGCGTGGAAGACTCCAAGCAGACCAGCGACGGATTTTTAACCGAAATCACAATGTCCTGCGCCTACTACGGCGACTACGAAATCGGCTCGGAAATCTATTGCTACGTCCTGCGCGAGGGAGAATTTGGATACGTGCCCAAGCCCGCGGAGCTGCGCTATGAAGAAAATACGGAATACGCCGACTATCTCGAAGCGCTAAAAAACAATCCAAGCGGCGGTAACGGCGGAACAAAAACCAAAGACAATACGCCGGCGCAAATCGCCATTCTCGTCGTGCTTTGTTTGCTCGTGCCCCTGCTTGCCGCGCTCATTTTAAAACCCAAGCGCGACCCCTATCCCCCCAGCGAATTCGATTGACCGCAGCCACAGCGCGCTCGGCGGCTTATCCGCTTGCAATGAACCTCGCTGTCAAACGCCACTCGCGCACCGTCAGACGCAATCCCCGCAGCCGCAGCTTTTGTCTACTGAAAGCTACGCCGTTCCGCCGCCGAAATTTTCTCGTCCCTGCCTTCTTCCACAAATCTCGTAATTTGCTTAAAAATTTCCAAGCCCGAAAATTCCCTGCGAAATCTCTCTTGAGTCACGCCGACGGCGCGTAGCATCATCGCCACCTTCTCCCCCAGCTTCTTTTGCTGACGAAAATATTTGCGCTCGCTCCAACCCGCGCTCGCCCTTTCGTTTTTGAGAAACTCGCGAAGTTGCTTTCCCTTTCCAAAATACCGAATGGCAAGCAAACGCTTCTCCGTTTCTTCCAGCTTGTCCAACACCGCGTCCACGTCTTGCTTTAAGGCTTCTAAATGCTCCTTGGCGATAATTTCGCCCGCTATGTACTCCGCCAAACGCTCCGCGCCCATTCTGCTATCGTACGAGAGCAACGCTTTGTTGCGTATATGCTCCGCGTAATCCTTCCCCACCGTTTCCAACAACGGATATGCGTATAATATTACTTTCGCGTAATTTTCCAAAAACTTTTCACCTCCTTGCCGCCGACAGCGACGCGCCTATTATGCCACCTATTTAAAATTTCGCAAGTCTTCCCTGCCACTTTTTTCCAAAAAATGCGAACATTTGTTCGTCTTTGGTCACGCATAGAGCGGATAGAACTTGCCATATGTATGCCTGTTTCACGCTTTTTTCGTGCAAAATCTCCTTATCTACCTACTTTTTTTTGAAAATCGCCATTCAAAGCCCCCTTTGCGCATTCACAATTTTTTTCAGTACTTTTTCAATGCGGCTTTACCTTTTTTCCCTCTTTGGACGCTGTAAAAACACCTTCTTTTGAAAATCTTTCTTTTTCAAAGAAAAATTATGTAAAGCCGTTGCTTTTTTGCATTATCCGTGCTATAATGAAAGAGTATGAAGAAAATTACGGCTACAATTTTATCCATTTTGGCGTGTACCGCGTGTTCCGTTTCGGGCGCGGCGATTTTGCACGCCCAAAAAACAGTGCGGGCAAACGCTTCCGAGCCCGTTCCCGCAACCCATTTGCTTTTGCCTGATTCGTATGAAGAGTATCTCCATCTCACCGCCCCGACCGACGTTGCGGTGACGGAAAACTATACGGCAATCGCCGACGGAAACGTCATTTACGTCTACGACCGCGCAGACGGCGTCTATCGGGAATACGTCCACGATTTAAACGTCGACCCCTTGAAAAATAACGTCACGAAATTACAGTTTGACGAAGCGGGCGATTTATACTTTTTGGACGCGACCTATCTTTACGTGCTCGAAACGGACACCTTAGACGAAGCCGATCCCACCGTGCGCAACACCAAATTCCCCTGCTCAACCTTTTACTTGCACGGGAATATGCTGTATTATACGGATACGAAACCGTCCAACACCCAGCTCTACGCACTGGATTTGGCGACGTACGACATCGACGGAACCTACGCCAGAACTTTAACCACGGGCGAGCTTTCGGGAAAACCCACGATTACGGTATACAACAGCGAGCTTTATTATACGTCTGGCAACAACGTCCGCAGACTGAATTTGGAAACGGAAAAATATTCCACGGTAGCGGTATTCGATAATTTCCCTGCCATCTTCTCCATTCGCATCGTCAACGGCGTATTTTGCTGCACGAGCGCCAACAACCCGAAAAATTTCTACGCCTACGACTTGGCGGATTTAATGGACGTATTTGCCGCCGACGATAGCAACATTACGCCGCTCAACAAAACGGCAGGCGCATTTTCCGCGCTCACCGCTTTCGGCAACGCCGTTTACGCGGTGGACGGCAATTCCATTCGCGAATACGACGCCGTCGAAAACGAATTTACAAGCTACGAAATCAGCAACCGTTCTTCTTCAAAGCACCGCATCGACGGCGGCACGGAAACCTACCTTGCTGGCAATCTTTTGCTGATTGCCGACAGCGGCAACCAACGCATTTCCGTACTCGACACACTCACGGGCGAATTTGGCGAACCCATCGCGAATACCCTTCCGACCAGCTATCTTGTTTCCGACGGTAAATCCGTACTGGTTGCCAACGAACGCAACGCCGTGCTGTACAGCCTTGAAGCAAGCAACTACGGCGCAAAATTAAAAGAATTCGACGATTTCAACGGAAAAATCATCGGTGCGGCAAGCGTATACGGCAAGTACTATTTGGCGTCCAACAACTATTGCCACTACGCCATAGGTCAAGACGAGCAAACGGGCTGGACGTTCACCGAAGTGCAACGCCAACCCAAGCAAATGGCTACGCTTTTGACGGCGGACGCCTACGGCAATTTATATCTCGTCAGCGGTGGAAAAATCTATCGCTATACCGAAGCGGAATTTCTTTCCGCCGATAGCGACGGCAACCATCTCGAAGGGTATGACGAGCTTCCCGCACTCACGAAAAAAATTTCGGTGGACTACGACGAAAATATCTACGCCCTGATCGACGGCGGCTTACGTAAGCTGGGCAATCAGGAAGCGTATCCCTTAAACCAACCCTTGGTATACACCGACGAAGCGACGGTCGTTTCCTTTGCTTTCGGCATCGAAAACAACGCAACGTACGTTTTGTACCAAGAAAACTATATGGCAAAAACGGAGCTTTTGCAGCTGCCTACCGTTAAGAATATTGCGGTGGACGGCGCGGACGAGCGTATTTTTGCAGGAGAAAGCGTGGAATTTTCCGTCGTGCAAACCCTGCAGGACGCGCTGGTCATTTACTTTGATATTCAAACCTTGCAAGGCGCGGAAGTATTCCCTTACCAAGCCTATGAACGTGCAAGCACCCCTTTCACCGCCTTGAAAATCGGAGAAACGGCAACGCAAAACGTCATCGCCGTGTTCAATGCGGAAACGCACGAATACCAAACCTGTCTGGTTTTAAAAACGCAATGTGAAGAACTGCCCCCCGAAGAATACCGCGAAAATTATCCGACGGAAAAAATCGGCTATCTTACCAACGCAGTTTCCTTGTATAAATTCCCCTATCTCACGTCCTTGCTCACCGTATCTCGGCTTTCGCAAGGCAGTCAGATTTTACTCTTAGGCGAAATCGACAAGCTCGACCACCCTTATTATCAAGTTGCGTTCGTCGACGAAAACGGCGTGCGCCAAACGGGCTTTATCCCCAAGGCATACGTAACGTCCTTTAACGGCGCGCCCCCCATTCCCGAAACGGTGGTTTACGGCGGTACGGACAACAACAACGAAAGCATTTTCCGTCTTTGCTATTTGATTTTGGGTGCGGGCGCAATTTGCATTTTGTTCGATGTATTGCTTTTGAAAAAACGTAAGGACGACGAAGACGAAAATAACTGATTTTACCCCTTTTGCAGGTGACGATATGGAAAAAGAATTATTAAATCTTTTACAATCGCAAAACTTTCAAGACGCGGCGGAATTCGTAAAAAATTACAAAAACGAAGACCTTGCCGCGTTTATCGCGGAGCAAGACAAGCTGGAAAACGTAGACGACGCTTGCCTTGTTCAATTTTGCCGCGCGTTGGACAGCGAGCTGCTTGCCGACGTGCTTTTACTCGTGGAAAGCGAACTGCAAGAAAAAATCATCAACGGCTTGCGCGACGACGAGCTGGAAAAGGTAATGGACGAGATTTCCGTAGACGATACCGTGGAAATCCTGGAAGAAATGCCGCAGGAAATCGTTCGGCGTATTGCGGAGCTGGACGATATTTTAAAGCTGCTAGAAGAACGCAATTATGCGGTGTTAAAGCCCCTGCTTTCTTCGATGAACGCCCTTGACCTTGCCGAAGTATTTGAAGAAACGGAAAAGGACGCCGACCTTTTGATTTTGTTCCGTATCCTGCCCAAGGATTTGGCGGCGGAAACCTTTGTAGAAATGGACAGCGACGTGCAGGAACGGCTGCTGCATAAGCTCAGCGACCGAGAACTCAAAGCCGTACTTGACGAGCTGTATTTGGACGATACCGTCGACCTTATCGAAGAAATGCCCGCAAGCGTAGTCAAGCGCGTTTTGGCGCAAAGCGACGCGGAAACCCGTGCGTTCATCAATGAAATTTTAAAATACCCCAAGGACAGCGCGGGCAGCATAATGACGATAGAATTCGTATCTCTGCGCCCCACGATGACGGTAGACGAAGCGTTCGAGCGTATTCGCCGCACCGCTATCGACAAGGAAACGATATACACCTGTTACGTAGTAGACGAAAAAAAGAAAATTCTTGGCTTGGTCACAGCAAAGGATTTGATGTTGGCGCAAAAAACGGCGCAAATTTCCGAAATAATGGAAGAAAACGTCATCTATGCCTACACCGAAGACGATAGAGAAGAAGTCGCCAACAAAATTTCCGATTACGGCTTTTTGGCGTTGCCTATCGTGGATAGAGAAATGCGGTTAGTCGGCATCGTCACTATCGACGACGCAATCGACGTCCTGCAAGAAGAAAACACCGAAGATATCGCCAAAATGGCGGCTATGTCGCCGACGGATAAACCCTACCTGAAAACCAGCGTATTTTCCCTTTGGAAGAGCCGCGTGCTGTGGCTGTTGATTTTGATGCTCGGCTCTACCTTTACAGGCTTGATTTTAAACCACTTCGAGCAAATTTTGGTGGCTTGCCTTGTGGCTTGCGTACCGATGATAATGGGTACGGGCGGCAACTCCGGCTCGCAGGCTTCGGTAACCGTCATTCGCGCCATTTCCCTTGGCGAAGTGGAGCTGCGCGACGTGTGGAAAGTCGTTTGGAAGGAGCTGCGCGCGGCGGTGCTTTTGGGGCTGACCTTAGCGGCGGCGTGTTTCTTGAAGCTGATGTTTTTGGACGGAATGCTGCTCAAAATGGACGGCTACACTTGGGACGTGTGCTTGGTCGTTTCGCTGGCGCTCTTTTGCACGGTGATCGTAGCAAAGCTTGTCGGCGCGTTGCTTCCCCTGCTTGCTAAGCTGTGCAGGCTTGACCCCGCCGTGGTGGCAAACCCCTTTATCACCACCATCGTAGACGCCGTTTCCGTCATTTTATTCTGCGGCTTGTCTATCGCGATTTTACACTTATAATCAAATCATCAAAAAAAACGAGCTTTGACTTTTGTCAAAGCTCTTTTTTTATGCCTTATAATATACGGGGCGTTTTTCAACGCGTACCTGCCCGCCATATTTTCAATTCAACGCATACCTGTTCCCATCGTCGGGGAAAATCGTGACAATGTTTTTCGACTGATTCGCATATCGCTTAGCAAGCTGCAAGCAAGCCGAAAACGCCGCACCCGACGAAATCCCCACGGACAATTTTTCCGTTTCCAGCAATCGCTTCGTCCAAAAAAGCGCGTCTTCGTCCGTGACCGTCAACACTTCGTCATACACGCCCGTATCTAAAATGGACGGCACAAAATTTGCGCCGATGCCCTGTATGGCGTGCGCACCGCTTGCTCCTTGGGACAACAACGGAGAAGAATACGGCTCTACCGCCACCACGATGGCTGCGGGATTGCGTTCTTTGATATACCGCCCCACCCCCGTGAGCGTGCCGCCCGTGCCTACACCCGCCACAAAAATATCCGCCTTGCCGCGCGATTGCGCCCAAAGCTCCGCGGCGGTCGTTTGATAATGCGCCGTAACGCAAACGGGATTATTGAACTGGTCTACGAAATAGGCGTTCGGCGTATTTTGCACAAGGATTTTCGCCCTTTCCACCGCGCCTTGCATTCCTTGCTGTGCGTCCGTCAAAAGCACTTCGCCGCCGTGGGATTGGATAAGCTTCCGCCTTTGCTCGCTCATATTTTCGGGCATTATAATGACGGCGCGATAGCCCTTGGCCTTACAAACGAGCGCAAGTCCTATCCCCATATTGCCCGAAGTCGCTTCCACCACCGTGCCGCCCGGTTTAAGCCTTCCCGCCTTTTCCGCTTCTTCTATTACGGCAAGCGCGACGCGGTCTTTTATCGACCCGCCCGCGTTTTTATTTTCCAGCTTCGCAAAAATCCGCGAACTTAACGCAAGCCCGCGGATTTCTTTCGTAAGTTCGATAAAGGGTGTATCACCGATTTTTAAATGCATTGTCGATTGACCGCTCCTTTTTAATTCAACGCGTACACGGTATGCTCGTTTTGTTTCAAAGACAGTATTTTAACAGCTCCGACGGCGCGTCTATCAAACGTTTTGCGCCGTTTTCTAACAAGAAAGCGCGATCCTTAAAGCCCCAAGTAACGCTGATACAGTCCACGCCCGCGTTTTGCGCCGTTTGTAAAGTCGGATCGTAGCCAT
>JAZSGC010000029.1:0-2806 GCA_045532525.1 Candidatus Scatosoma sp.
GTAAATTTATGTGCAGGCGTGTAAAATCGTTGCGCGTGGAAAGAAAATATGCTATAATACCCATTGACGGCTACGCATTTTTATTCGTTTTAAGGAATGTGGAATACTGCCGTAAAAGCTGCGCCTGCATACGGCGGGCGGGGGAGTGAAATTATGTTTAAAGTGCTTATAGCAGAAGACGACGGGGATTTAAGACAGCTTTTTCAGCACGTTTTGATTCAAAACGGATATTACGTGAAAGGGGTCACCAACGGTCAAGAAGGCTTGGACGAGCTGGAAAAGGAAAGCTTTGATATTATTATTTCGGATATTATGATGCCCGTAATGGACGGCTATACGTTTATCCGCACCTTGCGGGAACGCGGCAAAAATATGCCCGTGTTGATGATTACGGCAAAGGACGCTTTTAACGATATGTATATGGGCTTCCATTCGGGTACGGACGATTATATGGTAAAGCCTATCAACATCAACGAGATGGTGCTTCGCGTCAGCGCGCTGCTCCGCCGTTATCAAATGATAAACGAGCGTAAGCAGGTGATGGGCAATACGATTATGGAATACGATTCCTTTAGCGTAATTTCCAACGGTGAAAGAACGGTTTTGCCGCAAAAGGAATTTATGCTGCTGTATAAAATGGCGTCCTATCCCGGCCGCATTTTCACCCGTCAGCAGTTGATGGACGATATTTGGGGGTATGAAAGCGAGTCGGACTCCCACACCGTGGAGGTGCATATCGGGAAGCTGCGTGAAAAGTTCCGCGATAATACCGATTTTAAAATCGTGACCATTCGCGGCGTTGGGTATAAGGTCGTGAAGTTATGAAAAAACAGGAGATGCTGAAAAAAAAGCGGAAATGGTTTGGTCTGGATATGACCTTCTATTTCTCTTTGATTATTATTTCGGAAATTCTTTTATCCATCGGTATCGCGGCGGGGCTGGCTTACGCGTTTGACGAATGGTTTAATTTGTTTGATAAAATTCCGCCCACTTTTTGTATTTTCATCATCGGTACGGTGGTTTCGGTGGGCGTAACGCAGGGCTTTAACCGTTTTTTCCTTGTGCCGATTAAGAAGCTGAATGAAAGTATGGACAAGGTTGCCAAAGGGGACTTCAAGTTCCGTTTGGAAAAAGATAAGGATAAAGTCGTCGTGCGCGAATTTCGGAATATGTACGATAACTTCAATTTGATGGTAGGGGAATTAAGCTCAATGGAAACGGTACAAGCCGATTTCGTAGCCAACGTTTCGCACGAGTTCAAAACGCCGATCAATGCGATTGAAGGGTATTCGATGCTGTTGCAGGGCAGCGGGCATATCAGCGACGAACAAAAGCTTTATATCGAAAAAATTTTGCTTAATACCAAGCGTTTGTCCGATTTGGTGGGCAATATCTTGTTTTTGGCAAAGCTGGATAATCAAAGCATACAAAAGCAGTCTACGTCCTTTCGCTTGGATGAGCAAATCCGCCGCGCAATTATGTTATATGAATTGCAATGGACGGAAAAGGACATTGATTTGGACGTGGACCTTGACGAGATGGAATATTGCGGCACGGAAGATTTCCTGCTGCACGTATGGAGCAACTTGTTGGGGAACGCCGTAAAATTTTCGCCGCAGGGCGGAAAAATCAGCATTCGTTTACAAAAGGTGGGCGAAGAGATTGTTTTCAAGATTGCAGATGAAGGTCCCGGGATTGAGGAAGAAGCCAAAACCCATATTTTTAATAAATTCTATCAGGGCGATAGCGCGCATAAGGAAAAAGGAAACGGTTTAGGGCTTGCTTTGGCAAAACGCATTGTGGATATTAACAAGGGGGCAATCGGCGTAGAGAATTTACCGGGCGGCGGTTGTCAGTTCACCGTAATTTTGCGTGATAATTAAAAAAGGGGCTTCGCGGCGCACGTAAGCAAACGCGGGGCTCTTTTTTTAAGAAATGGGTAGCGCGGAATAGAATTTTGCTTTGACGTTAGGAAAAATCGTTGACTTTTTGTGTAAAGCGGATTATAATGGGTGTGTTCAATCTATTTGACGTATGAAACGTGCAGGAATATCGAAGCGGTCATAACGAGGCGGTCTTGAAAACCGTTTGGGGGAAACCCCACGGGGGTTCGAATCCCTCTTCCTGCGCCACATAGCGGCTTAAAACCGCGCAAGCCGCAAGGGAAACTCCTTGCGGTTAATTTTTAGGAGAACAAATGCATTTATGTATTGATTTTCAAGAAAGCTACAAACGTCTTGACTGTTTATGTAAAGACTATCTATCAAGTCAAGAAGGTGTTTCCGAGTATATAAGACAAATGGAAAACACCCCTTGGATTGATAGAAGATGCGTTATTTCTTGGGAAGATGATTATAAAAGACTAAAACACGTTCGTTGGGTTCGCAATCAATTAGCCCACGAGATTGGCACGTTGGAAGCTGGAATTTGTACAATTGACGACTTGAATTACATAAAAGATTTTTATAATAGAATACTAAGAGGTAACGATCCATTTACTTTAATGCGCAAAACAAAAGAAACTGAACGAGAACAGCAAAAAGAAAGACAACATTTGCTTTCCCAAAAAACAACCGTTGCTAATAAGCAGCAACAAAAACGTTCCTTGTGGGATAGAATTGTGGCAAAAATTAAAAATTGCTTAAAAAAATAATCGTTAAACAACAGGAAATAAATATAGAATTTTTAAATCAAAAAACAGTACAAGAAAAATAATTCAAAAGTAAGCGGTTATAAGCTTATAAATCTATGCTAAAAATATTACAAGTTGGTTGTTTCCCGCTAAAGGTTACAAAATAAAGCGCGC
>JAZSGC010000146.1:0-4719 GCA_045532525.1 Candidatus Scatosoma sp.
ACGCAATTTATCCAGCGCGGAAGGGATAAATTTTTGCCCGCCGAAGCCGGGGAACACGCTCATCACCAAAACCATATCGCAAAGAGGCAAAACGTCTAAAATTTTCTCTACGGGCGTATCGGGATTGATTACCGCGCCGCACTTTGCGCCCGACGCTTTAATTTGCAAAAGCACGTCTTTTAAGTTGTTTTTACACGCTTCGTAATGCACGGTGATAAAATCCGCGCCAGCCTTAGCAAAGCGTTCTACATATTTTTCGGGATGGACAATCATCAAATGGCAATCGAGCGGCAACGTCGTTACCTTGCGAATATCTTCCACCATTTTTATCCCAAACGTGATATTGTTGACGAATACGCCGTCCATCACGTCGCAATGCACCATATCCGCGCCGCTTTCCTGTAACGAGCGGACTTCTTCGCCCATTTTAGAAAAATCAGCCGACAGAATCGACGGAGCTATCTTCACTTTCTTCTCTTTTTTCATCTTCTTTCACCTTTTGTTTTTCTTTATTCTTGTCAAAATAATGATGCTTGATAATAGCCGCTACGTTTGCACACAGTTCAAACGAGTAGGATATCACCACAAACACTTCTGCACCGCTTACCACGTTATACAAAATGGAAACTGCAGTGGGAATGGTAACGGTGTAACGCATAATCTCCAAATTGCGAATCCAAAAAACGAACGCGTATAAAATCAATCCTACCAAATACAGAACGTCGTACCAAACCGCCGTTTTTAAAATAATCAAATTGATAACAACGTAGGCAATCACGGATAAAACCGAAAACAAAATCGGCCACGCTATCGAAGGATTTTTATCCTTTCTTTCAAACAAATAGAAGGTGACGGCGCGCGCCAAACCTATCCCCAGCCCTATCATCGCAAAGAATGCGCCGTTTAGTAAATACGACGTCATTAAAAATATCATACCCAACGCTTGCAACAATAAAAAGCCGCTTTTCTTTTTAAAAAAATAACTGGAAGCGATTAACAGCATCGCAATAAAGCTTACGATAAACGCCCATTGTTCTTTCGTCATTTACTTCTCCTTTAAGTACGAGGCTCGAAGCTGTCCGCACGCCCCGCCGATATCCACGCCGATTTGACGGCGCAACGTCGCAGAGAGTCCTCCCTTTTCCAAAAGTCCCAAAAAACGATACGCCGCTTTGTCGCCAAGCGCTTTCAATTCCCGCTCCTTTACTTCGTTTAAACGAATCAAATTGACGTGGCAAGGCTTGCCTTTGAGCAGCTGAATCAATGCTCTTGCGTGCGTTTCGTCACAATTTTCCCCTTCGATAAGGGTGTATTCAAAATAATATCTTCTACCCGTCTTTTTAAAGTAATATTCGCACGCCTTTAAAATTTCGCCGATTTTATACGCCTTGGCAACGGGCATCGTCCGCGCGCGGCTTTCATCGTCCGTCGCGTGCAAGGAAACGGTGAGATTTAACGGAATACCTTCGTCCGCCAAGCGATACATTTTCGGCACGATTCCACAGGTGGAAAGAGAAATATTCCGCGCGCTGATACACATACCGTTTTCCGCTGTGACGTTACGCAAAAATTTCAGTACTTCGTCGTAGTTGTCCAGCGGCTCTCCGCTGCCCATCAAAACGACGTTCGTCACCGCCCGCGCCTGCGCGCCCTGACCGCTGACTTCCCCCTTGTGCAGCGCGTTGACCACAAGGATTTGAGAAAGAATTTCCCCCGCCGTAAGATTGCGCACCAAACCGCCCAGCGTAGAAGCGCAAAATTTACAGCCCATACGGCAGCCCACCTGCGTAGAAACGCATTGCGTATAACCGTATTTATATTTCATCAGCACCCCTTCCACAAGGTTGCCGTCCGCATATTCAAACAAGTACTTTTCCGTACCGTCTTCGGAAAAATAGGTTTCCTTTATCGTAACGGTTTGGTCTTCAAATTCTTCGCACAGCCGTTCTTTAAAGACTTTGGAAAGAGAGGAAATTTGCGAAATCGCCTTGCCCTGCGTTAAGCCTTCATATAACTGTTTGGCTCGGAATTTCTTTTCGCCAAGCGACAAAACCAGCGCTTCCAACTCCGCATAAGAAAGGTCTTGTATAATTTTTTTCATAACGTTTATCTCCCTCTTCTTGAAGTGAAGTGTGGTGCAAGGAAATCCCTTACAGGTTCCGTCTTTTGCGCCAAGCTACCGTGCTATACGCAAAACGATTAAAACGCGGAGAGTGCGGTAAATTCAGCAAAATGCGCGGTTCTGACCGATGGGAGCGTACATAGACGTACGTGACCAAGGGCAGGTTCCGTCTTTTGCGCCAAGTTACCGTGCTATACGCGCTTTAATTTGCAAACGTAGAATCCTGCGCCATAAGCAACGTCAGGCAAAAACTGTAATCCGTATTTCTTTTTATCGTGCGCCAGCGGACTTTCCAACGTCTCCACCGTGTATTCGGGGTGGTTTTTTAAAAATTCCGCTACCGTACAATCGTTTTCCTGCTCGAACAGCGAACAGGTGGAATAATACAACGCGCCGCCCTTTTTTACGTAGCGGGAAACGCAGTCCAAAATCCCCTTCTGTGCCTTTTGGAGCGCGGCAAAATCTTCTTTTTTTCGGAACAGCTTGATATCGGGATTTTCACTTACCGTGCCATATCCCGAACAAGGCGCGTCGCAAAGCACCGCGTCAAACGCTTCTTCATAGGCAGGGTCGAACACCGCGCTATCCTTTTGCATTTCCACGATATTTTCCACGCCCATTCTTTGCTTATACTGACGAATGAGCTCCACACGGTGAGAATGCAGCTCAAACGCCGTCACCTTACCGCATTTTTTGGATAAAAGCACGGACTTCCCACCGGGCGCGGCACAACAATCCAACAAGCTTTCGCACCCGTCTACGCAGTCGCAAATGGCAATGCTGCCCACCGATTGAAAGGTGTATTCGCCCCTGTCAAAGCCTTCGTCCCGCGTAAAGTTTTCAAAAATATAATTTCCCGAAAAGGGCGTTTGGATATGGGCGCGCTCTAAGTACTTTTCCGCTCCGCTTTCAAAGCGAACGGACACCCCCGCCGACCTTGCCGCGGCAATGCGTTCCGCTCTGTCGCCGTATTCCTTTTTCAGCATTTCATAGGCGAATATCGGATAGGACAACCGAACGGCTTCCCCTTGTATCCCAGTAGGCAAGCCGCCGTCCACCGCCGTTTTATCGAACCTGCGCAAAAATGCGTTGACGAAACCGCTCACTCCGCTCTTGCCCAGCTTTTTACACAAATCCACCGCGCAATCGGTGACCATATACCGCTTTTTGTCCATAAACAAAAGCATATACAGCGAAATTTTCAAAATCGTCCGCACGGCAAGCTTGGGGGCTTTGGGCGCATAGTGCTTTATGCAAAAATCGAAATATACGTCGTTTTCCAACACGCCGTATACGATTTTTACGGTGCGGGAACGGTATTGTTCTTCAATGTAGGTATCCGCAATCGCCTGCTTTAAATGCGCGCCGTCCGAATATACCTTGGTTAATATCAAAAAGGGATCGTAAACGGGATTGCTCAGCATACGAATACCTGCCCCTTTTTCGCTTTTCTACCGTTAATAAAGTCGCCGCCCGATACGCGTTTTCCGCCCGCCGCCTGTACTTCGGTGATTTTCACCGCACCGTCCGCGCATTTGACAAGCAAACCGCGTTTGGGCTTATCCGAAAGCACTTCGCCGCAAACGGCTTTTTCCATTTCCGCCCTTTCTTCGTCCGTCAACACCGCCCGTTCGGCACGGTAAAGATTGATTTTATTGCCGTCAAGCTCGGTATACGCCACGGGCGCGGGGTTCATACCGCGGATATGGTCCACCACTTCCTTTACCGACTGAGAAAAATTGATTTTCGCGTGTTCTTTGCCGATTTTTCTAACGACGTTGACGCCCGCATCTCCCTGCGGCGTAAGGGTGTACTTTCCGCTTTCCAGCATACGGAGCGCGCGGACAATGGCTTCCGCACTCAGCACGGAAAGTCTATCCGAAAGCTCGCCGTACGTTTCCGTTTCTAAAACGGGGATTTCTTCCACCAACAAAACGTCGCCGCAGTCCAAGCCCAGCTCCGTTTTCATTACGGAAATACCCGTCACCGTTTCGCCGTTGACGATACAGCTTTGAATGGGCGAAGCGCCCCGATATTGCGGCAACAGCCCCGCGTGGATATTCCACACCCCTTGGGGGAATAAATCGAGCACGGCTTGCGTTAAAATTTGTCCGTATGCGCAAGTCACCAACAAATCCCCGCCAAGCGTTTTCACCGCGGCAATTTCGTCACGGATTTTTTCAGGCTGTAACACGGGCAATCCTTGCTCTAAGGCAAACGTTTTTACGGGGGGCGGGGTCAAAATCCCCTTTCTCCCCTGCGGTTTGTCCGTTTGCGTAATTACGCCAACCACGTCAAATCCGTTTTCTATCATAGCTTGTAAGGGCGCAACTGCAAACGCAGGCGTACCCGCAAATACGATTTTCATATAATTTTTCCTTTAAAAATCTGTTGATTTTACCCCGTATTGCGTAGCGGTTTCTTTATAAAATGGAACGGTGCAAGACACAAGCAAGACAAGACGCCGCGAGCACTTCGCAGGGAGCGTACATAGACGTACGTAACCAAGAAGCGCGGAGCGGCCACGCCGTATTGCGTAGCGGTTTCTCCGTTCCGCTTTAATTCTTTTCGATGTGCGTCGCCTTATCAATATACAA
>JAZSGC010000019.1:0-1673 GCA_045532525.1 Candidatus Scatosoma sp.
ATAACGTTCTTGGGTGCTTTACCCTTACGGAAGCCGTTTACCGCATACTTATGGCGGGTCTTCAAATAAGCGTCGGTTTGCGCTTTCTTCCATTCTTCGCCATCAAACTTGATGGTAATCTTTACGGTGCTTTTTTCAGCAGCTTTGGTGGTGTATTTCATAATTGTACTCCTACGATTAAATTTTCTTTGATTTTATTTTTTTTGATTTTATTAACGGCGCATCTCTGCGTTGCGGCGCGGTCACGTACGTTCGGTACGCTCCCTTGCCGCGCCTTGACTTGCTTGTTTCTAAAAACAAAAGTCTTGGCGTCGCGTCTTGTTCCGTGGCTCGGGCGCGCCAACCCAGCCCAGCAAGCTATATTTTAACATATTTCTTTATAAAAAGAAAGCGTTTTTATTTACAATTTTCAATTTTTGCGGTATAATTTAGAAAATAACACACAAAAAAGAATGAGTATGCTGTCGCTCCGCTCAAAACGGCAGTGTGGAATTTTGCCACAACGTTTGCTATCGGCAAACAATTCACGACGGCTGTGCCGTCAATGCACGCGTTTGAAAAACGCAATTCACGAAACCGCAGGTTTCAATTCACTCATACAAGGAACAACTATGCCCCAAGACGCGTTTCACTTAAAACGGCTCGCCGTCGAGCTGGATGGGCTGCTTGCCCAAGGAAAAATCAATAAAATCACGCAATCGTCCAAGGACGAGCTGACTTTATTTATATACACAAAAGGAAAGGTTCTTAAACTGCTTTTTTCCACAAACGCCACTTTTGCGCGCGTTTGCGTGACGAACGCCGAAAAAGAGCCCCTGCCCGTCGCGCCCAACTTTTGTATGCTGTTGCGTAAGCACCTGCTCGGCGCGGAAATTTTGTCCGTCAAGCAGTACGGCTTTGAGCGAATTTTAGAGTTCACTCTGCACTGTACGGGGGATTTCTCGTCCTGCGACAGGGTTCTGCACGCGGAAATTATGGGCAAATACTCCAACCTGACCTTGACGGAAAACGGCGTGATTTTAGGCGCGCTCAAACCGTCGAGCTTGGATACCTTGAACGGTCGTCCGCTTTTCCCTGGCGCGAAGTTCGTCTACCCCCATCCGCAGGATAAGGCTTTGCCTTACGACGGAGCGGCGGTGCGCGCTCGCTACGCGGCTTTTTGCGCCAACCGAGAAACCGTTTCACAGGAAAATTTGGCAGGCTTTATCTTTGATAACGTATCGGGGTTTGCGCTCTCTACGGCGCGTGAGCTATTGCATCGTCCGATGCCTCGACTGATGCTCCCCGACCTGCTCGGTTGGGCGTGTGAAAACCTGCCCGTTGAGCCGTGTATCGTTTACAAAAACGGCGAGCCTGCCGACTTTTTCGCATTCCCCGTCGAAGGGGGAACGCCCTGCGAAAGCTTGCTTGCCGCGACGGACGCGTTTTATAGCGAGAAGGAAGGAACGCGCTCGTTTGCAGACAAAAAGCGTAAATTAGAAGGGGCGATCCGCGCGCTCATCAAAAAGATCGGCAAGAAAAAACAGGACACACTGGAACGGCTTGCCGAAGCGGAAAAAGCGGATAGCTACCGCATTAAAGGGGAGCTGATCACCGCGAACCTTTACCGCATCGAAAAAGGGGCGAAGGAAGTCACGCTGGAAAACTGGTACGAAGAAGGCTGTCCGACGGTG
>JAZSGC010000139.1:0-8174 GCA_045532525.1 Candidatus Scatosoma sp.
CATTCATCCACCGTATAGGCAATATCGGACGGCACGCAGGGCTGATTGATTTTTTCCATCGTCGCTTTGAAAAGCTCTCGATCTTCCGAACGGTCGATAGCGTCCAGCTTCGTACCGATCAGCTTCACGCCGTGTTCGTCTAAAAAGCCGGATTTGGCAAGCTTGCAGCCCATCGTAAGCCCCGTTTGTCCGCCAAGCGAAGCCAACAGGCTGTCCGGCTTTTCTTTTAAAATAATACGTTTTAAGGATTCTTCGGTTAAAGGTTCAAGGTAAATTTCGTCGGCAAGCGCCTTGTCCGTCATAATCGTTGCGGGGTTGGAGTTGCACAGTACGACGTTCACTCCTTCGCTCTTCATCACGCGGCAAGCTTGCGCGCCTGCATAGTCGAATTCCGCAGCTTGGCCGATAACAATAGGCCCGGAGCCGATCACCAAAACCTTTTTAATATCACTTCTCTTAGGCATTTTCTTTCTCCTTATCCATCAGCGCAAAGAATGCGTCGTACACGGGATTTTCGGTGTGACCGACGCAGCAAGAATCGGGTACGAACTGCACGCCGATTGCACGTTGCTTTGCATAGGTAATCCCTTCGCAAGAGCCGTCGTTCACGTTGACGAAGGCAACCTCGCCTTCCTTTAAGCTGTCCGTAACAACGCTGTAACCGTGGTTTTGCGTAGACACGTAAACCTTTCCGTTTTTAAGGCATTTGACAGGCTGATTGCCCCCGCGATGCCCGTATTTTTCCTTTTGCGTTTCCGCACCGAGCGCAAGCGCCAGCATTTGATGTCCAAGTCCCAACGCCAAAACGGGTTTTTTGCCGAGTATTTGTTTGATTTGCGCAAGAATTTCCGCGTTTTCCTTGGGGTCACCCGGACCGTCGCTGAGCACAACGCCGTCCGCATTTACCGAAAGAATTTCTTCCGCCGTTGCGGTTGCGGGCAAGGAAATCACCTGGCAATCCTTTTCAATCAATGCGTTTACCGTGCTGTTTTTTGCACCGAAATTCCACAGCGCAACGCGATATTTAGCGCTTTGCACACCAAAGGTTTGTGTGTTTTTCGGGGAAACTGCAGCAACCGCATTTTTAATTTGATAATCGGCAAGCTGCGCAAGCTCCGCTTCCGTTAACGGTTTATTGCTGATGCGTGCGTTCATCGTGCCTTCTTCGCGAAGAATTTTCGTAAGCTCGCGAGTATCTACGCCGTAAATACCGATAACGCCCTGTTCCTTTACGTAGCTTTCCAGCTTACCCTCCGAACGGAAGTTGGACGGCTCGTCGCAAATTTCGCGGACGATATACGCCGATACCCACGCCTTATCGCTTTCCACGTCGGAATGCACCATACCGTAATTGCCAATCAGCGGAAAGGTCTGCACAAGGATTTGCCCAAAATTAGACGGATCGCTAAGCGTTTCGATATACCCTACCATTCCCGTAGAAAACACCAATTCGCCCGTAATTTCCCCGGCTGCGCCAAACGCATAGCCTTGGAAAACCCTGCCGTTTTGTAGCGTTAAATACACCTTTTTCTTTTTCATATAACGTACCTATCTATAAAAATATTTTTTCACAATAATAAAAAATAAGACTGATTACGAAAATCAGTCTCTACTTGCCGAAATAAAAATGAATTCTTCAAAAACGGAAAAGCAAACGCAACCGTTTACGCCAAGTTTGCCCAGTCCGTAACGGTCAGCCTTCGTTGCCAAGTTTTCCATAAAGAAATTCATAAACATAACGCACCTGCTCATTTCAACATATTATACCACTCCGCTAGCGATTTGTCAACGGTTCGTCGCCCCTTTTTTCTTAAAAGAAAAATATTTTTTTCGTTAGATGCAGGTATATCCCGTGGAAGTATAATTGCCTTGCGCAAGCCCTACCGAAATTTCCACGCACGAAGACGAAAAAATAGCGTCTAAATGTTTCCGCATTTCAGGCATACGGCTGCCGTCCTCGTAAATCATCGCTTTGCCAAATTCCGAGCGCACGGATATACTCACCTTATCAAAATGCTCCACGCCGCCCATTTCTGCAATTTGGAAAAGGATATCTTCCGCATTGACCTTAGCCGTTTTCGCCGCTTCTTTAACGCCTATGGAAGAAGCGAGCTTTTTCGCCAAGCCGCGGGAAACCTGGGTAGATTTTGCACCGTACACCCTACAAAGTAAAATTTGTTGCTTTTCTTCCGCATTACATAAAATACGAAGACAAATTTGCCGCAACGTTTCCTTTAACGCGTACACGAACTTTTTATAATCGGTATCCACGCAGTCAATCCGCCAGTTGTCCGCTTTGCCGTTCGCCATAATACACACCGTATCGTTGGGCGAAGCCACGCCGTCGATATCCAGTAGATTTAGCGTTTCGTTTACGCCGTGCAGCAATGCCTTGCGCAGCATTTGCGGAGAAATATTTACGTCCGTCGTTAAAAACGCCAACGTCGTCGCCATATTCGGGGAAACGTGTACGTTTCCCTTAAATACCGCACCGATTTTGCAAACAAACGCGCCCAGCTCGAACTCATACGAAAGCTGCAACGGCGCTACGCCTTCGCTTGCCATCGCTTGAGCAACGGAAAAACTCGCTTCGTGGGTTGCGGATAAATTTTCCGCTGCGTCGCGAATGCCGTTTTCCAAACGCCCCATATCAAAATTTTGTCCCGTCACGCCCGTGGACGCCACGATGACGTCTTCGGTAACCACGTTGCAATAGCGATCCACCAAACGGGTAGCGTCCTTTACCATACGTTCGCCGTTGGGTTGAAACAGGTTTGCTACGCCGCCATTTACAAGTATCGCGTGGGCGTGTCCGTTCTCCATATGCCTTTCCGAAACGATCGCCGTATCCCCGCGCTTGGACGAAGTGGAAAACACGCAAGCCGTGGGACAGCGTTTAAGCGGCACAATCAGACCAACGTCTAAAACGCCGCCCTTTTTAAAGCCGCAAGCCGCGCCGCCCGCCCTAAATCCTTCGGGTGCGCAAACTCCGCCCGCTATGGGGTGCAATTCTCGATTTACCGCGTTTTTTCTTGTTCCCATTTTCTCTCGATGTTCTTATGTCCTTTGTTCAAAATACATTTGCGCTTGCACGACGATTTGGTTTTCCTGATTATAGCCTTGCACTAAATATTCGCCGTCTTCCGCTTGCTTTAAATAAAAACGCAGCGTTTCCCCTTCCTTGCATTGTTTTACGTAGTTAATGGTAAAGCGTTTAAGCCGCATTGAAGCAAGCTCCGCAATGGAGAAACAGTTAAAACAATAATCCGCATAGCGCGTATTGTTGACGTGCATATTGTGGTCGTATTCGGAGTTTGCAATGGTGATGCTGAATTTCAATTCCCCTTCCTGCAAATCGAATGCTGGAATTTTCCAACGTAAATCGGGCATCAGCTTGGTCGTGTTATAGGTGGAATAATCTTGATTGTCTATCGCTTTGGAGGGCAAAATTTTTCCGCTTTGCATATCGATCAAACACCACCTGGACGTAGCGTTTACAAGGAGCTTTCCCTGCGCGGATAAAATTTGATATTCGCGACCAAACACAACGTGCGTCGGCGGCGTCGGCCACGTCTTTACGCAAATATGCGCGCCAAGGGATATCGGCGCTTGAAACACACAGGTATACCCCGTTACCATAAACGCGTATTGACGGGCTTTGACGTAAGCATAACCAAAACCCAACTCATCAGCGCTGGAACAGGACACTTCTTCAAGATAGGAAAGTAATGCAGACGGCTTCATTTCGTCCTTAAAATCTACGTCGCAATATTTTACTTCAAAAGGTTTGATATGTTCGTACGTTTTCATAAGCTTAGTATACACTTTTTTCCTTTAAATGTCAATTCTCCTGCCACATTATCCCGAAAAATAAAAAAATATTGTCAATTTATGTATTTTTTCACGCATAATCATTGACAAATGCCCCTGTATATGGTATAATACTTTATGTAATGTAATAAAACGCGGAATCCCTTTATTTTTCAAGCATTTTTCGTGTTTTTATATAGGTAATTATATCTGACAAAGTACTACTATGTCAGGCAAAATACAGGAGGAAAAACTATGAGCGAGCGTGATTCGGTATTAGAAGCTGAAAGCGCTATTACCGGCGGGGAAGAACAAAGCTTTGATATTAGCGCGGATCTTATTCGTGGGCACATCAATACCATTATCCTGCGCAGTCTTTACGACGGGGATAAATACGGCTATGAAATCATCTATGAAATCGAAAAGAAAAGCGGCGGTATGTATTCGTTAAAGCAGCCCACCTTGTACAGCGCGCTGAAGCGTTTGGAGAGCTTAAACTACGTTACGTCTTACTTCGGCGATTATTCTAACGGCGGCAGAAGAAAATACTTCTCCCTTACCGACCAAGGCAGGCGCGTCACCGAGCAAAATCTTTCCGCGTGGGAATACTCCCGAACGATTATCGACAGCTTGATTTCCGACGGAAACGCGCACTACGATTTTTCGTTTATTACGGATAAGCAAAAAGAGCTGACCGAATTAAAACGCGCCCTTGACGCACGCGAACAGGCGTTTGAAGAAGAGAAAAAGGCGTTTGCTAATTTGAAAAACGAGTTGCAGCGCGAACGTTCCCTTCTCGCCGCGCAAAGCTCTTCTCTTTCCAACCAAAAATCCGATTTTAACGATTTGAGAGATAAGGTTGAACAGCAAACCCAAGAGCTTGAAGCGAAGCAACGCGCCATCAACGAAAAACAGGGTCAGTTAGACGCAAAAGAAATAGAGTTGCATCAAAAAGAACAGGAAATCGGCGACGCAAAAGTTGAACTGCAACGTTTAAACGAAGAAATTCTTGCCTTAAAAGAAGAAAACGCCGCTTTGGCAACACAAGCGGATACAAGCGAAGATTTAGAAGCCGCTATGGCGCAGATTTCTAATCTTCAAGACGAACTCGAAAACAAGAAATCGGTAATTTCGTCGCTGAACTCCGCATTGACCACGCAGGAAAACGCGCTCAATCTTTTAAAGAACGACTACGAAAGTAAAACGACGGAGTTTTATAATAAAAACTTGGAATTGCGCGCACAGCAAGCACAAATCGACGCACAAAAAGAAAAGCTGCAAAGTGATAGACGCTATATCGAAGCGCAAACCAACGAAACGGAAGAATTGCGCCGTAGACTAGAAGAACGCGAATCCGAGCTGCTCAGCCGCGAAGTTTCTTTAAACGAACGCGCAGAAAGCATTAAGGATAAAGAAGCTTCCCTTTCCGACGTCAGCTCTAACTGGGACGCGGAACGTTCCGAATTTGAAGAAGCAAAGCGCGCGTTTGAAGAAGAACGCTCGGAATTACAAAATCGCTTAGATATTCTTGAAGTGGAGCGTAACACTCTCCGCACGGAAAATGAAGAGTTGGAAAATGCAAAAATCGCTTTGGAAGACGAAAGGCAAACCATTCAGCATTTAAAAGAACAATTACAAGGCGAACGCGACGAGTTGGACAGAAAAAATTACGAAATTGCGCAGTTGCAATACGCCATTGAAGAAAAACAACGTTCTTTGGATGCCCAACAAAATGAAACGAGTGCTTCCAGTGAAGTGGTGCAAAAACAATTAACGGATTTGGAAACGCGCGAAAACGATTTACTCAAAAACAACAGCAAGCTGCAGGACGAAATTTTATCCTTGCAGCAACAGCAAAAAGAACTTGCCGTTCGTCAAGGTATTTATAATCAGCAACAGTTGGAATTCATTTCCCGCAAAAATGCGCTTGCCGCACAACAATTTGATTTTGCGGATAAGCTGAATACCTATAACGCGCAGGTAAAGCTCTTCAACGAAAACCTTGAAAAGCTTGAAAACGAACGCGTCGCCCTGCAACAGGAAAAAGCTGTTCACGAAGAACAGGTGCGCGAGCTTGAAAGGCAAAAAGCGGAATTTGAAAATGATAAAGACCGTTTGGAAAACGCAAAGGAAGAACTTTTACGCAGCCAAATGGAGGCGCAAAAACGCGCACACGACGACGCTTCGGGCTTGCAATCGCGTATGACGCAATTGCAGGAATGGGAAAACGCTTTGCAACAACGCGAAAGCACGTTGAACGATAGGCTCCGCGATTTGCAAAACGCACAAAACGCGCAAGCTTATGCCTACGGAACGTATAGCCAACAACAGCCTGTTCCCAGCTACGTGGCTCCCCCGTCCCCTACTTCACAAAATACCTTGTTAGAAAAAGCGCAACGCGACGGCATTCGCTTGAACGCCGTAGGAACAATGCGCAACGCGCAAAACAATCGACCCTCGGTTGCCAACGAACAAAAAGCTACGGTGACGGCAACCACGAATGCAATCCCCACAAAACGCGGACATTTCAATATGGGCAAAGCCTTGTTTAAATCGGCGTTTATCGTGCTTTGTATCGTTGCGTTTGAAAGCCTTGTTGTGTTCTTTGCCAAAGACTATTTGGGTGTTTCCGTTTTGTATCCCGCTATTGGGTTTACGGCAGGATTTATTCCCTTTATCGTATGCGCTATTTTATACGCAAGTGCCTTTAAGGCGAACGTAAAGCGCAAAAAACGCGCGTCGTATTTTGCTTCCACTGCAATCATTTTTGTAATCAGCGTGATTTTGGTAACGATGTCCGCTATTTATTTCAAAGCGCAGATTTCGCTTTTACCGCAATTATTGTCTTACGTGCTTATCCCGATTGCGTACCTAATGAATATCGTGTTCTTTACGATTTTCTTCCACGCATTCTCCATAAAAGAAAGCAAGAACTAATCACACGAAAAACTCCCCGTTTTTTAGCGGGGAGTTTTTTAGGCTTTTTTTGGATAAACGCAAAAAAAGAGTTGACGGAAAAATATGAATTTGCTATAATAACGAAGTAACCTTTGCTTATTTCAGCAATCCTAAAAAAGAATATCCGCTTGGAGGCGTAGCTCAGTTGGTTAGAGCGCTACCTTGACATGGTAGAGGTCGGAGGTTCGAGCCCTCTCGCGTCCACCAAATACACCCCACGAAATCGCGTGGGGTTCTTTTTTTGAGGTAACTATGGACGCTTTTTTTGAAATGCTTGAAAACGTTATAATGTTCGTCGCCCTTGCCATTCCTGGATACTTACTGGTAAAATGCAAGGTCTTTAAAAGTTCGGAAACGGGTGTTTTATCAAAATTCCTTTCGCTTGTCGCGCTCCCCTTATTCGTTCTCTATTCTACGCTTAGCATTGATTTTACAGGCGATATGGCGGGTAGACTGTGCTTGCTTGCCGGAATTGGGATCGTTTTTACTTTCTTATTGTACGTTCTTGCATTTCTGCTGACGAAAGGACAACCTGAAAAAAAGAAACGCGGTATGCTGCAATTCTGTATGATCTTTTCCAACAGCGGTTTTCTGGGGCTGCCGCTGGCAGAAGAAGTATTTGGCTCTATCGAGCCGACCGCCAAAACCTTTATGATCATTTTAAATATCGTCAACAACATCTACATGTACACGTTGGGAATCTATATGATTACAGGCGATAAAAGGCAAATGAATGCAAAAAAGGCGTTGTTGAACCCCGTTTTAATTACTTTCCTTTTAGGGATTATATTGAATCTGACAAAACTCACGGACAGAATCCCGCAGATAGAAGATTTCTCGGGAAAAATCGGAACAACTGTTACACCGCTTTCGATGATCATCTTGGGCGCAAAAATGGCGGGCGTACCCTTTTTAAAAATCTTTACTTCAAAAACAACCTACTGCGTAAGCGCCGTCAAGCTTGTCATCTCACCGATCCTTGCTATCGCATTAATGCTGCTTTTAAGGCTATTTTTACCGATCAATAACGCAATGATCTTGGCGTTTTTCGTTGCCTTTTCCACCCCCACGGCAACCCTATCCAACACCTTTGCCGATCAGTACGACGGCGATACCGATACCGCCGTTTGCTCCGCGCTTGGCTCAACGATCCTTTCGATCGCAACAATCTCCCTTTTGTACTGGGGATTAAGCGCAATCCTGTTTTAACTTTATCTTAAAAAATCCCCTTGCTCTGTTTGGAGCAAGGGTTTTTTCTTATTGTAAAATTTCTATTTTTATATCGCCTGTACCCGTTGTGATCTCACATCTTCCGCCCGTTGTGCCTTTGGGAACATTTATATGACCTGTATCACTTTCAGTAATAAACGACTTATCCGATCGAAAGCTGCCCTTTACGTCTCCTG
>JAZSGC010000101.1:0-21034 GCA_045532525.1 Candidatus Scatosoma sp.
CGCTTTTGCGGGGTGTTCCGTTACGCTGTAAACCGTTAATATTACACTTTTAATACGCCGTGACGAATATAATAGAGTAGCATACAAAATCCTTATTTGATTACGCCTTTTTTAACGATAACGTTGGCATAAAGCGCGCCTTCGCTGGTGGCGATTACGGCGTAAGCCTTTTTTGCACGCTCGTAGAAAGCAAAACGTTCCAAATTTCCTGCGCGGAGATTGTCGTCGTGCTTTTTTGCGATTGTAAAATATTTATCCCAAATTTCGGGCGTGGGGTCGCCGTTGGTCGTTTGCATTAAGAGCAAATTTTCCAGCGCATAGGTATCTAACGGAAGCAAGGACAAGACAGCGTCTAACATTTCTTCACCGCCAAGCCCATCGGCGCGGATAACGCGTTGGCCGTAGTTTTCCGCGGGGAAATTTCCGTCCGCGATAACAATCTCGTCACCGTGTCCCATTTCGCAAAGAATTTTCAACAGCGCGGGACTGATAATTTTGGGAATATTTTTCAGCATAAGGGTAAAAACTCCTTGTTTTTTTATCAGTTTAGCACAATAAAATAAAAAAGTCAAGAGTGAAAAGCCGTTTATTTTCCACAAGTTGGGAAGAATAAGCAAAGCGCGAAAAAAAATTAAAAAATTTTTAAAAAATCGTGCAAAAATGCTTGCCTTTCTCTTTCGGATATGGTATAGTAAATAAGCTTTCGACGGAAGCTTAGCTCAGCTGGGAGAGCATCTGCCTTACAAGCAGAGGGTCACAGGTTCGATCCCTGTAGCTTCCACCAACAAAAACAGTGCGGATAAAGTATGCGGGAATAGCTCAGTGGTAGAGCGTCACCTTGCCAAGGTGAATGTCGCGGGTTCGAATCTCGTTTCCCGCTCCAAAATATCCGTGCTGTTTTTTTATTTTCATAAACTGCGTAAACGCAGGCAGAGATGGCGCCATAGCCAAGTGGTAAGGCACGGGTCTGCAAAACCTTTACCCCCAGTTCAAATCTGGGTGGCGCCTCCAAACAGCTCTGTACCAAATCGGTGCGGAGTTCATTTTTTAAAAGCTCGTGTGGTGGAATAGGCAGACGCAAGGGACTTAAAATCCCTCGGTAGAGATACCGTGCCGGTTCAAGTCCGGCCACGAGCACCACAAACGCCCAACCCCTTTTGCAGGGTTGGGCGTTTGTATGTCTTTTACGAGTATGGACGGAGATATTTTAAGTTTTCAATCCATTAGAGCAATAAAAGCTACGGTGTTTTATTCCCCTTACACATCTAAAAGCTCGGCGACGTCCGCGCGTCGGGGAAGCATAAGCAACCGCTTGTCGTTCAGTTGTATGAAAATCAACGTTTTCAGCGTGCGCATTCGTTTTATATCCGATTTTTGAAAGGAAAAAACGAAATTATCGGCAAGGCGGGTAACGCGAAAGCTTTCTCCGTTCCCTTCCAACGTAAAATCCAGCTTTCCGTCCACGGCATATTTTTGAAAGCTTTGCAGGATGATTTTTCTATACGTCAGCCAAAACGCCAAACAAAGCGCAGTACAAAGCAAGGCAATCGCCAACCAACCGTAGCCCATCTTCAACGTTTCCGGTTTGGAAAAGCCGTGCCCGACAATCAAAAAGTATACGGCAAGGGCAATCGCCAACGCCCCGATAATCAGCAGGGGCGTTATTTTTGCGAACGTCAATTCTTTGATAATCCTTTTGTTATCCGCCCGCGAGCGGGAATAGGCAATCATTTATCTACCTCCCTTGACATTTTCTGATTTTATGATAACACGTCGGTTGTATTTATGCAAGTGAATTTGTGCTATTGGCGACAAAATCCCCCCGTAATATCAAGGGAAAGCCTGGAAAAAATCAACAAAATTTGAATTTTCTTTGAAATTAAGTTGAATTTTCTCTTTTATAATGGTATTATAAAAGAAAAATGGGCGAGTATGCCGAAAAGAAGGACGTAGGCACTATATGATTTTGAAATTTTTTAAATTCATTCTGTTTTTCTTATTAATTCCGTTCACCATCGTGGTTTCCTTTTTTGTGAAGCCGAAAAAGGAGTACGATAAAAACAGCAAATTTTACCGTTGGCTGTTGGATGGCTATACGTGGTTTGCGATGGTGCTTTTAAAGGTAAAGGTGCACGTAAAGGGTATGGAAAAGCTGCCCGAAAACACCCGCTTTTTGTTGGTGCAAAACCACTATTCCAACTATGACCCCATTGTGACGTGGTTCGCGTTCAAAAAGCAAAAATTAGCGTTCGTTTCCAAGCGCGAAAACTTTAAAGTACCTTTCTTCGGCAACGTTATTCGTAAATGCTGCTTTATGGCGATTGACAGGGAAAACCCGCGCAACGCCGTCAAAACGGTGGAGCGCGCCGCAAGCCTTTTAAAGGCGGGGGAAGTGTCAGTTGGTATCTACCCCGAGGGTACGCGCAATAAGACGTACAAAGGGCTTTTGCCGTTCCATAACAGCGTATTTAAAATTGCGCAAAAGGCAGGCGTGCCTATCGTTATCGTGGGCGCGGCGGGTACGGAAAAGGTACACAAGAACACGCCGTGGAAAAGAACGGACGTTTATTTGGAAGTTATGCAGGTTTTGGACGCGGAAACGGTGAAAACCACCCGCACGAACGAGCTTGGTAAAATTGTAGAAGAACAACTGCTTATATTCTTAAAAGAACACGGATACGTATGCGACGAAGCGGCAACGGACGCGGAAATCGCGACGGAAAATGGCGACGGCACGACGGGCGAAGACGCCACGGTAGCCGAATAAACAAGCAAAAACGTCTAAGAGACGGTGGGAAATCCGCGCAAAAAGCCAAGCAAACGTTACAAAAGAGAAAACATAAAGGAGAAATTCTTATGAAATATTACGTTTTGTTTAACCCCCTTTCCGCCAACGGACAGGGCAAAGAAAAGGTTAATCATTTGGCGGAAAAGCTCCCCGAAGCAACGTTGGAATACATAGACGTTACGAAGCTTTTAAACTACGTAGACTTTTTTGCGCAGGTACCGCAAGACGCGCAAATTATTCTTTGCGGTGGCGACGGCACGATTAACCGTTTTGTCAACGATACCAGAAATTTAGAAATCAAGCATAAAATTTTATACTATCCTTGCGGCAGCGGCAACGATTTTGCACGCGAGATTAAGGGTGAAAGCGATTTTATTGCGTTGAACGAGTACATAACCAACCTGCCCGTGGCAACGGTCAAGGGCAAGGAATATCTCGTGCTCAACGGCGTGGGATACGGTATCGACGGATATTGCTGCGAAGTAGGAGATGAAATTTGCGCGAAGCATCCGAAAAAGAAAATCAACTATGCAGGCATTGCAATCAAGGGCTTGCTTTTCCATTATAAGCCCACCAACGCCACCGTTATCGTGGACGGCGTAGAGCATTCGTATAAAAAGGTTTGGCTTGCCCCTATGATGAACGGCTTGTATTATGGCGGCGGTATGATGCCCACGCCCGAACAAAACAGAAAAGACGCGCAAAATAAACTTTCCGTAATGGTTTTCCACGGCAGCGGCAAGCTGAAAACGCTGTGCATTTTCCCGTCCATTTTTAAAGGCAAGCACGTAAAACATTCTAAGTACGTCACCATACTTTCGGGCAATGAAATTACGGTGCAATTCGACGAGCTGCGCGCCGTGCAGGTAGACGGCGAAACGATACTCGGCGTCAAGGAATGCACCGTTAGAAAATCCAAATAATGGGATAGAAAGCGTAAAAGCTATATAAAAGACGAAACAAAAGCTGCGACTTGCAAGGTCGCAGCTTTTGTTTTATATATCCTTAAATTTTTTCTTATCCGAATGACAAATGCGCTGTGCGGCAAACCGTCCACTCATCACCGCCGCGGGTAACCCACCACTTTGTATAATCCATTGTCCCGCCAAAATAAAGCCTTTCAAACCCTTAATTCTGCCGTTTTGCATCATTGTCTTTCCGCGTTTCGTATGGATAAAGCCCTGGAAGGAGCCGTGACGAGAATTCAAGTACCGTTCGTACGTGCAGGGCGTGACCACGTCAATGATTTCCAACTCGTCCGCAACGTCGGGATATACCGACTTTGCCACAGCCAACATCTCGTCGGCAACGCGTTGTTTTTCCTGTTGATATCTTCCGGCAGCCTTCACGCCTTTCCACCAATGATACATATCGTCGTCGCTGTGAATGGTCGCTTGAATAACGCAATACTCGTCGCTGCCTTTCAGGCTGGTATCGTATGCGTAGTTGCGGAAGGTCACGTGCGAGTAGGGGCGGTTGATGGTGATGGGAGTCTGTAAGCGCAGCTTGATAGACAAAGTCTTGTCCGCCACGCGCGCAGGGCACTTAAACGCCGTCGTCGTATAGGTGTAAATGGGGTAATTGCGCACGTTTTGTAAGCGCATATCCATTTCTTTGTCGCGGAATCGATTCTCCAAAAGGGTAACCATCGTATGTTCCACAGGCGTAGCGGCAACTACCCAGTCCGCTTCTAAAACCTCGCCCTTTTTCAGGGTTACACCCTTAGCAACGCCGTTTTCTACGTTCACCTTGGCAACCATTGCGCCTTTACGGATTTTACCGCCCAAATCCAAGTAACGCTTTTCCATACGCTCCACCATTGCCAACGATCCGCCAAGGGGAATCCCGCCGTCGTTGCCGGAAATATGCCCAAGCATATACAAAAGGCTCATAAAATTATAATGGGGCGCAATCAAATCCTGTACCGCGTCGCGGATATACGGGCTTTTAAAGCGTTGCACGTAATCGCGTGCGGAAAGCTTGGAAAATTTATTTACCCAGTACAAATCTCCGCCCTGCGTAATCCCAAGCTTGATTAGCTCGAACAAATTCATTAGTTCGATGGGCTTATCCGAAGGCGGGTCGATGCGTTGGAAGCGGCGCACCCGCTTGATAAACTTCTTAATTTCCTTTTCGTCTTCGGGTGCAAGCGCAAGAAGCTCCGCTTTCAGCTTATCCAAATCCGTCCAGTAGGTAAATTCCGTACCGTCGGAATGGCGCATTTTCATCAAATCGTCTTGGAAAAAGAGCTTTGTGTCGTGCGTGATAGCGTGCGTATCCCGCCACAGCTTGTACGTTTTTGTTTCGGGGTTAGAGCCAGCCAGCCAATGGATACAGCCGTCGATGTAACAGCCTGCACGTTCCCAACCGATGCACGCGCCGCCCGCAACGGCGTTCTTTTCTAAAATCAGGGTGTCGTAGCCATTCGCGCGCAGATAAATACCCGCCGTAAAACCCGCAACGCCGCCGCCGATGATAATTGCTTTTTTCATTCAATAAATTCCTTTTTTGGTACTTACGTGGCGAGAAACCGCGCAAAAACCGTGTCTTCAACACCTATATTAACTTATAAACGGGGTATTTGTCAACCTGAAACGCTGTTTTCCGATAAAAAACTTCAACAAAACTTGAAAAAAGTTTTTGGTAAAAATGGCGAAAAGGAACAACTTTCCGTGTAAATTATTCCATAAAAAATTGTTTTTTATGTTTACAAGCCCAAAAAGGCGGTTATATATAATCAATTCCACTTATTTATTTTGCGAACGGCGCGTTCGGGATTGACAAAGGGGAAAAGAAATGGTATACTATCCGTATACGAAAAATAAAAAATGGAGATTTTATTATGAAATACGCACTTGGCAGAATTATGGCAGAAGAAATCAGCTACTCGATGAACCGCATCAAAGTAGACAAAGACACGAAATTTGAAATCAAACCCCAGTTCTCCCGTACGGTAAGAAGAGTACAGGAAAACGATAAGGTTTGGTTCTTGACGTTGGAAGTTAAGGTAGAATCCACGGAAGATTCCCCCAAGCCCTTCAACTTAAAGGTTCGTCTTGTCGGCGCGTTTGAAGCGGAAGACGTGGATACGGAAGAAGACCGTCGCGATTTGGTTATCAATATGACGGAAATCGTATATCCCTACCTTCGCGCAGCGGTTTCGGCGGTAACGGCAAACGCATTCATCAACCCCTTGATGTTGCCCGTAATTCCCGCAGGTACGATGTTCCCCGAAGATAGAGGGGAAGTTCCCGCAAACGAAAACTTGAATTAAGTTTATAGAAAAAATGGAACAAAAACGCACCCTTTGCAGGGTGCGTTTTTTGTTTAAGATATTCTTCCGAGTAAATAATCTACCGTTACGTCCAAATAATCGGCTAACTCGTCTAAATGTGCAATGGACGGTATTCGTTGGTTTGTAAGCCACGTATACGTGGTTGCGCTCGAAAAATGTAAATCTTTTTGTAATTGTGTTTGCGTTACGTTGCTTTCCTTTAAAACCTTTCCTAATATATCACCAAAAGGTTTAACGGGCTGAAACGCTTGCGTTTCACAAAAATCCAACCGCCCAAGAAGAACGTCGGCAGATACGTTAAAGTATTGAATAATAGCAATAAACAGATGATAGTTAGGCAAGCGTTCGCCACGTAAATACCTTGTAATATTGCTTCGGTCCATATTTAAAATTTTACCAAGCGCGGGCGCATTTAAATTATGCTCCTGCATAAGCGCTGAAAGATTTTCGGCAAATTTCGACAAAACAACCATAACAAAAATCAACTCCTACAAAATATTTTATTTAGTTTAAGCACCAAACGGTTGCGTGTGGTCGAAACTAAATGTTAAAATATATGTAGAAATAAATCAGCGCGCGGTTTATTAAAAAATAATGTAAGGAGTAAAAAAATGGACAACAAACAATTTAGTATTTCAGTTCAAGATTTAACGGAAGAGATTACGTTGCTTATTAAGGAGGAAATCGTTGCTACATATACGGAAGAAGAAACAGCCGTACAAATACATTTTTTAAACGGTCAAAGCTTTCGAGTTTCTATCGAAGAAATGAAATAAACCATACCCGTGTACGCGATGAAATAAAAAACGCACCCTTTGCAGGGTGCGTTTTTCTATACTTTATAAGCCTTGTTGCTTTTGCCAAACGGACATCACCAGCTTATGCGGCAGGGCTTTCACAAGCCAAACCTGTCCGCGTGCCTTTGCGCCGTAAATAGAAAAATCTCGGTTTTTCTTTTTTAAGTCTTTCCAAGCCTGCGCCACGATTTGCGACGGCTCGTACATTGCCACGTACTTTTTTACCACCGTTTTTTCCGCCGTTGCGCGGTCGAAAAACGCCGTTTTCGTCCAGAACGGACACACGCACAAACAACGCGCCCCGCAGGCTTTTTTGAGTTCTCGGTTTAAAGCTCTGCCATAGGAAAGCACAAACGCTTTCGTCGCGCCGTAGGTCGCTAAATAGGGAATGGGCTGAAACGCCGCCACGGACGCGATAAGCAGCACCGCGCTGTCCTTGGAAAGATAGGGAAGCGCCGCCGCCGTCATACCCACGATAGCGCGACAGTTCAGGTCAATCATATTTTGCAAAACGGCGGGGTCGTCGTCGGCAACGGCGCAAAAACGGCCGAAGCCCGAAGCGCAAATCAAATAGCGGATATTCGGCTTTTCCTGCTCCAAAGCCGCCTTGAAAATTTGCGTGCTTTCCGTTTTGGATAAATCGAGCGCAAACACGCGCAACGGCAAAGAAATTTCCGTTTGCAACGCCTTTAATTTTTCTTCGCTGCGTGCAACGACCCAAACTTCGTCCAGTTCGTTTTCGCGCAATTTTAGGGAAAGGAAAAACTCCTTGCCGATGCCGCTGGACGCGCCCGTTACGATAGCGATTCTTTTTGCATTTTCCATTATTGATACCCCCCTGTCGTGTATGCGTACAAGGCTAGTTTAATATTCCGCGCTTTCGATAACGCCGCCGCCTAAACAGTTAATACCGTCGTATAAAACGGCGTATTGTCCTTCCGTTACCGCGCGTTGTTTTTCTTCAAATTCCACGTGCAGCTTGCCGTTGTCGCGCACGAAAACCCGCACGTTTTGGTCGGGCTGGCGATAACGGAACTTCGCCGTACACGTAAACTCTTTTTCTTGCGGTTGGCGGGGGATCCAGTTAAAGCCCGTCACTTCGCAGGACTTGGAATACAGCGGGCTTTCGTCCCCGTGTGAAACGTAGAGCACGTTGCGCTCTAAATCCTTTTTGACCACGAACCAACGCCCGCCGTCCGCTTCGCCTTTCACACCGCCAAGCTCTAAGCCCTTGCGTTGACCCAGCGTGTAGTACATCAGTCCGTAATGCTCTCCCACTTCCTTACCCGAAAGGTCGAGAATTTTCCCTTTTTGCGCAGGCAGGTAGGTGCTGAGAAATTTTCTAAAATTCCGCTCCCCGATAAAACAAATGCCCGTGCTGTCCTTTTTCTTGGCGGTAGCCAGTCCGTTATCCAACGCCATTTGACGGATTTGCGGTTTTTCCAAATCCTGTAACGGAAACAGCACGTCCGCAAGCTGGGCTTGGGAAAGCTGATTTAAAAAATAGGTTTGGTCCTTATTTTGGTCCTTGGCTTTTTGCAGATAATGCACGCCGTTGTCGTGTAAAATTTTGCAGTAATGCCCCGTAGCGATATAATCCGCGCCCAAACGCTTCGCTTCTTGCAAAAATGGTCCAAACTTAATCTCTCGGTTGCATAAAACGTCGGGGTTCGGCGTTCTGCCCGCCTTGTATTCGGCAAGGAAATAGGAAAATACGCGGTCCATATATTCCTTGGCGAAGTTCACGGTGTAGTAGGGAATATCCAAAACGGAACACACCCTGCGCACGTCGGCGTAATCGTCTTCGGCGGTGCAGCAGCCGTTTTCATCGTTTTCTTCCCAGTTCAGCATAAACAGCCCGATAACGTTATAACCTTGCTCTTTTAATAGCAACGCCGCAACGGAGCTATCCACTCCGCCGCTCATACCCACGACGACCGTTTTCGACATAACAACCTCTTTTCCGCTCCGCCGCGACAGCACGCGTATGGGGGAGCGCGATAAAAATTTCTTGGAATTTAAAAATAGTATAGCATATACGCTTGCAAAAAGCAAACGAAAAATAGTAAAATAGAATAGCCTTTAAAAGGGGAATACGTACCCGTAGCTCAGCTGGATAGAGCACAAGCCTCCGACGCTTGGTGCCGTTGGTTCAAATCCAATCGGGTATACCAAAGGGGGGGACTGCCTTGCGCAGTCCTCCCTTTGATATACTTGGTCGCTTGAAGCGGCGAATTGCCGTTGGTTCACGCGAGCCGCGCAGTCAGTTTTTTGCGCAAGCTCCTTGACGAAGCAATAAAAATATGCTAAAATAGGTACACGTAGCGTGTTTTATAAAAATCATTGGATTCAGCAACGAACCGCCGTGCCAATACAACCTGCAAAATTCATAAAAGGAGAGAAAAATGAAAACCAAAAAAATATTACTTTCTTTCTTGCTCAGTATTTTTGTTTTTTCCGTAAGCGCGCCACTGTTGACGGCTTGTGATATAGTGAATACTAATCCGCCTGCTAGCTCGTCGGATCCGTTTGAGAAAGATCCTTACGAAAATGTTATTATGGAAGAGTGGGAAAAATACTTTGTCGTACAAAATAACGCAATCGTTGGTATGACGAGTGTTATAGATAAAAATTGCACAGAGTTGGTTATTCCTTCCTTTATTGACGGAGAACCCGTATATACAATACAACAAGGCGTAGTGGAGAACTTCCCGTTATTAGAAAAAATCATCATCGGCGAAGGGATTCTTTCCGTTGAAGGGCTTTTATGGGGAAACTGTCCCAAGCTCCACGAGCTGGTAATTCCCGCTAGCATCACGAGAATTTTCGACAATGCATATGTGCATTTTTATGGTGCATTTTCATATATATACGTACATAAGGACAATCCAGTTTATAAATCCATCGACGGCAACGTATACACCAAGGATGGAAAAACGTTGTTACTTTACGCGTACAAAAAAACAAAAGAAACTTTCAATATTCCAGACGGGGTTACGAAGATTGCAGACGGCGTTGCTATGATGGGGGATAATTTAGTGAACGTATCTATCCCCGAGTCTGTTGAGTCTATCGGTGGCGGAGCCTTTTTAAGTGAAGCCATCAAATATACAGTCAAGGACGGACTTCGATATTTAGGCAATAAGAAAAATCCCTATTATTATTTTATCGGGTTGGATTCGGAAGATATTACTATTGTCAATATTCATAAAGATTGCAAAATCATCGGGAGTAATGCATTTTCGGGTGGGGAAAACGTAACTAAAATCAATATACCCGAAGGCTTGAAATCTATTCATCAAGATGCACTTTGGTACAGTGCAATGCCTAACTTGCAATGCAACCAAGATGGCAATTTATTGTATTTAGGGAACGAAGAAAATCCATATTTATATTTGCACCATTGTGATTTTTCCACGTCAACGGTAGCAAATATTCACCCTGATTGCCGTTTTATCGGTACACGTTTTGGCGGGATAGAAATTTCCGGCAGTATCACAAGCGTGACCTTCCCTGATGGTATTAGTGAAATTCCTTCGTTTGCATTTGCAGATTGCCAGAATTTAACAGAAGTCAATCTTGGTGAGGGCATAAAAAGCATAGGGGATTATGCATTCCAAGATTGTTGGAGCTTAGAAAGCATACAAATCCCTGCTAGCGTCACGAATATTGGAGAAGGTGTATTTAATTGTGAGTATCCACCTATAGGGATGGACGATTCTAGGATGAAGACTAGCTTAATCAATATTGAAGTGGACGAGAAAAACCAACATTACAAATCTATTGATGGAAATTTGTATACTAAGGACGGTAAAACGCTATTACAATATGCGCTGGGCAAAACGGAAACGTCCTTTGTTATTCCTGATGGCGTTACCAAGCTCGGTGTAGCGGCATTTTATAAAAGTATGTATTTGGAAAGCATAGAAATTCCCGCTAGCGTAATGGAAATAGGCGTAAACGCTTTGAGTGGCAAAAAAATAACAAGCGTTTCCTATAAAGGCGGTTTAAAAGACTGGTGTAAGGTCGACCTTGCAAGAGAAAATGAGAATCCTTTTTCCATCGTAGGCGAAGGCTTTTCCATCGAAAATACATCGATTGACGAACTTACCATTCCCGAGGGGATAACCACTATCAAAGCGTATGCTTTTGCGAATAGCAATATAACCAGCGTGACCATTCCCGATAGCGTGACAAGGATCGAAGACGGTGCTTTTTTGGGTTGTAATAAACTTACTGCGGTCATAGGTGGAAAAAATATAACAAGAATCGGGGAGAGGGCTTTTAGCGGCTGTGCGGAACTTACTTCTATCGATCTTCCAAACGGTTTGGTAGTTATAGAAGCGAATTCATTCAGTGGGTGCGAAAGCTTGACGAAGCTTGTATTGCCTGTCGGCATTCGCGTAATTGAAATGGAGGCGTTTAGTGGTTGCACACAGCTCGCTTCCGTCAATATACCAAGCAACGTAAAAAGAATTGAAAACGCTGCATTTTTAAATTGTGCCAATCTTACTTCCGTAAGTATTCCTAACGGAGTAAATCGGATAGAAGAATCTACTTTTAGTGGCTGTGCAAATCTTGTAAATGTAACGCTTCCTGATACTATTAATTTTATTGGGAAATATGCATTTAAATCTTGTTCCGCTTTACAATATACGGACGTGGACGGTTTAAAATATATAGGAAACGAAAGTAACCCCTATGCTGTTCTGTTAGGTTATACGCCACCCACGGATAGGACGACGTTCACCTTGCACGATAATTGTAAATATGTTTGGGGTTTGGGCTTTATGGCGACGGATGTAACCGAATTCATCGTAGGCGAAGCAAATACGGCGTATAAGACGATTGATGGAAATTTGTACTCTAAGGACGGTAGAACGCTTGTTAAATATGCGGGCGGTAAGGAAGATACACTGTTTATTATCCCGGATAGTGTCACGGAAATTATTTCCAAAGCAATTCCTTTAAGTAGTGGACCAAAGCAAATTTTGGTGCCTGCTTCTGTAGAGATCTTTCCCTATGATGACTTTGAAAACAAACATTTCTTCTTTGAAAGCAAAAATACAGGTTTTATTTATGCAATATTAAGTATTCAAAATAAAGTGTATATTTATTCCGAAACCAAACCAACAAATTTCAAGAAGAATCTCTATTGGAAGTACGACGAGAATGGCGGAATTCATATTTGGAAAACATCTGATGAAGGTTAAACATCAGTATAACTGTACCCCAAGCGCATAAAAACCACACAAAAAAAGAGATATTCCAAGCAGGAATATCTCTTTTGCTTTTTAAATGCTTAATTAACCAAGGAAAGGCTTCATCAACTTATCAATCACTTCCGCATAGCCGCTCGTACCAACGCAAGCAAAAATGATAGCCGTTACCAAGAATGCCAACGCGATATACGCAACAACGATGGTGGAAACCTTTTTGTCTTCCGCGTCGTTCCCATAATATTTAACGATTGCAACAAGGAACAAAATCAAGGAAACAAGCATAGGTACGAAGCCCGCAAAGTGGATTGCGCCCATAGCGATTTTTAAACCGATCGCAAAGCCGCTAAGGTATTCTTTCGTAACGCCGCTGTTCGCAACTTCTTGGGAGATGATTTCAGCCAAGGCTTCTTCCATTTCACCCTTGACAGCGGACATAATCAACGTAACCAAAGCGGTGGTGAAGAAAGCGATAATCGCAAAAATCAACGCTGCGATTGCAGGTCCGCGGCCTTTCTTGGGGTCGCCCTTAGATTTCTTCTTTTGTGCGGGTTGCTGTTGTGCGGGTTTAGCTTCAGACGTTTCGTTAAGAGATGCAAGCGCAGCTTCGCAGTCTGCGCAATACTGCTTATCTGCGTCTATTTCTTTACCGCAAGCTTGACAAAAATTAGCCATATATGTATTCTCCTTTTTTTCGGCGCCGCCGCAGAGACGTTTCCACCGCGATGTCGATTATTTTTTACAAAATGCGTACGCGCTTTCGCGTGTATAAATTAAGTATAGCAAATATTATTTAAGAAATCAACTATTTTTTGGATTTTTTCAAGGCAAATAGATACAATTTTCGTAAAAAATCGCCTGCAATGCTCTTTTTTCGTCTTTGGTTGCTACCGAAAGAAAATAATCTTCGCCGTCCACGCAAAGTAGTTTTGTTTGCACAAATGCCGTTCCCGTTTCAATAGCGGACGGAACAAATCGCGCAAACGTACCCGTTTTAAAAAGACTTTCTTTTTTTGTCCAAAACTCCAACAGCCAACGCTCCGCCTGCTTGGGGCAAACCGCCAACCGCTGATATTCCGCCTTTTCCGTTTGCGTCAACACCTTTTCCGCAACGCCTTTTCGGTTGTGTAAAGGGGAGATTTTTTCAATATCCACACCGACGGGGGAATCGGACAGCGCAACGGCAACCGCGCCGTGGCTGTGCGAAAGGGAAAAATAACAAAAATCACATTCCCATTTCCCGTTTTCCGTTTTGCGGAAAGAAATTTCGCGAATATCCTTGCCAAAGGCGCGCAAAAATGCAAACTCTAACAGCTTCCAAGCGCAAAATTTCTCCCTTTTCGCCTTTTCGGACTTGCAGGAAAGAATTTCTTCATTCCGCAACGGGGGATATACTTCGTCTACGTCAATATCGTCCGAAATTTGGGCGGTAAACACCGACAAAAAGGGCGCGCGCATCAAGCGTTGACTTCGCTTTCGATGTAATCCACTACGTCGCCAACCGTTTTAAAGTCGGAAACAGCGTCTTCGTCAAAGCAAATATCGAAGGTTTCTTCAATCGCGATAACCACGAACAACAGCCCGATGGAATTCATACCCAAATCGGTGGTCAGGTTAGAAGCTTCGGTGCAGGAATCGAGAGAAGACTCGTCTTCTCCCGTCGCCTGCAAAATAATTTCTTTCAGTTTTTCAATAATTTCAGCTCTCGTCATTATTTTATCTCTTTTGGTTTCTCAAAATTTTCATCGCGGGGGAACGTGCAAAGTCTGTATCGCGGAACACAATTTTGCTAATACGCTGGAATGCGGGCAATTTCGCGTTCACTTCGTTGATCTTTTCGCGGATAAACGCTTCGGGATCGGTCAAACCAAGCGCCTTTACAACGACCGCGCGGGGCAAAACTTCCAAAACGAGCAAAGACTTGCCGTCCGTGTTGTCTTCGTAAACCAAGCAGTCCTGAATCGCGTCGATTGCATAGAACTTGTTTTCAATTTCCGCAGGGGAGATGTTTTCGCCCGTAGAAAGAACGATGATTTCCTTCTTTCTGCCGATGATATACAAATAACCGTCTTCGTCAAAGCGTACAAGGTCGCCCGTCTTAAACCAGCCGTCTTCAAACGCAATCGCGTTTTCTTCGGGTTCGCCAACGTAGCAATCCAACATATTTTCGCCTTTCAGCCAAAGCTCGTCGTCTACGATTTTGCATTCCAGGTTGGGATAAACGTAACCAACGGAATTCTTCTTAATCATAGAAATGGGGTTGCCGCTTACAAGGTTTGCGCTTTCCGTCAAGCCGTAGCCGGGCAACATTTTTACGCCGAACTTGTTGTATTCTTCAATCAGATACTGAGGAACGTGCGCCGCGCCTGCGATGATGAACTTCAAATCTTCGCCAAGCATATTTTTACCAAATTGCTTGGAAAGGTTCATTGCCATTTCCGCCAAAGCGGGAACCATAACCATACCCGTGGGCTTAAATGCGGGAATTTCACGGAACATATTCTTCGTGTTGCGGCAAATATACAGCGCGCTGCCCGTGCAAAGGTTGGTAAGCAGGTTACGGATAAGCCCGAATACGTGCGTCAAAGGCAATACAAGGAAATATCTTTGATGGAAAACGTGTTCCACGCCGTAGCAGCCGTTTCTCGTACCCGCCATAACCGCGCGGTGGGAAAGCTGTGCAGCCTTACTCTTACCCGTCGTGCCGCCCGTGAAGATGTAGGTGCAGGGCGCGTTGGTGTCTACGTCAACCGCAGGTGCGGATTTTTCGCAGGTGCTTGCCGCGTCAATGCGTACGACCGCGGGATTTTTCGCCGTAAGGATATCCAACTTTTCCGCAAGGGATTCCGCATAAGCAATCACCTTCAAGCCAAATTTCAGCGAGCAGCCGAATACCGACATATTGTCAAGGTGCGCAGGCAAAAGCACGGCAATCGCACCAAGCGTGGTGATTGCCAAAAACGCCTTAGCAAACTCGTAAGAGTTAGGGCAGAAGATACCTACCTTGTCGCCCATCTGCACGCCGTTGTCTACGAGAATGGCGCGGAACGCCGCAACGTCCTTATCCACTTCGGCGTAGGTATAGTTTTTACCGTCCACCAAAGCCACGTCGTTTGCAAATTGCTCTACGCTGTTTTGCCACATTTCCGTTACGTTCTTAAAGCTGCGAATTCTTGCAAATTCTTCGGGTACGGTGAAAGCGCTGAAAAAGTTTTGATTGATACTCATCTTTCGTTCTCCTTTATTATACGTATTTTTGAGTAGTCTAAGCCGAAAACCCGTTTTAAAAGGGAATTTTCAACTTTTTCGCAATCGTGTTCCCACGCAAAACAAGGGGCTATTCGTGCGCGCGCACACTATTACATATACCATTTTATCACCAAACTGTCAACTAAATTTCAACTGAATCTCACTTTTTGTTGAAAAAAGAAACAATTTGTCTTTTCCCTTTTGCACAAAAAATACGTTCAACGCGTACCTGGTAGGGCGATAGCGTAAAAAACGGCAAAAAATAGCAAATCCTGCGTTGAAAATTCGTTTAAGAATATTGACAAAATAAAAAAAACTTGTTATACTATTTGCAACGTAAAAAACGGAGAAAGGAAAATGAACTTAAAAAAGATAGAAAAAGGCTTGCAAGAGCTGTTCAATAAGAAGATGGGCTTGGAGTTTAACTACAAAAACGAAGACGGTTTGCTGGAAGCGCGGCAGGATTTATATTTGCGCGGCAGACAGCAGCCCGTGGATTGCACCTTTTGGTTTTTTGAAGGTGGGGCGGCGGTGTTCTGCTTCCGCTTCGATAAAATCCCTTATACGGTAACGACGTTGGACTATTTGAACAAGTTCAACCGCGACGTCAGCTTTTTAAAGGCGAACATCAGCTCGGAAACGCTCTCTCTTTTACACGAAGCGTATATCGTTGACGAAAAGAATGCTGTGGAATACGCCAAAGGCATCGTCGGCGTGTTGGTTTCCGACGAAGTCGGGAAAGCGTTACAGCCCTTGCTGGATATTTGCGATAGGCACTTGGAAGAATTAAGCAAGCAAGCGGAAGAAGAAGACCAAGCATAACAAAATTGTCAAACGAGCGAAAACGCGTCCTTTGTAGGGCGCGTTTTTTATTTGAATTACAGCACGCGGCATAAAAAACAAGCAAAAATGACGGACGCAAGATAGGAAAGGACGGAAATGCACAACGCCGTGTTAAATTTTTTGCGTTTTAACCCCGCAAAGTACACCGCGCCCACGTAAAATATCGTTTCGGAAGCGCCGTAAACGACGCACGCACACCGCGAAATATAGCTGTCCGCGCCAAATTTTTCTAAAATATCCGAAAGCACGGCAATCCCGCCGCTGCCCGAAAGCGGTTTAATTAAAATCAAGGGCGCGATTTCTTCGGGTACGCCCAAAAAACGAAAGGCTGGCGCAAACCAGCGCGCCATCGCCGCGCCAAGCCCGCTCGCTTCCAACAGCTTGGAAAGCATCGTTACGGCGGCTATGTAGGGAAACACCGACATAATAAGGGGCAAAACCCCTTTTACGCCGTCGGCAAAGGAATCGTACACCCGTACCTTGCGAAAGAGCGCAAATGTAAAGGACGCCAAAAAAATAGCGGGAATAATCAAAGCTAAAATTTTTGTCATCTCGTACCTGCCCTTGCCATTTTCGCTTTTTTACTGGCTATGCGCCGTGCTTGGCGTCCCTTTTTGACGTCTTTTTTGCGCGCGGCTTTTGCATTTACAGGCTTGATAAAAACCAAAGTCAAAGCAACGGCAAGCGCGGTGGAAAAGATGGACGTGAACAGCGTTGGTAAAATAATATCCGTGGGCGCGGCGCTATGCAACGCCACCCGCACGGCGACCATCGACGTGGGCAAAAGCTGTAAGGAAGTGGCGTTCAGCACGAAAAACATTGCGGATGAAAACTCCGCGTTTTCCGTCTTATCCAAAAGCTGCGCCGTTTGCACGCCGTAGGGGGTTGCCGCCCCCGAAATCCCCAGCATATTCACCGATAAATTCATACACGCTGCGTCAAGCGCGGCTTGGTCGTCCGTTTTCAGCACCCGTTTCACCAAGGGCTTCAACAGCTTGGAAACCCCGCGCGAAACGCCGCTGTCTTCCCACACTCGCATAAGCCCCATCCAAACGGAATAGGTTGCCACGAGCGACAGGGAAAGGGCGGCGGCTTTGGACGCGCCGTCCAGCATCGACGACAAAAAATTTTCAGGCGAGGCGCAGAGCAATAAAAAGGTACAAACCAAAAACATTACGGTAAAAATGGTGTTCATAGCCCTACTATATGCGGAAAAAGGCGTAAAAATGCGGGGTTTTGCATTCAGCCCCGCTTAAAACGGTTTACTTTTCAAGTAAAAAGCGTTATAATGATTGCATAATGGAAGATTGTGCGCCCTTTGGCGCTCCGTCTTTGAATTTCTAATTCAAAAATTAACCGCGTAAAATCGCGAAAATTAACCGCGTAAAACCGCGTAAGGAGAAAGGCTATTATGGCAAAAAAACCTTATTACATCACGACCGCGATTGCCTACACTTCGGGCAAACCGCACATCGGCAACACCTACGAAGCAATTTTGGCGGACGCCATCGCCCGTTTCAAGCGTAAACAGGGATACGACGTCTTTTTCTTGACGGGCACGGACGAACACGGCCAAAAAATTCAGGAAAAGGCGCAGGCGGCAGGCGTAACGCCGCAGGCTTACGTAGACAAAGTTGCGGGCGGCATCAAGGAAATTTGGGATAGCGTCGGCACGTCCTACGATAGATTTATCCGTACCACGGACGCCGACCACGTTGCGCAGGTCGCTAAAATTTTCAAAAAATTCTACGACCAAGGGGATATTTACAAGGACTACTACGAAGGAATGTACTGCACCCCTTGCGAATCCTTTTGGACGGAAAGCCAGCTTGTCGACGGCAAATGCCCCGACTGCGGCAGAGAAGTAAAGCCCGCCAAGGAAGAAGCGTATTTCTTTAAGATGGGCAAATATGCGGATAGACTTATCGAACACATCAACAAGCACCCCGAATTTATTCAGCCCGTTTCCCGTAAAAACGAAATGATGAACAACTTTCTTTTGAAAGGCTTGCAGGACCTTTGCGTGTCCCGTACGTCTTTCACGTGGGGGATTCCCGTAGAATTTGATAACCGCCACGTCATTTACGTGTGGTTGGACGCGCTCAGCAACTATATCACGGGTATCGGCTACGACGTGGACGGCAATCACGGCGAAAACTATAAAAAATACTGGCCCGCGGATTTGCACCTTATCGGTAAAGACATCTTGCGCTTCCACACCATTTACTGGCCCATTTTCCTTATGGCGCTGGGCGAACCCCTGCCCAAGCAAATTTTTGGACATCCTTGGCTGTTGCAGGGGGACGGCAAAATGAGTAAGTCTAAGGGCAACGTTATCTATGCGGACGATTTATCCCGCTTGTTCGGCGTGGACGCGGTTCGTTACTTCGTCCTGCACGAAATGCCCTTTGACAACGACGGACAAATCACTTGGGAGCTGGTTGCCGAACGCTTCAACACCGAGCTTGCCAACGTTTTGGGCAACTTGGTCAGCCGCACGATTGCGATGATTGAAAAATACTTCGGCGGCACGGTCGTGAAATCCTTAACGGAAAACGAAGAAGCGCCCGACGCGGAATTCAAAGCCACCGTCACGAGCGTAGCGGCAAAGGTAAGCGCGAAAGCGGACGAGCTGCGTATTGCGGACGCCATTTCCGAAGTGTTTACGCTTTTCCGCCGTGCAAACAAATACATCGACGAAACGATGCCTTGGGCGCTTGCGAAAGACGAAAGCAAAAAAGCACGCTTGAACGACGTGCTTTACAACCTTGCGGAAGCCATTCAAATCGGCGCGAGCCTGCTGGATAGCTTTATGCCCGAAACCGCGCAAAAAATCTTCGCGGCGTACGGCGCGGAAAGCAGAACGCTTGCCGATTGCGAAAAGTTCGCCCTTCGCGACAGCGTAACGGTGCAAGCAACTTCGCCGTTGTTTGCGCGCATCGATTTCAAAGCCCTTGCGCCCGAAATTGAAAAAATCCGTGCGGAACAGGCGGCGGCATACGCAGCGGAAATTGCGGCGACCGAACCTGCAAAGCCTGCGGCAACGCCCGCGAAAGAAGCGCCCGCGCAGCCTACCGAAGCGGAAGAAAAAGCACCTGAAATCACCTTTGACGATTTTGTGAAGGTGGAACTCCGCGTAGGCGAAATCATCGCTTGCGAACCCGTTCCCAAATCCAACAAGCTCTTAAAAGAAACGGTAAAATTCGGCGATGAAACCCGTACCATCGTTTCGGGTATTGCCAAGCATTATAAGCCCGAAGAAATGGTGGGCAAAAAAGTGGTGTTCGTTACCAATCTCGCACCGAGAAAGGTATGCGGCATTATGTCCGAGGGTATGATTTTGGCGGCGGAAGACGAAAGCGGAACGCTCTCGCTCGTCACCCCCGAAAAAGACGTGGCAAGCGGCACCCGTTTAGGCTAATATGTATATCGACGTACATTGTCACCTGACGGGCGACGAATTCCAAACCGTGGGCGGCGTAGACGAAGTGGTTGCCCGCGCCAAGGAAAACGGCGTAGCGCGTATGATTTGTTCGGGCTTTGACTTAGCTTCTTCGTATATCGCCAAGGAGTTAAGCGAGAAGTATCCCGAAATCTATTTTTGCGCAGGCTTTCACCCCAGCGAATTAAACAAATTCCGCGACGGAGATTTGGAAAAGCTAAACGTCCTTTGCCGCCACGAAAAATGCGTAGCGGTAGGGGAAATCGGGCTGGATTACCATTTCGACGACAATCCCCCTAAGGACGTCCAACGCAGGCTGTTTATCGAGCAGCTTGCACTTGCGGATAAGCTGGGCTTGCCCGTGGTCGTGCATAGCCGAGACGCCGCGCAGGAAACCTTGGAGCTTTTACAGGCGCACACCGCGCTTTTAAAATGCGGCGGCTTGATGCATTGTTATTCCTATTCCGCGGAAATGCTGGACGAATTTGTCAAAATAGGCTTTGCCTTTTCCTTTGGCGGACCGTCCACCTTCAAGAACGCAAAAAAGGTGTGGGAGTGCGTTCAACGCGTACCTGCCCACCTGCTTTTATCGGAAACGGATTGTCCGTATCTCACCCCCGTGCCTTTTAGGGGGGTATTTCCCAACGAACCCAAAAACATAGCGCACATCGTACAAAACTTTGCCGCGCTTCGAAGTCAAGATAAGGAGATTTTGGAAAAGCAAATTTTCGACAACGCGAAAAAGCTCTTTTTCAAATTACGCTAAAACTATGGAAGAAAACAAGAATAAACCCGAACAGCTCCACGCACAAAACCAAGGCGGGCAAAATGCAAACGGTCAGGGCGGCAGAAAACGCCGTCGCCGTCATCGCGGCGGTCAGGGCGGAAACGGCGGAAACGGAGAAAACCGCAACGCCGAAAAGCAAAGCCGCAATCCGTCCAACGGACAATCGCAGGCGCAATCCGCGCAAAAGAACCAAAGCAACCAAAAGCAACAAAATGGGCAAAAGGGCGATAAGCAAAAGCGCAAGCACGATAAAAACGAAAAGCCCCAGCAAAATGCGCAAAACACCGCAAAAACACAGGGCAATCCAAACCAAAACACGCAAAAGCAGCAAAATCCGTCCAAAGCCCAAAACAGTCAAAAACAGCAAAAAAATCACGGCGGCAAGCAGGAAAAGCGGGAAGAAAACCGCAAGGATACCTACGTGTATACCTTGGACGGCAATCTGTATATCAATCTCACCAACAAATGCTCCTACGCCTGTGATTTTTGCGTACGTAACGAGCGTTCCAGCTATTACGGCAACTATTTATGGCTGAAAAACGGCGATCCCACGGTGGAAAAGGTGATTGCCGCGGCAAACGCAATGGGGGATTTGACCCGTTTCAAGGAAGCCG
>JAZSGC010000120.1:0-7184 GCA_045532525.1 Candidatus Scatosoma sp.
TGTCTTCGGTGTAGTCGCGTATGTTGACGATATTGATTTGTATTTTCCCCGATTTTTGCGCTCTGCCCAGAATACTTTCTTGCATCGCCGAAAACATTTCGGGGAAAAGGGTTAAAATATCAATTTTCATAGCTGTAAATATTGGAATGCTGTTAAATACTATTGTAAAACGGATAAGGCGTTGCGCGCATGTTTGTGAAACGTTTTGGGTAATCCCGACCGCCCATACAGTTCACACGATACATTGAAGAACGAACGGTGGGTAGTAAGACTGGGTCAAGGCTCAGCCTTGAAAACGGCGGAGATGCGAGTAAGACAAGGCGTTGCGCGCACGTTGCAGGGAGCGTACTTGAACGTACGTGACCAAAACGCGCACAGCAACAACGCTGTATTGCGATGCATATACGTCGTTTTTATAATATGGCTTCCACAAAAGCCTTACTATCAAACATCTCCAAATCGTCCATCTTCTCGCCGACCCCTGCAAATACAACGGGAAGCGCCAGCTCTTGCGCGAGCGAGAACACGAACCCGCCTTTTGCCGTGCCGTCTAATTTGGTCAGCACCAAGCCGTCGAGCTCCACCGCTTCGTCGAATACGCGCGCCTGATTGACGGCGTTTTGCCCTGTGGTGGCGTCTAAAACGAGCAACTTCAAGAAGTCCGCTTCGGGATATTCGCGAGTGACCACTCTATCCATCTTACGCAGTTCGTTCATTAGGTTGTCTTTGACGTGCAATCTGCCCGCCGTATCGATGATGACAACGTCCGTCTTCTTTGCCTTTGCCGAAGCTACGGCGTCGAAAATGACCGCGGACGGGTCGCTGCCTTCTTCGTGCTTGACGATGCGCACCTTGGCGCGCTCCGCCCACACGCTGAGCTGTTCGCTTGCCGCCGCACGGAAAGTATCCGCCGCCGCCACCGTCACCGTTTTACCCTGCGACAGGAAATAATGCGCCAGCTTGCCCACCGTCGTGGTTTTACCCACGCCGTTGACCCCCACCAGCATTATCACGCAAGGGTAGGCGGGAGCTTCGACTTCGCTTTCTTCTAAAATGTTCGTAAGAATTTCGCGAAGCAAGCCGACGACGTAGTCTTGGTCTTTCAAGCGTTCGTCCATCGCGCGTTTTTTTACGCGTGCAACGACTTCCTGCGCCGTTGTATATGATACGTCGGACGAGATGAGAATTTCTTCTAATTCTTCATAAAACTCATCGCCGAGTTTGTTTTTGGAAAAGAGAACGCGAAGCTTGGCGGACAGGTTGTCCTTGGTCTTTTTCATCGCGCCGAAAAGTTTTCCGAATATACCCATAGGGAGTTACTCCTTTATTCTACCGTGCCTGCGCCCAGCTTGCTTTCCACTTCGGCAAGCTTGACGGAAACGATTTTGGAAACGCCTTTTTCTTGCATTGTGACCCCGAAAAGGGTGTCGGCTTGGTTCATCGTAGGCTTTCTGTGCGTGATAACGATAAACTGCGTGCCTTGCGAGAAGCGTTTTAAGTAGGTAGCAAAACGATCTACGTTCGCGTCGTCGAGTGCGGCTTCGATTTCGTCCAAAATACAGAAGGGCATCGGACGGGATTTAAGAATAGCAAACAAGATAGCGATTGCCGTCAAGGCGCGTTCGCCGCCCGAAAGCAAGGAAATTTTCGTCAGCTTCTTGCCGGGGGGACAAGCGACGATTTCCACGCCCGCCGCCAACGGGTCTTCCACGTCTTCGTAGTCGATTTGCAGCTCCGCTTTACCGCCGCCGAAAAGTTCCTTAAAGGTGATTTTGAAGTTTTCGTTGATTTCTTCAAAGCCTGCGTTGAAAATGCGAAGCATTTCGCCGCGAATTTCGTCGAGCGCGGCTTGCAAATCGTCGATGGCCTTTTGCAGGTCTTCGCGCTGCGCCGTCATTTCTTCGCAACGGGCTTTTTCGTACTCGTAATCTTCCACAGCGTTGGGGTTGACCGCGCCGAGCATTGTGATTTTACGCTTTAATACGGTAATGAGATTGGTTGCTTCTTCGATGTTGAAGTTTTCCTTGCGGAAAGCAAGGCAGCCTTCGTAGTCTAGCTCGTACCCTTCTTCCATACGCTGACGGATATTTTCGAGATTGGTATCGATTTTACTAATTTCAATTTCACATTTATAACGCTTGTCCGAATTTTTGGTAAGGGTTTCCTGCAAGGTTGTCTTTTCGCTTTCCAACGCAAGCTGAGTAGCGTTGATTTCTTCCTTTTCCTTGCTGATTGCCGCAATTTTATCCAAAATTTCCTGTACGGCAGCCTTTTCTTCTTCGGTGAGCTCTTTTTCCTGCGCTTCTTCTTCTAAGCCGTTGAGCTTGGTTTGGGTGTCCGTTTGTTCGTATTCCATATCCAAAATACGCTTGACAAGCTCTTCTTTTTCCTCGGTGATACGGACTACGTTTTCCTTTTGTGCCTGCAATGCGGAGGAAAGGGACGCGTATTCCTTTTCTAAATCGAGCAGGGTTTGGTTCTTTTGCGCGCGTTCGGCTTTGAAGCCTTCGCATTGGTTGCGCTGGCTTTCCATTTCCGCTTCCGCATTTTTACGGCGCGCGGCAAGCTGTTCTTCGCTCATAGACGAGTTGGCTTCTTCGTCCTGCAAATCTTTGAGCTTGCGACGTGCGTCCTGCAATGCCAAAGCGTAGGTTTCGATGTCCGTTTCCGCTTCGGTAAGCTGTTGCGTCAACGTGCTTTCACGCTGGGTAAGCCCAACGATTTCGCTGTTTGCACCCTGATATTTTTCACGGAGCGTTTCTACCGCTTCTTCTGCTTCCGCCTTGGCGCGTTCGCTTTCCGCAATCGCCGTTTTTAATTTTTCGATATATTTTTGCTTTTTCGCGATGTTGTCTTTGCATTCTTGGATTTTGCGTTCGTTGGAAAGCAAGGAACCGCTATCTCTACGGCGGCTGCCGCCTGTCATTGCGCCGCTTTGGGAGATGATATCCCCTTCCAAGGTAACGATACGGAATACGTTGCCGTACTTATCGCCGATGACGCGGGCGTTGGCAATGTTGTCGCAAACGAGCGTGTTGCCCAAAAGGTTGCTGATGACGTTGTAGTAATAATCGTCGTATTTGACAAGCTCGGTGGCAAGCCCCATTGCGCCGCGTTCGTTCAAGGCGCGCTGTACTTCGCGGGAATCGGGACGGGGACGGGTATTGGCAACGGGTAAGAAGGTTGCAATACCGCCGTTGGTCCGTTTTAAATATTCGATGAGATATTGCCCGTCGCGAGAGCTGGGCACGACGATGTTTTGCATTGCGCCGCCGAACGCCGTTTCGATTGCCGTTTCGTAGCGTTGCTCGGTGGAAACGATATCCGCAATCGCGCCGTGCAAGTGCTTGGAAAGCTCGGGGTTGGTTTTTGCCACCGACAAAAGACGGCGGACGGAATCCTTATAGCCTTCAAAACGGTTTTTCAGGCTGACGTACATTTCCAAGTTTTCACGCAAGGACGCAATTTGTCCGTTGGCATTGAAAAGCTCTTGGTTGAAATCGTTGATTTGCAGCTGCATTTCGCGGACTTCTTCCTGCTTTTCTTCAAAATCGCGCATACCCGTGGACGTCAACGCGCGCAAGCTTGCCATATCCTTGCGGACGGATTTCAGCTCGTCGTTGAAACGGTCGCGACGGTCTTCCGATTTTTTCAATGCGGAAACAAGCTCTTGTATTCTATCCTTGGTTGCTTCCATACGTGCGGCAAGCGTACCAAGGCTCTTTTTCAGCTCGGATAAGTCGTCCGCGGACGAGAGCTGGGAAAGGCGGTTTTCGTCCGAAAGGCGTTCAAATACCGTGATTTTTTTATCTAGCGAAGCCACGGCGGAACGCAGGACCTCCGTTTCCGATTCCAGCACGGAAATACGCTTTGCGCCTTCCGCGTTTTTCTTTTCCGTGAGCGCGATTTCGTCGTCGATTTCGCCGATGCGCTTTTTGCCCGCGGCAAGCTCTTCTACGAGTTCTTCAATGCGCGCGCGGTAGGTGCGGATACGCTCCTGCACGAGTTTGAGTTCGCCGTCCTTTCTTTCGTTGCCGACGGAAAGCTCTACGCGGCGGTCGTTTAAATTAGAAAGCTGTGCGTCCGCGCTGTTGATTTTATCGCGGTTTTCTTCCAGCTTGCGGTTGATAAGCTCGATACGCGTGTTAAGCTCGATGATTTTATCCGAAATCGCCGAAATATCCTTTTTGTACTTGCTCTTTTCATTTTCCGCATTTTCGTAGCGGTATATGTACGTGTTGGCTTCTTGGATTTTCAGCGCGTCGGAATATTCCTTGTATTCCTTTGCCGCTTCCGCTTGCTTTCCCAAAGGCCCAAGGCGGCGTTCCGCTTCGTCGATACGCTGGCTGTAAATGAACAGATTAGAGTTAGAATCGGCGATTTTGCGTTCGATTTCCGTCTTTCTGCTTTTGAACACCATAAGCCCCAACGCTTCTTCAAAGATAAGGCGTCTGTCTTCGGGGCGGGCATTCATAATTTGTTCTACCTTGCCCTGACCGATGATGGAATACCCTTCCTTGCCCAAACCGATGCCGTGGAAAAGGGTGACCAAATCGCGTAAGCGGCTGGTTTGTCCGTTGATTAAATATTTGCTATCGCCCGAACGATAGAGCCGACGGGTCATAGAAACTTCGGGGGTGTCGATATCGAAAATGCGGTTTTCGTTGTCGAAAACGAGCGTCACCTCGCAAAAGGTTTGCGGTTTTCTTTCTACCGTACCGCCGAAAATAACGTCCTGCATATTGCCGCCGCGAAGATTTTTGGCGGATTGCTCGCCAAGCACCCAACGCACGGCGTCGGCTACGTTACTTTTACCGCAGCCGTTAGGACCGACGATACAGGTTACGCCGCTTTCAAAGCGGATTACCGTTTTATCGGCAAAAGATTTGAAGCCGACCAGTTGTATCTCTTTTAAATCCAAAACTTTCTCCTTTTGATATGTCGTTATATCTCTACTTTATTTTTTTCTTTTTGGGGGTGCGGAGAGCCGTGCAAGCAACGCCGCCGCGGCGATTTGTTCCGCCTGTTTTTTGCTGTTGCCTTCGCCCTGCGCGGTTTTCCCCATCGCGCTTACGCGGCAACGGAAAACGGGGGCGTGGTCCTTGCCTTCCTTTTCGCAAACGTAGGTGGGCAGGTCCGCGTTTTTCGACTGCAAAAATTCTTGCAGCGCGCCCTTGGGGTTTTCGCCCTGCGCAGGCCTTTTAAATACCGCGTAGCGCAAGATGAAGCGCTTGGCTTCTTCATAGCCGCCGTCTAAATAGATTGCCGCCGCCACCGCTTCAAAAATGCTGGAAACGGTTTTTTTGCCGACGTTTGCTCTGCCGCCTTCAAACAAAAGGTATTTTTGTAAGTTCAGCATCTCCACGGCGTCGTCCAGCGCGTCGCCGCAAACGAGCTTTTGCCGTTCCTTGGTCAGCGTGCCTTCATCCGCCCGTTCGTCGTCCTGATATTGCCACTCCGTTACGATGAGCTGTAACACCGCGTCGCCTAAATATTCTAAGCGTTCGTTGTCCTTGCCGCCGTGGGCGTTGGCGTAGGTGGAATGGGTGAAGGCTTCCTTTAAAAGCCTTTTATCTCGAAAGGTATAGCCGATGGTTTGCTCTACTTTTTCGTATGGAAAATTCATTGTCACTCCGTTTTGGTTGCGGCTTCGCTTGCCGCCGTTTCCGCTTGTTTTGCTTCCAAAGCCGCTAATTTTTCGTTGGCTTCGTCAATCATCGTTTTCATTTTTTCCATCATATTGCCGCGAACGGCGTTCGCCGCTTGCTTGATATAAATGGCAACGCTGTGCGCCTGCGAGTTTCCGTGCCCCTTGACTACGGGCTTGGTAAGACCCAAGAACATTGCGCCGCCCACCGTTTTGTAGTCCAAGCTCTTTTTGATGCGTTTGATGATGTCCATAGACATCGCCGCACGGAGCTTCGTCCAAAGGTTGCGTTTATAATGTCCGTTTAAAATGGTGGAAACCGCCTTGCCGCAGCCTTCGACGGATTTGAGCGCGATGTTGCCCGTGAAGCCGTCGGAAACGACGACGTCAACGTCGCCGTACATTATATCTCTGCCTTCCACGTTGCCCGCGTAGTTGATGAAATCCATCGTTTTTAACAGCTTGTGCGCTTCGCGTTGCAGTTCTAAGCCTTTATGGTCTTCCGTGCCGTTGTTCAAAAGCCCGATTTTCGGGTTTTCCACGCCGAACGCCGCCTGCGTATACGCCGTTGCCATAATGGCAAAGTGGGCAAGGTTGATGGGCTTACATTCTAAGTTTGCACCGCAATCGCAAATCATTGTACCCGTTCCCCTGTGGTTGGGAATTCTAGGACAAAGCGCGGGACGGGAAACCCCTTTGAGCCTGCCGAGCACAAGCACGCCTGCCGAAAGCACCGCGCCCGTTGTGCCGCACGCCACTAGCGCGTCGGCTTTGCCTTCTTTGAGCAAACGGAACGCCACGACCACGGAAGCGTCGCGTTTTCTACGAACGGCCTTTGCCACGTCTTCTTCTTCCATATCGATGACTTCGGCGGTGTGGACGATTTCTATACGCGTTTCGTCGTATTTACCGCAAAGGGCAAGTTCGGCTTTGATTTTTTCTTCGTCGCCGACGAGAATGACGGCTATCTCTTTATCTTGTTTGATGGCGTCTATTGCGCCAAGGACCATTTGCTTGGGAGCGTAATCGCCGCCCATTGCGTCCATTACGATTTTTATCATAGAGTAAGTACCTCCAAGGGAGTACGGCAACCAGATTGCCGTGCATTGCAACGCTTCGCGTTGCGTTATGGTTGGAATTTGTAAAAATATTTTAGGAATCTCGACCGACCATACAGCCCACACGCTGCATTGAAAAACGAACGGTGGGTAGTAAGACTGGGTCAAGGCTCAGCCTTGAAAACGGAACAAGACGCAAACAAGACAAGGCGCGGGAGCACTTTTCGACGGGAGCGTACTTATGCGTACGTGACCAAAACGCGCCAAACTCCGCTTGCCCTATCCCAACGGGAAAACGGCGGAGATGCGAGCAGTTCAAGGCGCGGGAGCACTTTTCGACGGGAGCGTACTTATGCGTACGTGACCGAGAAAATGCGGACCGCAACGACGAAATGCGACGCATATACGCCGTTTTAGTATTTTAAGTCGCCGAACGTGCGGGGATACGGCACCACATCACGTATGTTCGCAATACCCGT
>JAZSGC010000005.1:0-15527 GCA_045532525.1 Candidatus Scatosoma sp.
AACAGCTGCATTTCTTCCACGACCTCCGCAATGCGCGCGTCGGGTCTGTCCACCTTGTTGATAACGATGATGATTTTTAAACCGAGCGCAAGCGCCTTTTGCATAACGAAACGAGTTTGGGGCAAAGGTCCTTCCGCGGAATCCACCAAAATCAGCGCGCCGTTTACCATTTTTAAAACGCGTTCCACTTCCCCCGAAAAGTCCGCGTGACCCGGGGTATCGACGATGTTGATTTTCACGCCGTTATAATGCGCGGATGTGTTTTTCGCTAAAATGGTGATGCCGCGTTCTCTTTCCAAATCGCCGCTGTCCATCACGCGGTCTTGCACCTGCTGATTGTCACGGAACACGCCGCCCTGCGCCAACATTTCGTTGACGAGCGTGGTTTTGCCGTGGTCTACGTGCGCGATGATGGCTACGTTTCTCAAATCTTCTCTAATCATTGTAAAAATACTCCTATTCCCTAAAACTTTTCAACCTGTTTATTGTAATACTTTTTTTAGAAATTGACAACAAATTCACCGCCGTTTCCCAAAAATATTTTTTATATCTAATAAAAAATTTCCGCAAAGCGCGCTTGCTTTACGGAAATGAACGGATTATAAAGGCTTTACCGCCTTATTTTCGTATTTAGTAAAACGAATGGTATAGCCGTTATCGTCTATCGGCTCGCTTTCTTCTACGCAAATAAAATTCTCCTCTTTATCCAAGTTGGGGAAGAATACTTCCGCGCCGCCCACCGCGTCCACCTTGGTTACGTACGCGCCGTGGCAATAGGGCAAAAGCGCCTTATAAATCTCGCCGCCACCGATGATAAAAACGTCTTCGTTTTCACGCTTTTTCAGCTCCGCTTTCAACGCGTCGTAGGAAGGCACAATTATGCAGTCATCGCGTACCTGCCCCCGGGAAAGGACGATATTCGTGCGATTTTTCAGCGGTTTTTGTCCGGGGAAAGAGCGCAGCGTTTTTCCGCCCATTACCACCGTATGCCCCATTGTGGTTTCGCGGAAAAACTTCATATCCTTGGGCAGGGAAAACATCATATCGTTTCCTTTACCGATACCCCACTCCCTATCGGCGTGTACAATGGCGTAAATCATATTGCCACCGGAATTTTGCTTTCCAACTTTTCGTATTCGTAGTCTTCAAGCTTAAAGCTGTCCACCGTGAAATCGTAGAAGTTGGTAATGCTTTCGTCCACAATAAGCTTGGGCGCTTTATGTCGGGGATTTGCCAAAATTTCTTTTACGAGCGGAATGTGTCTATCGTAAATGTGTGCGTCGGCGATCACGTGTACGAGTTCCCCCGCCTTCAAACCCGAAACCTGCGCAAACATAATCAGCAAAACGGCGTATTGCACTACGTTCCAGTTGTTTGCCGTCAACATATCGTTGGAGCGTTGATTTAAAATGCCGTTTAAGGTGTCGCCCGTAACGTTAAAGGTCATCGAATACGCGCAAGGGTACAAGCCCATTTCGTGCAGGTCTTGAAAATTATAAATGTTCGTCATAATCCGACGGCTTGCGGGGTTGTGCTTTAAGTCGTAAAGCACTCTGTCCACTTGGTCAAACTCCCCTTCCTTGTACTTGTGCTTCACGCCAAGCTGATAGCCGTACGCTTTGCCGATAGAGCCGTTTTCATCCGCCCAGCTATCCCAAATATGCGAGTTTAAGTCGTGGATATTGTTACTCTTTTTTTGCCAAATCCAAAGCAATTCGTCAATACAGGACTTAAACGCTGTTCTACGCATCGTCAGGATGGGAAATTCTTCCTGCAAGTTATAACGGTTGACGATACCGAATTTTTTCACGGTGTGCGCAGGCGTACCGTCGTCCCAATGCGGGCGCACCTGCAAATGGGTATCCCAAACCCCGTTTTCCATTATATCCGTCATATTTTGCGCAAAAATTTCATCGGCTCTGCTCATAATTTTTTCTCCTTTTGGTCGAAGCGTATTTCTTTGCTTTGTCGTATAAACTAATCTATCCGTTCAATGTAAAAGCTTACGGGGCGAAACCCGTCGTTGCAGGAAATCATTGCGGAATAGGGATTTTTCATCCACCCGTCGTAAAAATTCCCGTTGCCTTTGGCGGGTTCTTTCACGAAATATGCCATACTCTCCCATGCGCTGTCACAAAGGCCTTGCGGTTTTTCTCCGTTTTCGGAGATAAAAACCTGACCCACCGTTAAATCGCAGGCGTGCTGTATCGGATTTTCGTACCTTGCGGAAAGGTCGGCATACGCCGCTTTGCGCACGACGGTGATTTTACAAGTTTTCACACGTTTCCCCTTTGTTTTTTGCTTTCTTAAAGTATAACATACTTTCCGCCCTGCCGTCAAGCGCGAGAAAGCGGAAAAAGTTACGAAAAAAGAAAATCTTTTTTGCGTTTATTTTTTACAAAAAGTTGACAAAGCTGAAAAAAATGGGTATTATATATGTGTATGCAAAAAATTAAATGAAGGAGAATTCTTTTTCTATGAACAAGAAAACCGTAAAAGACGTAGAAGTTAAGGGCAAAAAGGTCCTTGTTAGATGCGACTTCAACGTACCTATGAAAGACGGCGTCATCACCGACGAAAACCGTATCATCGGCGCTTTGCCTACCATTAAGTACCTTATGGAACAGGGTGCAAAGGTCGTACTTTGCTCGCATATGGGCAAACCCCACAACGTGTTCGACGCGAAACTCGAACTGAATAAAAAGGAAAAAGGCAAGGTTGCTGCGCTTCCTGAAAACGAACAGGCTGCGGCTACCGAAGAATTCCTTGAAAAGGCGAAAAAAGACGTGAAGAAGCTTTCCCTTGCTCCCGTTGCGGCACGCTTGAACGAGCTTTTGGACGGCAAGGTTGCTTTCGCTTCCGACGTTATCGGCGACGACGCAAAGGCAAAGGTTGCCGCTTGCAAGGAAGGCGAATGCGTATTGCTTGAAAATCTTCGTTTCCACAAGGGCGAAGAAAAGAAAGCACCCGAATTTATGCAGGCGCTTGCAAGCTATTGCGAAGTATACGTAAACGACGCGTTCGGTACGGCGCACCGTTCCCACGCTTCCACGGCAGGTATCGTAGAAGAAGGCTTGGTAAAAACGGCGGCTTGCGGTTTCCTTATCGAAAAAGAGCTTTCCGTTATGGCGGACACGTTGGAAAACCCTGAAAGACCTTTCGTGGCGATCCTTGGCGGCGCAAAGGTTGCGGATAAGTTAAACGTTATTTCCAACCTGCTTGAAAAGTGCGATACGTTGGTAATCGGCGGCGGTATGGCCTACACCTTCTTGAAGGCAAAGGGCGGCAAAATCGGTACTTCGCTTGTTGACGATGAAAAAATCGATTACTGCTTGGAAATGCTGAAAAAAGCAGAAACCCTTGGCAAGACCATTCTTCTGCCCGTAGATACGGTTGCGGCAAAAGAATTCCCCAACCCCATCGACGCACCCATTGAAACGACGGTTGTTCCTTCAATGGCAATTCCCGACGATATGATGGGTCTTGATATCGGTCCCGAAAGCAGAAAGCTTTTCGCGGAAGCCGTAGCCAACGCAAAATCGGTTATTTGGAACGGGCCTATGGGCGTATTTGAAAATCCCATTCTTGCGGAAGGTACGAAAGCGGTTGCCGCTTCTCTTGCGAATGCATACGGCAAAGCAACCACCATCATCGGCGGCGGCGACAGCGCAGCGGCTGTACAGGTGCTTGGCTATGCGGATAAGATGACGCACATTTCCACGGGCGGCGGCGCTTCCTTGGAACTCTTTGAAGGCAAAGTGCTTCCCGGTATCGCTTGTCTTAACGATAAATAAGAATTGTTGGGTTACGAGAGCGGACGCGTTTCGCTCTCGTGCTATGTTACACTATTAAAAAATATCAAAACAACATCGAAACGCGGAGATGCAAGCAAGACAAGGCGCAACGAGCACGGCGCAGGGAGCGTACTTGCCGTACGTGACCAAGACGCGCGGAATTGCAACGACGTATTGCGAAGTATATACGTGTTTCAAAAGGAGAAAAAATGAGAAGACCTATTATAGCAGGCAACTGGAAAATGAACAACACCGCATCGCAGGGCGTAGCGCTCGTTAATGCGATTGCTCCCCTTGTTACGGACGCAAATTGCGACGTCGTCGTATGCGTTCCCGCAATCAATATCCCCGCTATCAGCGAAGCCATCAAAGGCACGAACATTAAGCTCGGCGCGGAAAACGTACACTTTGCGGAAAAAGGCGCATACACCGGCGAAATCTCCGCGGCAATGTTGCTTGAATACGGCGTAGAATACGTTATCATCGGCCACAGCGAACGCCGTCAATACTTCGGGGAAACGGACGAAACGGTAAACAAGAGAACGCTTACCGCGCTTGCAAACGGTATCACCCCCATCGTTTGTATCGGCGAATCCTTGGAAGAAAGAGAAACGGGAAAGACGGAAGAAGTACTTGCTACGCAAATCCACGAAGGCTTGAAGGATATTGAAGATATCACCAAAATCGTTATCGCATACGAACCCGTTTGGGCTATCGGTACGGGCAAGACGGCTACCGCTCAGCAAGCAAACGAAACCATCGCGTTTATCCGTAAGACGGTTGGCGAAATGTTCTGCCCCAAGTGCGCGGAAAAGCTTCGTATTCAATACGGCGGCAGTATGAACGCAGGCAACTGCAAAGAGCTTATGGCTATGGAAGAAATCGACGGTGGCTTAATTGGCGGCGCTTCCTTGAAAGCACCCGACTTCGCAGCGATTGTCAACTTCGACAAGTAAGCGTACGCACAACGAATTTTAAGGGGGCTTGTCCGCGTTCAACGCGTACCTGCCCCCACCATTTTGTATTTTAAAGGAGAATTTATTTATGAGAACTCCCTATGCAATCATTATTATGGACGGCTATGGCATCAACCCTTCCCACGTGGGCAACGCCATCGTAGCGGACGGCAGCAAGTACGTCAACGAGCTCCAAGCCAAATACCCTTCGGCGCAGCTGGGCGCAAGCGGTATGTCGGTTGGGCTTCCCGACGGGCAAATGGGCAACAGTGAGGTTGGGCATCTCAACATCGGCGCAGGCCGTATCGTCTATCAAGACTTAACCAAAATCACCAAGGATATCCGTAACGGAGAATTTTTCAAGAATGCCGAGCTGCTCCGCGCAATGCGCACCGCAAAGCAAAACGGTAAAAAATTACACTTGTACGGCTTGGTTTCCACGGGCGGCGTGCACAGCCACACCGAACACCTTTACGCCCTGATTGAAATGGCGAAAAAGGAAGGCTTGGATAACGTTTACGTGCACGCGTTTACGGACGGTCGCGACGTTGCCCCCACTTCCGGCGCGGATTTCTTAAAGGATTTGCAAGCGAAAATGGACGAGCTTTCTTTCGGTAAAATCGCTTCCGTTTCGGGTCGATATTACGCAATGGACCGCGACAACAACTGGGATAGAGAAGAAAAGGCGTACGATATGCTCACCTTGGGCACGGGCGTACAGTTTGAAGGCACGGCGGAAGCGGCGGGAAAAGCTTCGTACGAAAACGGCGTGACCGACGAATTCATTTTGCCTACCAACCTTACGGAAAACGGAAAACCCGTTGCGCTCATCGGTAAGGGCGACAGCATCATTTGCTTCAACTTCCGCCCCGATAGAGCAAGACAAATTTCCAGAATGTTCTCGCAGGAAAACTTCCCGTTCGTCGACGCAAAAACGGGCGCGACGCTTGGTTTTGAAAGAAAGACAGGCTTCCTTGCCCCCACCTACGTCGGGTTTGCGGTGTACGATTCTTCGTTTGAAAACGTCGGCGTGGCATTCCCGCCCGATGAAATCACAAATACTTTGCCTCAGTATATCGCGTCGCTGGGTTTAAAGCAGCTGCATATTGCAGAAACGGAAAAGTACGCGCACGTAACCTTCTTCTTCAACGCGAAGTTAGAACCGCCCGTAGAAGGCGAAACGCGTATCGTTATTCCGTCCCCGAAGGTTGCCACCTACGATTTACAACCTGAAATGAGCGCATATCCCGTCACCGAAAAGGTTTTGGAAGAGCTTGACAAGGGCGAATACGACGTAGTGATTTTGAACTTTGCCAACTGCGATATGGTTGGGCATACGGGCGTTATGGACGCGGCGGTGAAAGCGGTACACGCAGTAGACGAATGCGTGAAAAAGGTTACCGATAAGATTTTGGCGATGGGCGGAAGCGCATTGGTCACCGCCGACCACGGCAACGCGGACCAAATGCTTGCCGACGACGGCATAGGCGCATTTACGCAGCATACGACCTTCCCCGTGCCTGTGATTTTGGTTTCTGAAGAATACAAAAACGTTACCCTGCGCCAAGACGGAGTTTTGGCTGACCTTGCACCCACACTCTTGGATATGATGAAGCTGGAACAGCCCAAGGAAATGACGGGTAAGAGCTTGATTAAATAATTTTGAACGGAATACGGACGGCGCAAACCGCCGTCCTTTCCCGCTTTCGTTAAAAAAAGTCACAAATCCCCTTTAAAAATAGTTGCGATATTCTTTTTTGTATGCTATAATTGATAGGTACTTTTGTGAATAGGACGGTTTTTTCCGTCAAAACGAGAAAAAGGAATAACAATATGTTGAATTTGATAAACTTATTAGTACCCACCGAAGGCAATTTGTTGTACGTATACCGTACGCTTAGTATCATAATGATCGTGCTTATGGCAGTTTCCGCTATCGCAGCCGTAATACTTATTTTGCTGCAACCCAGCAACTCTTCGGGTATCGACGCGCTCGGCGGTTCAAGCGAAACGTTCTTTGGCAAAAACAAAGGAAAATCCATTGAAGCGCAAATGAAGAAATGGACTTGGATCTGCCTTGCAGTTCTCGTCGTTTTCTCCATTATCTTCTTCATTTTGCAAATCGACAACATTTGGAGATAATTTGCACAGGATACTATCGGCGGCTTTGCTTTTAAGCCGCCGTTTTTCTTTCCACTTTTCCCAAGCGGAGTACTTATGATCGCAAGAGAAAAATTATATGACGCCTTTCTTGACGGAAGGCTGGCAAAACGGAATATTAAGGAAATTTGTAAAATTTTGCAAATCCCCTATCGTGAAAGCGGCCGCGTAACCGAGCTACTCCATCAGCTTTGCGCGGACGGTTTATTATACCAAAACGACGGGGGCAGGTATGGAACGATTGAACAGCTTGGCTTGTTGAAGGGCACGCTGACGGGCAACGAGCGCGGCTTCGCTTTCTTTACAAGCGAAAACGGTCAGCGCTTTGAAAACGATTTGTTCATTCCGCATAAAAATCTTTGCGGCGCATTACACGGCGACGAAGTGTTGGTGGAACGGGTTTACGAACGCAGCGACGACGAAGGCAGGGTTGTAAAAATTTTATCTCGCGGCTATACGCAGGTAGTCGGCGTCTTCCGTCGCAATAAAAAAGCGGGGTACTTAATCCCCGACGAAAAAAAATTTGCAACGGAAATTTATATCCCCCTTTCCGCGTGTTTTCATATCCCCAACAACGTGAAGGCGGTGGCGAAAATCACTTCCTATCCCCAAGGCAAAGCCCCCGGCGGCGAAATCATCGAAGTGTTGGGGGAAGAGGACGATTTCTTTGCGGAAGAGCTTTCTATCATTCGCTCGTATAATCTACGCGAAGAATTTCCTGCGCACGTGGAAAAAGAAGCCAAAAAGCAAGCCAACCGAAAAATTACAAGCGAAGATATACAAAACCGCCGCGATTTTCGCGATAAGCTGATTATCACCATCGACGGCGAAGACACGCGGGATATCGACGACGCCATTTCTTTGGAGCGCACGGACGAGGGTTATCTTTTGGGCGTGCATATTGCGGACGTCACGCACTACGTAGGATACCGCTCCGCGCTCGATGAAGAAGCTTTTGAACGCGGCACAAGCGTGTATTTTCCCGACCGCGTACTCCCGATGCTCCCCCGTCCCCTTTCCAACGGTATTTGTTCCTTGAACGAAGGCGAAGATAGGCTTGCCCTGTCCTGCCTGATGCAGGTAAATAAAAAAGGCGTGGTAACGCGCAGCGAAATTGTGGAAAGCGTTATCCGTTCCGCGCATAAAATGACTTATACGGAAGTAACGGCAATTTTAGACGGCGACGAAACAATCACGAAAAAATACGCCGACGTTAAAGATATGCTTTTCCTTTGCAAAGAATTGACGGAAATTTTGCAAACGATGCGCGATAAAAAGGGCAGCATTTCGTTGGACGTCAAGGAAGCGAAAATTATTTTGGACGAGAACGACGAAATCAAAATCCCCGACTACGAACGGGTATTCGCCTACCAAATTATCGAAGCATTTATGGTGCTTGCCAACGAGACGGTCGCTTCGTATATGCACGGCATCGAAGCCCCCTTTGTATACCGCGTACACGAAAAGCCTAACGAAGAAAAGGCAACCTCCTTCCGCGCTTTTGCGCAAACGTTGGGTTTGAACGCAAGGTTCTCCGTTTCTGACGTAAAGCCCTACGACTTCCAAAAATTATTAAAATCGGCGGAGCAGCTACCCACCTATTCCGTGCTCAACCGCGTAATGCTGCGCTCTATGCAAAAAGCACGGTATTCCCCCGAAAATTTGGGTCATTTCGGTTTGGCGAGCGATTGCTATTGCCACTTCACTTCCCCCATTCGCCGCTATCCCGACCTGTGTATTCATCGAATTATCAAGGAAGTAATCAACGGCGGTTACGCCCACGCCTTGGAAAAATACGCGGGATTTGTAGAGCGCGCCGCCGACCAGTCGTCCGACCGCGAACGCAAAGCCGCAGACGCGGAGCGGGACGTAGACGATTTGTATATGACGATGTATATGAGCGAACGCATCGGGGAAGAATACGACGCGGTGATTTCGGGCGTGACGTCCTTTGGCTTGTTTGCGGAGCTTCCCAACACCGTGGAAGGCTTTATTCCGATGGAATCTTTATACGGAACGTACAAGTACGACGCCGAACGGTTTTGCATCGTCGGCGAACACGGCACGTATACTATCGGGGAAGAAATTCACATCAAAGTTATCGACGTCGATTTCTATCGCAGGCGCACGGAATTCCGCCTTTTGCATAAAAAACAAAGCACCGTGTACGCATTGAATGAAAATTTGGAGAAAAAAGATGAAAATAATCGCCACGAATAAAAGCGCTTCGTTTGAATATTTTATCGAAGAAAAATACGAAGCGGGGATCGTTTTACAAGGCAACGAAATTAAGTCCGTACGCGAAGGCAACGTGAATATGAACGATAGCTTTTGTTTCGTCCGCGGCAACGACGTTTCGGTAAAAAATATGCATATCGCCTTTTACGATAAGTCGGATTCGTTTAGCACCAAGGACACCAGACGGGATAGGAAACTGCTTTTGCACAAGAGCGAAATTGCGAAGATTTCGGGCAAAATCAATCGGCAGGGATATACGCTTGTGCCTTTAAAGTTGTATTTTAAAGACGCGCTGATTAAAATGGAAATCGCACTTTGCCGCGGTAAGCATACCTACGATAAGAAAAAATCTATTGCCGAACGAGATTTAAAGCGCTCGGTAGATAGAGATATTAAAAATGCGGGATTTTGACCCCGTATAGACGGCGAGTTCTCTGCGCAAATATAAAATATCCGATAAGGAAAAACGCGTTTTTTAACGCGTTTTTTATGTTAGCGGCGGGCAATACATACGTTTGCGTGTTTCCACCAAATGATACGCCTTTGTATTTTTAAACTCGAAAAAAGCGGGGCTTTGCGGGGTGGCAAAGGCAAGCTTTCCCGTTGGCTCCGCCAGCATACAATATCCAAAGCCGCAAAAGAGTATCGGCAAGCCGTACCCGAACGCATAGGCACGCAGCAGCACCGATTGTAAGCTGTCCGTAATTTTCCCAAAAGGACAAACGATAAAATCGCAACCGCAAACGGCAAGAGATTTTACAACGTCGAAAAAGAACAAGTCTTCCGCCACCGCAACCCCCATTTTCCCTGCTTGCGTATCATAAATTTTCAATGCCGCGCCGCAGTTCGTTTGCCCGTCTACGGTGTTCAGCATATCCGAAACGCCAAGCAGCCTGCCTTTTTCCGCAACGACGGCTGACTTGCGTTTTATTCCGCGCGTATCCGTAATACAGCCGCTGACCACCACGTTACGCCCCGCTTTGGAAAGGAGCGCGACGTCTTCAAAAAAGCCGCTTTCTCCTTTCAGCTCTTTTTCGTAACTGACTTCACCTATACCGTCAAAGCCAAACAGCAACACGTCCGCCCGTTCTTTTTCGCAAGCCGTGCAATATCCGTCCTTGAACGCGCGCAACGCACCGCGCGAAATGAAACCTATTCGCATATCATTCACCCCTACATTCATTATACCCGTTCTCACGCAAAAAGGTGACAACTTTTCCGCATTGATAATATTGTATTATAAAAGGGCGCAAAAACGGAAATACTTAGTTTAGGGGGTAGCGTATGTTTTGGGTTGGTTTATGCGTAGGCATCGTGCTTGGCGGTAATTTAGGCGTCATTCTTATGGCATTATTTCAAATGCACAAAAATTAAAAATCGGCGGTATAAACACCGCCGATTTTTTATCGTCTGTTTTTTATCATTCGTATTTCTTTACGATTGCCTGCATTTCGTCTAAATGCGCAATCATATCCCGTCCCAACGCCAGCTGGCATTTTGCACGGACAAGATTTTGGTCTTCGTAATGGATTTTAAAGTATTTGTCGCCATTGATATAATCGGTCAAGAAACGAACGCCGCATTCCAAGGTCATCGCAATCGCGCCAAGCGCCAAGGAATCCTTTTCCGCCTGCGACATTGCGTTTGTCAGCACCCCGACAAACCCACGGGTGAACGCTTCGTATTTTGTAATATCCAAAGCTACCTTGCTTAAATCCTTTTCGTCTTCGTCCGCGGTAGAAGCCGCCACACGAATTGCGTCGCCAAAGTCAAAAGCAACAAGCCCGGGCATTACCGTGTCTAAATCGATAACGGACAAATGCTCGTTGGTTTTCGCGTCGAACAAAATATTGCTCAGCTTGGTATCGTTATGCGTAACGCGCAAAGGCAAAATGCCCGCCTTTTGCATACGGTAACAGCGCGTTGCCATTTCTTCCACCGCCAAATACCCGTCGATGATTTCCTGCAAGTCCTTTACACGCCCCGCCGCATTTTCCGCTATGGCGTCACGGAACGCTTCATAGCGACGTACGGTATTATGGAAATGGGGAATAACGATGCATAATTTTTCCACGGGATAATCCGCAAGGTAGAGCTGAAACTCCCCAAACGCCTTGCCTGATTCTTCCACGACCTTTAAGCTATCCGTCTTTTCAAAGCAAACGGAGTTGTCAATATACCGACAGCAACGCCAAAAGCCGCCGTCTTCCATATACACGTAATATTCGTCGTTTTCCGTTTTTTGATAGTGCAAAACGTTACGCTTCGCCGTGCCGTATTTGGCTTTGATTTTTGCGCGAACATACTCCGTCACCGAAGAAATATTGTCCATTACCCCTATGGGGTCGCGGAATACGTACGTATTTACCTTTTGTAAAATATAATCCTTTAATTCGCCGTCGCGGAAATAGTATACGCGATAGGTTGTGTTAATGTGTCCGCTGTTGATTACTTCGTAATACTTATATTCGCCGCGCAACCCAAAACGAACGCAAACTTCTCTGATTTGTTTTTCTTCACTCATTCTTATCAAACCTTTTCTTCCCCCGATAACGTTTTTTTACGAAAACCGGTCTACTTATTCGTATGCGATTACATTTTATTTTGTCAATCTTTGTTACGAACTTTACAAAAACATACTATAACATTGATATTATATCACCTTTTTTCCCCGTTGTCAAGGTAGAATGGCTTTTTTTTAAAAAATGGCAAAAAATCACCTGCGCGTATGTTTTATCCTGTTCCGCACATACTTTTTTTATGCGTTATCCCACTATTTTTGTTTATTTATTAGCCTTTTCCTTTTTTATCCTTCCCGTATTTAGCTGTCGAAAAAACACGCTTTCTTCCCCCAACGAAAGCGCGTCCGAAAGCACCTTACCCGATATAGACGAAAACCGTCACGAAACGGAAGGCATAAACAGCGACAACGTACCTACGCCCCTGCCCAGTCCCGAGCCGGAAAATCCCCCCGCCTACGACCCCGACGTTTGGAGCGTAGACGACGTGGACGTTTCGCAAATCGACCCCGCGCGCAAGCTTATCGCCTTTACCTTTGACGACGCGCCGTCGCGAACGATGGAAAGTATCCTTGCCGTATACGCGGCGTATAACGAAAGCAACCCCGATTGCCGAGCTTACGCAACGGTATTTTTCAATAGCGGCTTGTTTGATGTACAAACGCCGCACTTATTATCCACTTGCCTTGCGTTGGGAATGGAATTAGGCAATCATACCCATTCTCATTACGACTTAACAACGCTGAACGAAACCCTGCTTTTAGACGAAATCAGCCGAACGGACGAAGCCCTGCAACGAATAGACGGCAAGGCGCGGCACCTGCTGCGCGCACCCTTTGGGAAAACCAACGACTTAGTAAAAAAAGTTGTTTCCACGCCGCTTATCGACTGGACGATTGACACGATGGATTGGAGCGGCGTTTCCGAAGACGCCATTTACCGCGCCGTGTATGAAAACCGTTTTTCAGGCGCAATCGTACTGATGCACGACGGCTATAAAAACACCGTCGCTGCATTGAAACGGCTATTACCCGATTTAAAAGCGGACGGCTATCAGGTAGTCAGCATATCTCAGCTTGCCAAAGCGCACGGCTGCACCTTTCGCCGCGGCAATACCTATATTCGCGCACGAAAACAAAATTAGCGCGACTAAGTCCGCGCCAAAATCAAAAAACGCCCCAACCAGGTATGCGTTTATAAAAAAAGCAGCGTTTTTCCATTAAACGAAAAACGCTGCTTTAAGATTAAAATTGTTCTTTTGTATATCGGCGGAAAAAGCTTGCGCAATCCCCTATCCAACCTGTAATTTGGCGCAAATACTCGCCGTGGGGAACGTTGATTTCTTTATCCCCCGTTGATAATCCGTGATCGCCTTCGGGGAAAACGTGCAGTTCGTATTCCACGCCCTGTCTTGCCAACGCTAACGCGTAACGAATGGCGTTATCCGCAGGCACACACGTATCGCCCGCTGTCGTCCAAACAAACGCAGGAGGCGTATACTCGCTTACCGCTTCGTCCAAATTCAACACCTTGCAAAGCTCCGCTTTCGCTTCGTCCGTATAGCCCTGCAACAAGTTTGCATACGAGCCCATATGCCCGTGCTTGCTTGTGATAACGGGGTATGCCAAGCCTACCGCCGCAGGCTTACAATCTAACGCCACCCCCGCTTTTTCTTCTACGCTTTGATGCTCTACACAAAGATTCCCGACGAGATGTCCTCCCGCCGAAAAACCGACCGCAAAAATCTCGTCCGCATTCACGGAAAATTCTTCCGCGTGTTTTTTTACGTAGTCCACCGCCGCAGACAACTCTAAAAGCTGTTCAGGGTAGCGTACGCCGTCAGCCGCAATTAAATAAGTCAAAATAAAGACTTGAAACCCCTTTGCCAAAAATGCGGAAGCAATCGGCTCGCCTTCTCGCTTGCTCACCATTCCGTAACCGCCGCCGGGAACGACGATGACCGCAGGGCGTTTCCACTCCGCCTGGTTGCCGTTATCGAAAGGAAATTCGCCAAGCACGCCGTGCAACTGACCGCCTTGCAAAAATGTGTATTCGTTTTGTAACTGTACAGTAATCGTTTTCATAACAACTCCTTAGTGAAAGAACTCGCGATAAATCGCTTTAATACAGTCGGCGCAGTCTTCATTTTCCACCCCGACGATGATGTTCAGCTCGCTAGATCCTTGGTCAATCATATTCACGTTGATTCCCGCTTCGGATAACGCCTTAAACAAGCGCGCGGACGTACCTACGTTCTTCGACATACCGTGCCCTACCGTAGCCACCAACGAAATATTTTCGTGTGCGTAAATCTTATCCGGCTGCACGGCATTTTTCATTTCGTCCAACAACGTTTCCAGTAGACCGTCTTTCAAATAAACGTTGTCGATAACAAGCGACATCGTATCGATACCCGAAGGCAAATGCTCGAAAGAAATACCATACTTACCGATAACGGAAAGAATTTTTCCAACGAACCCGACTTCGGAGTTCATCATCGATTTTTCCAGCGTAATGGACGTAAAGCCTTTCTTCCCCGCAATACCCGTTACGACGTAATCCTTCATATCTCGCGTGGAATGTTTTACAATATACGTGCCCGCGTCTTCGGGGCGGAAAGTGTTGCAAATACGAATGGGTATCCCTGCGCTGCGCACGGGAAAAATCGATTCGCTATGTAACACGTTTGCGCCCATATACGAAAGCTCGCGCAGTTCTTGATAGGTCAATTCGGGAATCCATTTCGGGGAGTTGACGATACGCGGATCGCAAACGTAAAAGCCGCTTACGTCCGTCCAGTTTTCGTATAAGCTTGCGCCAACGGCACGCGCTACGATAGAACCGGAAATATCCCCGCCGCCGCGGGAGAAGGTTTTCACCTTACCGTCCGCACCAAGCCCGTAAAACCCGGGAATGACCGCTCGGCTGAATTGAGAAAGCACTTTTGCGCCCAAGGCAAAGGTTTCTTCCTGCTTTAATACCCCGTTTTCGTCAAAGCGCACAAATTCCGTTGCGTCCACGAAAGGAATATCCAAAACCGCCGCCATAATTTTCGCCGCAAAATATTCGCCGCGAGAAGCGCAATAATCCCTGCCCGCGCCGTTTACGATGCTTTGTTCCACTTCCGCCAAAGCCGCTTCTAAGCCCAAATCTTTACCGATTTCCGTTTGAATATTCAAAAAACGAACGCGGATTTTTTGGAAAATTTGCGCAAATTCTTGTAAGTTTCCCGCGTCCACGGCGTCCGAACAACCGTACAACAAATCGGTGACCTTAATATCGCCGCTAAACCGTTTTCCCGGCGCGGAAACAACGACAAAACGGCGTTCTTTATCCGCGTTGACGATTTTCGCGACTTCTAAAATGGTAGAGCCGCTCGCCATCGACGTTCCGCCGAATTTACATACTTTGATACCCATAAAAACTCCTGCTGCTGATTATGCGCCCGTGATGTTCAACGCAAGCACCACCAAAAATGCCAGCACCAAACAAATCGCCTTAATCCAAAACTTTGAAACAAATACGTTTTTCAAGAAGGTTAAAAATTTCATCATTTATTCCCCCCGACCCGTTTTCTATCTACAAGCGGCAATTCCTGCCAGTAATAATCTCTCAATGCGTCCACCAACATATCGTAATCGGCATACCGCGTTACGTTGCCTTGCTTTACGATGGAAATGATCCCCGTTTCTTCGGATACAACCAAGGAAATTACGTTGGATACTTCGGTGATACCGATCGCCGCGCGGTGGCGCGTGCCGTACTCCTTGGGATAGGTCGTCTTTTGCGTCAGGGGCAAGAAACAGCCCGCCGCCTGAATTTTATGTCCGTGAATAATCAACGCCCCGTCGTGTAACGGC
>JAZSGC010000031.1:0-3117 GCA_045532525.1 Candidatus Scatosoma sp.
CTGGATTGCGCTTTATTGCGCCAAGGTCCGCGGACAAAGCTGTGCGCTTGGTGATAATACCCAACGTTTTCACTTGCATGAATCGTAATCACTTCTCCAAGCTTTCCGCTATCGATAATGCGTTTTACCGTAGAATAAAAAGGCGTATATCGTAACACGTGGCAAACTACCACTTTTCTGCCATATCGCTTGCTCGCTTCATAAATCGCCAAGCAATCTTCTTTTTTGTTTGCAATCGGCTTTTCCAAAAGAAGATCGTAGCCTGCTTGCATCATCGCGATAGAGTGTTCTTTATGATCCTCGTCCTGCGTTGCCACGGCAACGATATCTGCTTGAATATTCGCCGACAAAAAATCTCGGTAATTATCAAATAAACACGTACCTGGGTATGCCGTTTTTGCATATTCCAATCTTTTAGGATCGTTTTCCACAATCGCAACGAGTTCAAATTTCTCAGGATACGTTTTCGCAAAAGCCGCGTAAATATTCCCCCGTTGCCCTAATCCAATAACCACCAATTTCTTTCTTTCCATATATACCCACCTAATAACGTTCTGCTTATTAAAATATGACCGCCCGTCCGTCCCTTTCGGTACGGACGGGCATCATTTATTTGTACAAATTTTATAACAAGATGACGTTTCTTGCGTTTAATTCGCCGCTTTCTTCACACCGAGCACTTCCGTAGAATAAAGTTCTACGCCAGTAGCGTTCGCATCATTCGCGCGAACCCAAACGCTATATCCATCCGTAGCGGTGGTCAAGCTTCCAACGTCGTAAATAATCGACTTAATCGTAGTACCCGTTTGATTTTCCAACGTACGGGTTTCCATCTGCGATGCGCCCTGCCACGTCATTTCAATCGTCCAAGTACCGTTGTCGTTTTGCGTCAAGTGGAAATACACCCACTCACCTGCGGGAGTTGCTTCCATCCCAGCCGAGCCGTTCGGCCAAATTCTAATCGCCGCATTTACCGTCTTAACTGCAAACCAAAGCTCGCCATAAGCGGTCAAATCTGCGTCGTTATAAGCAACTGAACTCATCATGTAAGAACCAACCCACGTTGAAGTCGGGGAGTATTTTGTAACGCTGTTAAATCCTGTGGGAACAGCTTCGCTATTCGTCGCAACGTCCGTCACCGAACAATCCAAGAACGCAGAAGTCAACGCCTTTTCAGCAGAAGCGGAAACACTAGGAGTATCAGGTTTTTCCTCATCAGGAGTTTCCACCGAAGCTTTTTTAGTACCCATTACTTCCGTAGAATAAATCTCCACCCCAGTAGCGTTCGCATCATTCGCGCGAACCCAAACACTATATCCATCCGTAGCAGTACCAGAACCAGCATCGTAAATAATCGATTTAATCGTATCACCCGTTTGATTTTCCAACATACGAGCTTCCATCTGTTCCGTACCCTGCCACGTTATTTCAATCGTCCAAGCATCGTTATCGTTTTGCGTCAAGTGGAAATACACCCACTCACCTACGGGAGTTGCTTCCATTCCAGTCGCGCCGTTCGGCCAAATTCTAATCGCCGCATTTACCGTCTTAACTGCAAACCAAAGCTCGCCATAAGCGGTCAAATCTGCGTCGTTATAAGCAACCGAACTCATCATGTAAGAACCAACCCACGTTGAAGTCGGTACGTATTTTGTAACGCTGTTAAATCCTGTGGGAATAGCTTCGCTATTCGCCGCAACGTCCGTTACCGAACAATCCAAGAACGCAGAAGCCAACGCCTTTTCAGCCGAAGCGGAAACACCGGGAGCATCAGGTTTTTCCTCATCAGGAGTTTCCACCGAAGCTTTTTTAACACCCATTACTTCCGTAGCATAAATCTCCACCCCAGTCGCGTTCGCATCATTCGCGCGAACCCAAACGCTATATCCATCCGTAGCAGTACCAGAACCAGCATCGTAAATAATCGATTTTATCGTAGTACCCGTTTGATTTTCCAACGTACGAGCTTCCATCTGTTCCGTACCCTGCCACGTCATTTCAATCGTCCAAGTACCGTTATCGTTTTGCGTCAAGTGGAAATATACCCACTCACCTGCGGGAGTTGCTTCCATCCCAGCCGAGCCGTTCGGCCAAATTCTAATCGCCGCGTTTACTGTCTTCACTGCAAACCAAAGTTCGTCATAAACGGTCAAATCTGCGTCGTTATAAGCAACTGCGCTCATCGCGTAAGAACTAACCCACGTTGAAGTCGGTACGTATTTTGTAACGCTGTTAAATCCTGCGGGAGCGTCTGCGTCGTTCGTTGCAATGTCCGTTACCGAACAATCCAAGAATGCAGAAGCCAACGCTTGTTCTGCCGAAGCGGAAACGTTGGGATTGTATACTTCTTTAGGTTTTTCAAGGCCAATAACTTCCGTAGAATATACCGATACGATTGCACCGCTTTCTACACTGGGACGAATCATCACGTAACCGCCGTCCGTTGAATTTCTTGCCTTGCCATACAAAATCGTTGCCAACGCATTTGCGGGTTGAATCACGTCGTTTACGTCGATTTCCGTACCGCTTTGATTTTCCATAACGTTAATCGTCTGTCCGTTCGCCTTTGCTTCAATCTTCCAAATAGACGTATCCGTTTGCGTTAAATGGAAGTATACCCACACGTTTTCCGTGTTCCCTTGATTGTTCGGCATATCTACGTAACCGTTTACAACTTTTACCGCAAACCATACTTCACTGTATTTTGCAAGCGAGGTGTTATCAAAGCCGTGAGGCAACATCGTGTTTTTCGCCCCAAAGTTGTTTTCATTGGAAACAACGCAAGAAACCGTCGTGAAACCGTTGGGCGCAGCAATCCCCGTTGCGTCGCCAACCGCGATATTATCGTTTGCCGAACGCCCTTCCTTGAACATTGCGTCAGTCGCCTTTATTGCATTTTCATTGATTTGAGGATCGTATATAAATTCGATTTCAAAAGAACCAGAAACAGCATAATTATCGCCCATTACAACCGCAAACATCAAAGTGCCGTCTTCTGCCAAGGTAAATTTATTTAATGCTTCACCGATTTCACCATCGACAAACGCCACCACCTTAATGTCCGTCGCCGTCAAAGCATATTCGCCTGCAATTCCTTCAAATACTACGGGCAAATAG
>JAZSGC010000042.1:0-2528 GCA_045532525.1 Candidatus Scatosoma sp.
ACTATATAAGCGCTTTGACGGAAAAGGCGCAAAAAATGAAACTAAATGCACTGTTAGCTCAACTGGATAGAGCGTCGGTCTACGGAACCGAAGGCTAGGAGTTCGAACCTCTTACGGTGCACCAGCAAAGCCCACGGCGATAACGCTGTGGGCTTTTGCTTTTGTGTGTACCGTAGGTTCAAACTCCTATGTAACGAGAAAGCCGTTGAACCGTAAGGAGCATTGTCTACAATGCGTAAGGAGCGTAGCGACGGAATAGCGAATGTAATGAGCGTCCGGAATAGCGAACGCTTTGCGTGAGCGTCAGGCTAGGAAGCTAAACTTTATTGCACAATAAAAACAAAAGGGGCATGTGTGCGTTCAACGCATACCTGCCCCTGCTCTTTTTGTTACGTTATTCAATTTTTAAAATTTCGCAAAGCTGTGCAACCGCTTCGGGATAGGTGTTAAATTCTATGACGTAATCGCAAATCTTGGCGGTTTGGTCTTCCGATTCGATGGCGATGATGCGGTTTACCTTGTCTTCGTTGGACGATTGCTTGCGCAAGATAGAATCAATCAGCTTCTTTTTATCGCGGTGGATATAAATGGTGGTTACGTTTTTGAAGTTGGTTTTCAACGACATCGCGCCGCAAATATCCATTGTGGTCATTACGTGCTTGCCTTTATTGAGTATGGCTTCAATGTCCGATTTGCAAGACCCGTACCCGTGTCCCGCGTACATTGTGGACTGGAACATTTCTCCGCTATCGCACATTTCAATAAACTTTTCAATGGAAACGTAGTTATACCAGTCGTTTTGCTCCACGGCGGTGGGGTCGTTGGTGGTGTAGCTGATCAGCTTTTCAAACTTATCCGTTTTTTGCAACACCTGCGTGGCGATTTTGGATTTACCGCTGCCCGACGGCCCAACAAGCACGACGATACTGGGTTCTTTAAACAGCGTTTCTTCGTCGTGTTTTACGGAGTAGCTATCCGCGATAACTTCTACCAGCTTTAAGAACTCGTCGTAGGTGTTGACGGCGAGTACGCCCGTAGCGGCTTGGTTCCAAGGCGAACGGCGCAAAATGGGGTACTGTGCGTTGGAGCGCATTACGTTGTGCATTCCGTCGTCAAAGAGAATATCCACGCTGATTTTATCCTTGCGCGCGCCCATATAAATGTGGTCGGCGGGGATTTCGGGGAATTCTTCCATAATACGCTTAGCGCGAATGCCCATAAATTCGGGCGGAATTGCCGTGGAGACGAACACTTCGGTCATTGTAGAGAGCTTTTTGACGAATTCCTTTGCGCCCTGCATAACGGGTTGGGTACGGTAGAAATCGGGGTCGCTGAAAAACTCGTGAATGACGTCGGAGCGCGTGCCCTGCTTGCCCCATTGTTTGACTTCGTGAATGGACAGAGGCGGGTCGAATTTATATTTTTCGTTGGCGAGTTTTACGGCGTATGCCGTGCATTCCATCAGCACGTCGTCGATGTCCAAAGCCGTGGATAATCTAAATTTTCTTTTCATCATTTTCTCCTTATTTTCTTGCCGCATTTGCGCTTAGGATAGGGCGTGCGGCGCATTCCGTTTCCATAGTAAAAAACAACTTTGCCGAATTCGGTGCAAAAATGCGGAAAGCTGCTTGGGTTTTAGATTATACACCATAAAAGGCGAAAATGCAATACTTTTTCAAAAAATTTTTGATATTTTTTTCGTTTTGTATTGATTTTCAGCGCGGGGTGTGATATAATAGCAAAGTGTGTGAATGAAAAGGTATAGGCTTGCATATCGGGCGAGCGTTTCTACCAACCGCCTACGAGTTGACTACCTATTTACAAAAGGTGTAGCCGACTTTTTTTATGCAATTTTCGCGTGCATAGCGTGCGGAGCTTGGTGGCGTAGGTTATGCCGATTGCAACGGAGAAAGAAGAAAGGGGAAAAAATAGATGAAGCATTACGACGTGATTATTATCGGGGCGGGGCCCGGCGGGATTTTTTCCGCGTACGAGCTGACGAAGCTGGACGACGCGCTTAGCATTGCCATTTTTGAAACGGGACATCCGTTAAACAAGCGCCGTTGCCCGATTGACGGGGAAAAAATCAAGTCCTGCATCAACTGCCCAAGCTGTTCGATTATGAGCGGTTTTGGGGGCGCGGGTGCGTTTTCGGATGGGAAATATAACATTACCAACGATTTTGGCGGTACGCTGTATGAATATATCGGCAAGCGCAAGGCGACGGAGCTTATGCAGTATGTCGATGAAATTAATATGCGCTACGGCGGCGAAGGGACAAAGCTGTATTCGACGGCGGGCTCGAAGTTTAAAAAGCAATGTATGCAAAACGGATTGCATTTGCTGGACGCGTCCGTGCGCCATTTGGGAACGGATATCAATTACGTAGTGCTTGAAAATTTGTACACGTATTTGAAGGACAAGGTGGACTTCTATTTTGAAACGCCCGTAGAACGAATAGAACGGACGGAAGCAGGCTATCGTATTATATGCCAAAAGGATAGCTATACATGCAAAAAATGTATCGT
>JAZSGC010000117.1:0-21522 GCA_045532525.1 Candidatus Scatosoma sp.
CGCCGTTGAGCCGCAACAAATGCTCCCGCCGTTTTTTATCGTCCACGGAAGAAAGCCCGCATTGAGAAAGGAGCGCGCCGTCGGGGTTAGACAAAGGAATAATCCAACAGCTCCCCGCGCAAACGCCCACCGCGGCGTGCGCTTCCGCAAGCCTTGCCGTAATATATTCCCTGCCGTGTATGGCATACTGCGCAATTCCCGTGGGTCTGCCGTAACCGATTTTTACGGCGTAAATATTACGACCGCAAACGCTTTTGCCGATAACGCGTTTTTCCGTTATCGCATTTTGATAAAACAACGAAATTCTTTGATAAATATCCACGCATACAGTATATGCGCGAAAGAAAAATTAAGTACTATTATTTGTGATAGGTCGACCCTGCGTTTATCATAAAGGCGCGGTAAACCTGCTCGGATAAAATCACGCGCATCAGCTGATGAGGGAAAGTCATATCCGAAAAGGAAAGCTTAAAATCCGCCGCCTGCTTCACTCTATCCGCAAGCCCGCAGGACGAACCGATGACAAAGGTAATATCCTTTCCCGCGTCCGTGAGCGTTTGCATTTTTTTTGCCAGCTTTTCGCTGGAAAGCTTTTCGCCTTCCACCGCCAAAGCAATCACGTAGCCCTTGCACGCGCGCAAAATGCCGTCCGCTTCCGCTTCGGGATTTGCGCCTTCGGGCAGCTCTTTAATTTCCACCTTAGCAAAGCGGGAAAGGCGCTTCACGTACTCCCCCACCGCTTCGGTGTAAAAGCTTTCTTTAATTTTTCCAACGACCACGAAATATATCTTTTGCATAACGCCCCCTTGTCCTTACAAGCCAAAAAAGCCCGCATACAGCGCGCTGGACCAAGAAACAAAGCACACGAACACGCCGATGATGACGCCGAGCAAAAAGACGCCGCGTTTGGTTTTTATGCTATCGCCGTTTGTATTTTCATCTGCGGGCAAACGATTTTTATCGACAAAAATCAAATACCCTAACACGCCGATAAGGCAAAGCCCCGACACGATGATTATGGGAATGAATACGGGCAACGGAATATCCTGCACCATACATTTTCTCAAAATGATGATGACCGCGTTGTTGAGAAAATGCGCCAACATCGTGGGCAAAATACTTCCCGCGCGAATTGCCATCAGCGCAAACGCCGCGCCCCAAATAAACTGGTAAATGGTCTGCACGGGATTTTGATGAAAGAGCGCGAACAGTCCGCCGCAAAGGAGCGCCGCCCCCGCCGTGCCGTATACGTGCGCGCCGTCCAGCACCACGCCGCGGAAAAGAATTTCTTCAAACACCGCGGGCAAGAGCGCAATCACAAAAAGCGCGCCGACAAACCCAAACCCGTCTAAGCTGGGGAGATTGCCCTCGGGAACGTTATAGCCCACGCTTTTTAAGAAATCCGCAAACAGGGTGTTCAGGAAAGAAAGAGAAAACAAGCCCACTTGCAAAGCGACGGCGAGTAAATAGTATTTGGGATGGCATTTTTGTTTTTTCAGCGTTTCACGCACGGATTTTTTGGTGCGGTAAAAATACCAAAACGCCGCAAAAAACAAAGCGATAGGCGAAAGGGCATAGCTTAAATACAAATACCAGTCTTTCGTCGTATCCTTTTCGAAATCGAAGCCGTTCCACTTTAAAATCAAGGAAGCCACTAGGCTCAAACCGAACGCAAAAAGCGCGGCAAAGGTAAACGCCAAGCCCGAAGAATTTTCGCGCGTGGGTTTATCTAAAAGCGCGTTCAGCGCGCTGCGCTGGGTGGGCTGCGTTTTGCCGCCGTTACCGTTACGTTTGTTATTTACATTCTTGTTTTTCATAGGTATATTATAACAAATATTTCCGTTTTTGCAAAACGTTTTTTATATAAAAAACGCCCCTTTGCGAAAAAGTGAAAACTTTTTCATAAAAGGACGCCGCTATCCGATGAGTTTTTCTCGGAATTCTTTGATAATTCTATTTTCTATCCGCGACACCTGCACTTGGCTAACGCCGATTTTTTTGGCAACCTCGCTTTGGGTCATATCGCGGAAATACCGCAATACAATCACCTTCCTGTCCCGCTCCGAAAGCCCTTCGATTGCGCCGCGAAGCAACATTCTATCCAACCAGTCTTCCTGATTATCCTTAGCGGGCAGCGTTTCGATAAGCTCGCGCTCCTTACCGTCCTTAAAATCTCCGCCGCCGTATAGGGAAAGCGGCATTTTCGACGAACCCATCACGAACACCGTTTCCGCTTCGTCCAAGCCAAACCTTTCGGCAATGACGCAAACGGCGGGCTGCACGCCGTGGGCAAGCGTGTATTCTTCGATAAACAAATTGATTTCCTTAGCGGTTTGCTTCATCGCGCGCGATACCTTCACCGATCCGTCGTCGCGCATAAACCGTTTAATTTCGCCTGCAATCATCGGCACGGCGTAGGTAGAAAACTTTACGCCGAAGCTTTCGTCAAAGCCCGCAATGGCTTTTAAAAAGCCCATACAGGCAATTTGGAACAAATCGTCGTATTCCACCCCCTTACCCAAGTACCGTTTGACGATGCATTTCACCAACGAAACGTTGTGGGAGATAAGCAGCTCCTTCGCCGCGCCGTCCCCCGACTTTGCCAAACGGAGATATTCAATTGTGCTTTTATCGTCAAGCATTTACCTTTTCCCTTTGCGGTTCGTCCTGCGCTAAACCCGCCGCCCGTCCGTCTATCCGTTTTTGCATACGAACGGTAGTTCCCCTGCCACGCTCGCTTTCCACCGAGAAGCCGTCCATAAACGTTTCCATTATGGTAAAGCCCATACCCGAACGCTCCTCATCGGCAAGCGTAGTATAAAAGGGCGTGACCGCCTTTTCCACGTCGTCGATGCCCACGCCGAAATCGGTGACGCGGATATGTAAAATTCCGCCGTCGTCCACCCGTTCCGTTTCACATTCGATAAGAATTTTTCTATCGGCGTCCTTTTGCTTATAGGCGTGCACCACGCAGTTGGTCACCGCTTCGGATACCGCCGTTTTAATATCGGAAAGCTGCGACAAGGACGGATTTAAAGGCAATGCAAACGCCGCGACGGCGCTGCGGGCAAAGCTTTCGTTTCGGCTGATTGCCGCAATTTCCAGTTTCATATAATTTTCCATACCTACCCTCCTTTATATTTTGGGGATAACGGTGTAAACGCCGCTCATTTGCAGTATTCTATCCGTCGACATCGACAGGTTGGTTACGTACACGGGTATGCCGTAACGAGAAAATTTCTTATATCTTCCGATTAAAAAACCGATACCCGTAGAATCCATAAACGAGATACCGCTCAAATCAAAAATGGCGCGCCGCGTGCGCCCCACTCCCCTATCCGCAAGGGCGTCGGCTTGCGCGCGAGCAGCGGCGGCGTTGTGTTCGTCGATTTCTCCGCTTAAACTCACGTATAACGTGCCGCCCCGATCTTCGGCGTCGATTCGCATAAAAACACCTCCCAAAAGGATATAGCTATATTCTAAAAAATTCCACGGGGGATATTTTGTAAAACTTTGACGGTGCTTTTTTTATTTTGTCGAAAAAAAATTTGGGTTTTAATGAAAAAATACTTGACTTTTTTTCAGGAATCGTTTATTATAATCAAGCGTTGTGTGTTGCAAGCTCAATACGGAACGGGCCTTTAGCTCAGTTGGTTAGAGCTGCCGGCTCATAACCGGCTGGTCCACGGTTCGAGTCCGTGAGGGCCCACCAAAACTTCATTTTTTTCTTTATGGCCCAGTAGCTCAGTTGGTTAGAGCGCCAGCCTGTCACGCTGGAGGTCGACGGTTCGAGCCCGTTCTGGGTCGCCAAAAATCCCTGAATCGAAATTCGGTTCAGGGATTTTTCGTAAAATATATACTTTTTCTCTTTTTACGCCTTTACAATACGAAAAAAATATGCTACAATAAACGCAGCAAAATAAGGAGCGTAATCATATGATACACAGCATTGAAAACGAGTATTTAAAAGTTTCGGTGAACACGACGGGCGCGCAGCTTTGGTCGGTATATTCCAAAAAGACGGACACGGAATACCTTTGGCAGGGGGACAGCGCGTTTTGGGGCGGCAGGGCCTATAATTTATTTCCGTTCATCGGCAGAATGTACGAAGGTAAATTCCGTTACGATAACAAGGAATACCCTTCCCGTTGCCACGGCTTGGCAAGATATTTTGAATTTACGTTGGAAAGTCAAACGCAAAATAAACTCGTTTTCCTGCTGACGGACAACGAAGAGACGAAAGCGGAGTACCCTTTTGCTTTTGCCTTCCGCGTAACCTTCCTTTTAAACGGCGCAACGCTGACGACGGAATACGCGGTAACCAACCCCGACGACAAGGAATTACTTTGCGCATTCGGCGGTCACCCCGGCATCAACGTTCCCTTTGGCGCAGGCGAATTTGAAGATTATTATTTAGAATTCACCGCAAAAACGAACCCCGTAAAGCTTATCCTGACGGAAGCCAACAAGCTGATGTCGGGCACGGCTGAGCCCTTCCCCCTTGTTGACGGCGTAAAATTGCCGCTCCGCCACGATTTGTTTGACCAAGACGCCATCGTTTTGGACAACACGGCGCATACGGTAAGTATTAAGACGAACAAGGACAGCCGTTACGTAACGATGCGTTACGACGATTTCCGCTTTATCGGATTTTGGCACGCCGATCACAAAGACGCGCCCTACGTTTGCTTAGAGCCGTGGAGCGCACTGCCGTCCGTGGACGGTGCGGTTACGGATTTAGAAAGCAAGCCGCATATGACCCGTGTCGCGCCCAAACAAACCAAATCCGTACAATTCCACTTGGAAATCCACGAATAACCTATTGCATTTGCTTAAAAGAAACCGCTCCGTTGCGCAACGGAGCGGGTTTTAACGTTTAAAATTTTTCAGCGGCGGGCTTTTCGCTTCTTTTTAATGCAAGCCTCCACCGACGATGACGGGCGTGATTTTCCCCTGATGCACCACCAAGTAACAGTACGTTCCCCCTTTGCCAAGCGGATAACGCAGCGTTCCGGGGTTGACAAGCGTGACCCCTTCCCATTCCGTAATGCTCGCTTCGTGGGTATGTCCGTACAACGCAAGCTCACACCCGCGGCTTTTCGCCGCAAGCGCAAGTCGCAAAAGGTCTTGCTTTACGCCGTACTGATGTCCGTGGCAATAAAATATCTTCACGCCGTCCGCTTCCAACACGCCGTCGGTGGGATAGTGCGGCAAAAAATCGCAATTCCCCGCGCAAAAATAAGTTTTTTCGGGATAGGCGTCACGGATCTCCCGCAGGTCGGTTACGCCGTCGCCAAGGTGAATACAATAATCGTTTTCGGCAACGAGCGAAAGCAATTCCGACGTACTTTTTACGTTGCCGTGCGTATCGGAAAGAATGATAAGCTTTTTCATTCCTGCTCCGCCTCACGCCATTTCGTCACAAGCGCTTGCAAGGCGCGATAACGGTGCGAAACGGCGTTTTTTTCCGCTTCCGTCGCCCTGCCGAACGTCTTCCCCAAATCGTCGCTTTCAAACAAGGGGTCGTAGCCGAAGCCGCCGTCACCGTCTTCTCGTTCGAGAATTTTTCCGTACGTGCGCCCTTCCGCAAAAATTTGCCTGCCGTCGGGATAGACCAACGCCAAAGCGCACGCAAAATACGCGCGTCGGTCGGTAATTCCCCGCATATTTTTCAGCAGCGTAGCGCGGTTGTCCGCATCTGAGCCGTGACGTCCGCAATAACGCGCGCTATACACGCCGGGGTCGCCGCCGAGCGCGTCCACACACAAACCGCTATCGTCGGCAAGAACGACGCAGCCGAGCGCCTTACACGCCGCCTGCGCTTTGATGAGCGCGTTTTCCGCAAAGGTTTTGCCCGTTTCTTCCACGTCTTCGTTAAAGCCCATTTGCTTTTGTGAAACCACCTCAAAGTCCTTGAAAATTTGGGCGATTTCCTGAATTTTATGCGCGTTGCCCGAAGCGACGACAAGCTGTTTTTTTGCTGTTGATTGCATACCTGCCTACCTTGTTTATATTTTTTCTTGTTTAGTATACCATATTTTGTGACGGAACGCAAGGCATTTACCGCCCGCGTTTTTTTATTTTGCCTTTTTGGGAAATCTCACGCGGAAGCTGTTGACCACGGCAAGCAACATCACCCCAACGTCCGCCAGCACCGCGAGCCACAACGGCAACACGCCCAGCGCGCCCAAAACCATAAACGCCGCTTTCATTGCAATAGAAAATATCACGTTTTGCAAGACGATTGCGCGAGTTTTGCGCGCAACCCTTACCGCCTTTTCCACCGCCGCCAAATCATCGGAAATCAACACCAAATCGGAAGCCTCAATCGCCGCCGCGCTGCCCAGCTTACCCATTGAAACGGCACAGTCCGCCGCCATCATCACGGGCGCGTCGTTGATACCGTCGCCCACGTATATCAACCCGCCTGCCGCTTTCAGCGCTTCCGCTTTTTTCAGCTTTTCATCGGGCAATAATCCTGCGTACACTTCGGATATACCCGCTTCGGCTGCAATCTTTTCCGCGTTCTCCTTGCGGTCGCCCGTCAAAACGGCTATGCGCGTAAACCCGAGCTTTTTCAACGCCGCCACCGCGCCTTTGGTTTCCGCGCGTAAGCGGTCGCCGATTTCCAACGCGCCGATATACGCTCCGTTGTAAGCGACGTGAACAAGGGTGTACGCGCTTTGCAACTTGGGAACGGAAATCCCGTTTTCCAGCATCAGATTTTCGTTTCCGACCAGCACGGTGTTGCCTTGCACCATCGCTTGCACGCCGCGCCCTGAAAATTCGGTTGCGTTCTCGGCAACGTACTCCGTTTCTATCCCTTGAAACACACCTGCAATCGGGTGCGCGGAGAAGCGTTCCGCAGCCGCCGCCAAGCCAAGCAATTCTTGTTCCGTCACGCTTTGGGGATACGCTCCGCAAAGGACGAAATTGCCTTCCGTCAGCGTACCCGTTTTGTCAAAGGCAATCGTTTTTGCCTGCGCCGCTACGTCTAAAAAGGTAGCGCCTTTCACCAAAATGCCCTGCTTTGCGCACACGCCTATCCCCGAAAAATAGGTAAGCGGCACGGAAATGACCAGCGCACAGGGGCAGGAAATGACCAAGAACGTCAAAGCCGATTGCAGCCAACGCCAAAACTCTTTAAAATACCAACGTCCGTCCGCTATCAAGCCGTGGAACAACGGCGCGCCAACCGCCACCAACACGGCAAGAACACAAACGATGGGCGTGTAAAATTTTGCAAACTTTGCAATAAATTTTTCGGGCTTCGCTTTGCCCTGCGCGGCATTTTCCACCATATCCAAAATGCGGGCAACCGCGCTGTCTTGATAGGCGCGCGTAACCTTCATCTCGTACACGCCCCCTGCATTTATGCTTCCCGAAAGAATTTCTTCCCCCGCTTTTAAAACGCACGGCTTGGCTTCGCCCGTCAGCGATTTTATATCCAGCGTAGCGGAAGCGGAAAGCAATTCCCCGTCCGTAGGCGCTTTTTCGCCCGCTTTTACCAGCAAAATATCCCCCACGGAAAGCGCTTCTGGTTTCACCTGCTTATACTCGCCGTCTTCTAAGCGATTCGCCCATTCGCTTTTGAGCTGCATCAGCTCTGTAACGGACGCGCGCGAGCTATCCACCGCAACCGATTGCAGCAATTCCCCCAGCTGGTACAAAAGCATTACCAGCACGCTTTCGCCATATTCCCCAAGCGCGATTGCGCCGACGGAAGCGACGGTCATTAAAAAATTCTCGTCGAAGATTTTGCCTTTGACAAGGTTCTTCGCCGTGGAAATAAGTACGGGATGCCCTACCGTAAGGTACGCCGCGCCGTATAAAACGTAACGGATAATCTCCGCCGCCAAGCCTTTTGCCAAATATTCCAGCAACGTTCCCGCCGCAAAAAGCACCGCCGCCGCGAGTATGAAAATCCACGATTTTATATACTTTTTTTTGTTTTTCACCGCACGGACGTTTCCGTCTAACACGCGTACTTCTTCAAACCTATTTGCTTTGTCAATAAGCTTTTGCAAAGCGGCTTCCGATTGCGTTTCTACCGTAATCGTTTGGGTAACGTAATCCACGCAAACCCCGTCGATGCCTTTGATTTTTTGCAAATCCGATTGCAAGGCTTCCGCACAAACGGGACAATCTAAATTTTCAATATGTAAAATGCGTTTTGCCATATTCATTACTCCGTTTTACAATGCAGGTGCGCAAGCCCCATTTCCACAATCCCTTTTACGTGCGCGTCGGCAATGGAATATTCCACGCTTTGCCCAAGCCGTTTGGCTTTGACAATTTGATTATCCCTAAGCACCCGCAGCTGATGACTGATTGCGCTTTGCGTGCCGCCGCAAAGCTCCGTCAAGTGATATACGCATAAATCCCCTTGCAAAAGCGCCAGCACGATTTTCATACGAGTAGGGTCGGACAGCACGCGGAACAGTCCGCACGCTTGCTCCACTTCCCCCTGCGCATACCCCGCCATTTTATTTTTTTGCACCACGTTTTCGTGTTCTTTTTCCTTTACGCAACAAGCCTGCATCGAATACACTCCTTATTTCTATGCTTATGAATACTTGTTCATAACTTCATAATTAAATTATAGCGCGAGAAGTTTTCTTTGTCAATAGATTTTTGTAAAAAAATTAAAATTTTTGACCGTGGCTTTTTAAGAGTTGCGGTTTTTTCTTGTAAATTCTTTTAAAGACGGTTGAACGGCAATAAAAAAACGAAGCTCGGTTTGATACCAAGCTCCGTGTTTTTCATTAAAAGCCACCGCTTACCAAAAATTATTCGGTACGAAGCGCAACCACAGGGTCTTTCTTCGCCGCGCTGCGGGAAGGAATTAACCCCGAAATCAGGGTTAAGCCCATACTGATTGCCACCAAAATTACCGCCGCGCCGAAGGGCAAAACGGCTTTTAAGGTCGCCAAGCCCGTCAATGCGTACAAGATAAGATTGATAGGAATGCACAGTAAATAGGTGACCAACACACCCAACAAGCCCGACGCAAAGCCAATGATCAGCGTTTCCGCGTTGAACATACTGGATACGTCCCGCTTCGAAGCGCCGATTGCGCGCAGAATACCGATTTCCTTGGTGCGTTCCTGTACGGAAATGAGTGTGATAACGCCGATCATTATCGAAGAAACGACCAACGAAATGGCAACGAATGCAATCAAAACGTAGGTTACCGCGTCGATAATGCTGGTTACCGAAGACATTAACAAGCCCATATAGTCGGTATATTTAATGCGCTGTTCTTCGGCGACGGATTTGTTATACGCCTTGATTTCCGCCGCGATGACGTCCTTATCGTCAAACGACGAAGCGTAGATGTTGATGCTCGCGGGCGAATCGTAATCCAAATGCCCAAGCAAGGCAAGATTTTCTTCGTACGTGCTTTCTGCAAACTCCGTAACGTTATCGTAATACAAGGCACAGCTTTCCGTGCTGTACGTGGGCAGCTCTGCATCCAACAATGCCGCTTTTTGCTGCATAGGAATAGACGAAAGGGATTGCTCTACCTTTTGACGAATTTCCGCGCGCACGATTTCTTCCGCATAAGGGCGGACAAGCATTTTCAGCTGCTCGATAGACATATCCTTGGTGAGTTGGGTGAAATACGCCTGCATTTCAGCCACGTCCACACCCATATTCGCCGCAACGATTTGAGAAATAAGCGCGACGATAGATTCCTTGTCGGTAAACGAAGCCAACCAAGCGTCCGTGCTCTCTTGCAGGCTTTGCTGTTCCGCGTTCACGCATTGAATGCTCACGTACGTCTCCGCTTTGCCCGCCGTCGTCAAGCTGTTCACGTATGCGTGGAACGCCGTTTTCTTTTCTTCGGGCGTCATCGAATCGGTGTTTGATTGAAACGGAAGCCCCGTCAAAACGTCCGTCGTAGGGTTGGCAAGCTGCGCCTGCACGACTTCGGATTCCACGGCACGGCTAATGACGTGTTCAGTCAAATGATAGGTATAGCCTATCCCCGAAGAAAGCAGCGTCGTGCTGACGTCTTTTTTGGGACGAATGATACCTTTGATTTTTAATACCGTCGCTTCCTTTTCGTACAGCGTGCGCAAAACGCTGTTGTCGCTGCTCATATCGCGATAGGTATTGCCGAATTTTTGATAACAATCAGCGGTCAAAATGGTTTTAAATTGCAGTTTGGAAAGTTCTTGGAAGGACCAATGCTTGGCTTCCGTTTCGGGTAAGGGTTCGCCCTTTGCCGCGGAATCGATAATTTGGTCGATTTCCTTTTCACTTAAAAGCCCCAGCGCGTACAGCGTTAAGTCGTCCAACTCGTTATTTTCGTTGACGATAAGCACGATTTCGTCGTGATCGTTTGGCCAGTCGCCGTTAATTAAATCGTACTGTTCCTTTACGAGCGCGTTGACTGCACCGCCGTCGTTCGCAGGCAAAATCTCCTGCCACATTTGCATATTCATCATACTCGAAACCATCGCCGTCGAGCCGTCCGTCGTGCTGTTGCCCATATCCAGCGTACCGTTTTGCGCGGCGGAAAGGAAGAAATCGCTGAGCATTTCTTGCATCAATTCGTTGGTGTCCGATTTGATAATCGTGCCGTCAAGCTCGTTTTCGGTGTAGATGGCAAGCTGCATATCATAGCCGTACTGCACGCCGCTGACCGCGGAATACAGCTTGGAATTTTTATCTTGCAGCTGCGTTTGCAAATACGATTTAAAGGACTTTAAGTCGTTGTTTTCTCTTTTGATTTTAGAAAGCGCTTCTACCAACTCGCCGATGATGGGGTCTTTGTAAATATTTTCTTCGTCGGTGTGGTCTTCGCGGTTTGCACCCACGCCCATAAAGCTTTGCATCAGCGACATTATATCGACGGTGGAAGATTCCAGCGTCAAGGGATAGGACGAAAGAGTGGTTTCCTGAATGTAATTGATATACCCCGTCGTCCCTTGCGAAACTGCCAAAATCAGCGCAATACCGATAATACCGATACTTCCCGCAAAGGACGTGAGAATGGTTCTTCCTTTTTTCGTGAACAAGTTTTTCAGCGAAAGGCGCAATGCCGTAAAGAAAGACATCGTCGGCTTTTTTTCTTTTCGACGCGTACCTGCCCCGCCCTTTTTCTCTTTTTTGTTGGAGCAGAAACGGAAAAGCTCCCCGCACGAAGGACATTGTGCCACCAAATTTTCTTCGGCTTTTATCACCAAACGCGTTTTGCATTTCGGGCAAAACATTTGCCGTTTTTCAACGCCGAGTCTTTTTTCTTCTTCCGTCCAAAGCTTTACGTGTTCTTCCGCGGAAACGGGCATCGAATCGTCGATGATTTTCCCATCGAGCATACGAATGATACGGGTAGAATATTGCTCCGCGAGTTCAGGGTTATGCGTAACCATTACCACAAGACGGTCTTTGGCAACTTCCTTCAAGATTTCCATAACCTGCACACTCGTTTGCGTATCGAGCGCGCCCGTCGGTTCGTCCGCAAGGATAATATCGGGATTGTTTACCAGCGCGCGCGCAATGGCAACGCGTTGCATTTGTCCGCCCGACATTGCGTTGGGGCGCTTATGGATTTGGTCGCCTAAGCCTACCTTTTTTAACGCTTCGATGGCACGTGCCTTACGCTCCGCCTTAGGAACGCCGGAAAGGGTAAGCGCGATTTCCACGTTTTGCAGTACCGATTGATGAGGAATTAAGTTATACGTTTGAAACACGAACCCAACCGAATGGTTACGATAAGAATCCCAGTCCCTATCCTTATATTCTTCCGTGGAAATGCCGTTGATGATTAGGTCCCCGCTGGTGTATTGATCCAAACCGCCGATGATGTTGAGCATCGTCGTTTTGCCGCAGCCCGAAGGTCCTAAAATAGAAACGAATTCGTTGCTACGGAAGATTAAATCAATGCCTTTAAGCGCGTGTACCGCGCCCGACGCCACGGGATAATCCTTTACGATTTTTTTAAGCTGTAACATTTTTCTTCTCTAACTCCTGTTTCACGTCAATCTATCTATCCAAATCTCGTTAAATAAATACAAATTTATTTTAGCATATAATTTTATTCAAACGCAAGTATTTTATGTGAACAAAAAGTGAAATTTTATACATTCAACGCACACCTGCCCCCTACGCTTACAGCTTTACGCGCCTTTATTTGGCAAGGCTGCTTCAAATCGCGAAATCCACTTTTTTTCGTTTAAATACGACAAATTTCCCGTCAGAGTAAAAGACAAATACTTTGCCACCAAGCATTGTCTGCTGCATTGCAGGGCTTTATTTTTTGCGCTGTCTCCGTATTTCATATCCCCAACGAGCGGACAACCGATATGCGCCATATGCGCACGGATTTGATGGGTTTTACCCGTATGCAAAATGATTTCCGCACGCGTTGTTCCGTTTTCAAAGGTATCTAATACCGAATACTCCGTCACAATTTGTTCGCCGCCCTTCACGGGCGCGTCCGTCACGCGCACGCGCGCTTGCGCCGCGTCCTTTTTTAAATACGCCGTCAAAATCTCCGTTTGCTTGGGCAATTTACCAAAGCAAAGCGCGTGATAACGCTTTTCCACCTTTCTCTCTTTAAACGCCGAAAGCAACGCCTGTTCCGTTGCCGCGTTTCGTGCAAAAACCAGCAAGCCCTTGGTGTTTCTATCTAAGCGGTGGATAAAATAGCATTCCCCTTCCCTTTGCAATGCAGCGAACACCGCTTCGGAATTGACGCCGCTTTCCTTGTCGACAATAAGGATGTTTTCGTCGGCATAAACCGAAAAAAACGCGGGTGTTTGCGCTTGTTTCGGCGTAAGGAAATAGCAAACCTCGTCCCCCTTAAACAGAGGAACGTCTTTCTGCACACGCTTGCCGTTTACGCGAATTTCCTTGTTCTTTAAGAGATAATTCCAAACAAAGGACGCCTGCGCGTAGTGGTTTTCGGTGAATTCTTTTAAGTTTTGCGGATCTTGTACGATGAGCTTTAACACGTGGCTTTGTCCTTATAACAATCGTGGCGGCGCTTATGCGCCGCCACTTATTCGATTATTTCTGTTCCTTCTCTACTTTGGCTTTTTTCTTTGCTTTTGCCTTTTCGTCTACGTCTTCCAACGTTTCATCCGAAGGCTTAATCAAAAGAAGCACGATGATGAGAATGAGCATAACCCCTGCAATCGAGAACAGTACGATGGAAACAAGGTTGTTCTTCAACCATTCCGTTTCGCCTGTGATTACGTCGGCTTTTTCTTCCGCTTTGATTACCTTGTACGCAGCTACGCGGGCATAGTTGCTAAGGTCTTCATCCCAGTAGTTTGCAAATAAGACGTACGTGCCGCCTTCATCCAGCACCTTGAAGCTGGACGCGCTGCCGTTCTTGAATTCGTACTTATTGTACGCATCCCATTCCGGATCGTCTTTCGTGATTTTGCTGTTGTATTCTTCAATTCTAACAAAGCATTCTTTCAGCTTATCAATTTCTACGCCCGATTTTTCTTTCAAAAGCGAGAGATATACGTCGAAGTACATCGCCAAATAATCGCCCTTGTACGTTGCATCCGCTTGCACGCCCGCAAGCTTATCCTGCGCCGCAATACGGATTTCTTGATAGGTTACTTTCGCAAGCGAAGAAAGATTAAGATTGTACTTTTCGCAAGCTTTCAAATTTACCTTATACAGGGAGAAATCACTCTTTTGGTTCTTCGCGCCGCCAACGACGGTGATGCCCGAAAGGGTGTATTTTTCACCAACGGCTTTCGTAGTCGTTTTATCGGTGGTCTTCGTTGACGTTTCGTTTTTAATCTTCAAGCCTTGGCTCTTGATCGTGTATTCAAAGGTGGGAATCGCTTCGATATCCCAAATATTGCTATGATCCACGTCCACCAGCTCGCCGTTGCTGTCCACATATTTCATATAGTTTCCAGCTTCGTCAACGGCGTAAATCTTGAACTCGTACTTACCCGCCGTCGTTGCGGAAAGCTTTAAGCTGGAATAGCTCAAAGGGCTGGTGTTGCTGCTCGTGCCCGATTCCGATTTATAGCAGATAACAAACTTTAAGTTACGATAACCGTTATCGTCGTAGAAGAAGTGTTCAAAGGTAGGGAAGACGATGTTGACGTTGCTGCCTGCGTATACGTCTTCCGCCGCCTTAACGAGCGCTGCGTTATACGAATCCACAAACTTTTTCAGCTCGGAGTTTTCATACGCGCCCACTTCCTTTTCGGAAACGTAGCTTGCGTTGCCGCTGTTGTCCACCGTCAAATATTTATTGACCTTCGCGGTAGCGTCCGCTTTCACGTATGCGTCGAATTCGCCGCTACCCTTTGCATACAGCGCGCCCACGTCGCTGCGGTTGATTACAACGTATTCTTTGCCGTCCACCACTCTAAGCGCGTCTTCTTCCGCGTACCAAATCAAATCGAAAACCGCTTTGTTGTAATCGTGATCCTGCGCGGGGTCTACCTTGAACGTAGAGTCGCCAAGCGTAAAGCGAATGGTTACGAATTCCTCCGAACTATTTACCTCGTAAACGGATTTATTTTCGCCGCTTTGCGGGTCCGTATAATAGGTTTCGGTGAACGGAGTCGACGTAGACAGCGCAGAATAGCTGATTTCCGTATCCGTGGGGTTGTATTGATAATAGGTCAACGCTTTATCGGTGCTTGCAAGGCTCTTCTTCGCAACGTCGATTACTTGATAGTTCAGCGAGAATTTCGAGCCGAGCATAAACCCGTTTACGTCTTCGTTTACGACCAAAACAGGGGGCGCGTTGTCGGTGATTTTATTATCTTGTACGTCTACGAAGCTTTGGTTGTTGAGTTCGTAAAGATAAATTTGCGTTTCCTTATATTCCGTGACTTCCGATTCGCCGTCCGCCGCTTTTTCTTCGGTAAACGCAACGAATTGCAAAGGATATCTTTCCTTGCCCGATTCCGTGCTGTATGCCGCGTAGTTTTCGCCGACGTTTTTGAACAGGGCGCGTTCGGTATTGATCGCGTTCTTGTCCTTATCCGTCAAAAGCACTTCAAACTGGTCGCTGTATTTGCAAAGGTCGGATTGCGTAAGCGCAAGCGTGATTTGGTCGCCAAACGCCGCCGTGAACGCGGAGCAAACCACCTTTTCTTCATCGCCGTCCGCAATAACGGATACCTTTACGGTAACGCCCGTGTCGCTTGCCGCGGTTTTGGTGAATTTTACTTCGTTCACCGCCTTGCCCGTTTCGGAAGCGATAGACGAAACGCTGTCCATCTTTACGGAAATGGAAGTGAAGTTCGCGTCAGCGAAAGCGAATTTCAAGGTATAATATTCCGCAAGATATTTTTGTGTGCTTGCGTCCTTGTCGCCGTCATACCATTTCAACGCGATGGAGTTTCTGTAATACGCGTATTCGTCGTTGGAAAGGGTGAACGCCGTCACCTTTTTATCGTTGAAATCCGCAGAGCCTACCGCATCGCTGCCGTTGGACGAGAAAAGGTCGCTAAGCAAATATTGCGTAGGCGTAACGACAAGCTCTTCGGAAGAGCTTTCCCCGTCCGCATACCCTTTCACCGCTTGCAGGTTTGCAACGCCGATAGCCGCGGTGCAGCATACCGCACCCGCGAGAAGAAAAGTAATCAGTTTTTTGTTTTGTTTTTTCATAAAACCGTGCCTCGTAGTTTTTACAAGAATTGTCTTTTTAGATAATATCGTACTTATCCATTTTACACCCAAACGCGCTTTTTGTCAAACGCATTTGACGTGGTTTTTTTATGTTTTGCCTATTTTATCGAATTTTCAATGAATTTCCACCGCTTTTGCCAGTTCAAACGCTTTCCAAGGCGTTTCCGTTTCGGGCGGATACGCAATAAATTTCAGGCGTTCCTTGGTGATGGGGTGCAAAAAGGAAAGAGAGTATGCCCAAAGCGCAAGCTTACCCTTTTGCGCCAACGCGCCGCCGTAGCGCATATCGCCGTAGATAGGATGCGCAATCCCCGCCATTTGTACGCGGATTTGATGAGTTCTGCCCGTATGCAAACGGACTTCGACCAAGGAATACTTCCCCTTATCTTCAATGACCTTGTAATCCAGCTCCGCATACTTTGCGCCGTCTTCGGACGGGGTACAAATGTACACCATATTGTTTACGGTGTTCTTGCGCAAATAATTGCACAGCGTGCCGCGTTCGCCGTCGGGCGCGCCGCAAAGCACGGTGAGATATTTCTTTTCAAAATCGCCGCTTTGCAAGCCTTCCGTCAGCCTTGCCGCCGCCTTGCTGGTCTTGGCGTAAACCATTACGCCGCCCGTAGGTCTATCCAAACGATGCACCAAGCCAACGTACACGTTGCCGGGTTTGTTATAACGTACCTTGATGTATCTCTTGACCTGGTCAAGTAGGTTGTCGTCCTTGCTTTCGTCCGGACAGCAAGCCGTCATTTGCGGCTTTAAGACGACGATGATGTGGTTGTCTTCGTATAAGATATTCAGCTCCGGTTCTTGCACCTGCGCCGTTTGCATTGTTTCGTTAGTTTCCGTCATTGACAAATATACCTCCTGCCCCGCACGGAAGGGAAATCCCTTCTTCCGTTTGAATGCCGACTTCATACGCTTCTACTTTGCCCTTAAAGTTTTTTAAGGTCAGTTGCAAAATATTCTTTAAAACCATCGGCTGTAACCCCGTCGTATAGCTGTTGATCAGCACGAATAACGGATTATCGTTAAGCACCTGCGCGCAAAGCTCGACAAATTTATATAAATCGTTTTCAATCTTCCACATTTCGCCATTCGGCCCCCTGCCGTAGGACGGGGGGTCCATAATAATGGCGTCGTACTTATTTCCGCGGCGAATTTCTCGCTGTACAAATTTCAAGCAATCGTCCACAATATAGCGTATGCCCGTGTCGATTCCCGAAAGCCGCGCGTTTTCGCCCGCTCTTTCCACCATACCCTTCGCCGCGTCCACGTGCGTGACCTGTGCGCCCGCCTTAGCGCAAGCCACCGTCGCGCCGCCCGTATACGCAAACAAATTCAATACCTTGATAGGTCTGCCCGCGTTTTTGATCAGCGAAGTCATATACTCCCAGTTTACCGCCTGTTCGGGAAAAAGCCCCGTATGCTTAAAGCCCATCGGCTTGATTTTAAAGCGAATATCCAACGCGTCGTAGGAGATATTCCATTCATCGGGAATAGGCTTTAATATCTTCCAACCGCCGCCCCCCTTTTCGCTGCGTTTATAATAGGCGTTGAGCTTAGGATACGCGAAAAGATCCGTTTGCGCGGACCAAATCACCTGCGGATCGGGACGGAGCAAATACACGTCTTTCCAACGCTCCAGCTTATACCCGTCGCCCGTGGCGATAATCGAATAATCCTTCCAGTTTTGCGAAATTTTCATAAGCGTTCCTTTTCGTCGTTTCCAACGCGCGCCCGCACGAAGACATAATACGACAATTATACGGATACATTATATCGCAAAAAAAAATTCTTGTAAAGTATTTTTTCCGCTTAATAAAAAAAAGAACGCGCCCTTGCGTTCTTTTTTGCATTTTTTATACGTAGCCAACCGCGACGTTAGCCCATAATCTCGGAAATAACGTCCAGCACTTTGTCGTGGCAACCGCCGCAGCCCGTGGAGCAATGCGTGACCATTTGCACCTTTTCAAACTGCTTTTCTACGTCGGCAAACTGCTGACCTTCGTGCAATGCCTTTTCGATATCGGCAACGGATACCTGCATACAGTTACAAATCATAATATTTTCCATAAAAGCTCTCCCTTGATTTTCTTATTTCTATTGCCGAAATAACGGCGTATGGACTATTTGTTATTATATATCATTTTACTCTTTGTGTCAACCATTTTCGCGAAAAATAATTTTTGCGGAGATAAAATCGCCATTCTAGATTTCTCACTTGTCGCGATTATAATTTGAAATCCACATCAAATACGCTTTTTTTGATTACGGCAGGGCGGCGCAAGCATAGCTTGCTCGCGCGAACCGATGGGTTCTTCACCATTACCGTACGGAGCACCAAAAAGCAAAAATCCTAAAGCAAACTATGTTCGCTTTAGGATTTTGCTGGTGACCCTTAACCAACCTAAATCGAATATTTATTCAATCTCCAAGTCCACGTAAATACCATAATGATCGGATGGAAATTTATCTTCAACAAGTTCGTCGATGATTTTAAAAGTAATGGGATTGATTTTTCCATTTATGAAACAGTAATCAATATGTTCCTCAAAATTGTTTTGCTGACTATATCCGTGATAAGTCGAGCGTCTGTCTTTTATAGTAAGTTCGTTGACATCCGCCACTTTTTTAATCATTTCAGCATAAGGCAACGAAGAAGGCGTCATATTAAAATCCCCTATAATAACGGTGGGATAAGCGGAAATCTTCTCCATATATTGATGGATTAAACGCACGCTTTTTACCTGATTCTTCTCTCCAAAACCTAAATGCGTATTCATAACCGCAAAAGTCTTTCCGTCACTTTTATTTTTTAATATAACGTACAAACAAATACGGTTATGTCGTTCATCATCCCAACCGCCCGACATAATTTCAGGAGTATCGGAAAGCCAAAAATAACCGCGCTTTAAGCAATCGAATTTTTCTTTTTTCCAAAGTATCGGCGCTGACTCAATCCAACCTGTATTGGAACGATATTTATTGAAAAATTCATATTTATCGCAAAAATATCTATTTATAGAATCCTCCCAAAACGGTGTATATTCTTGAAAACCGATTACGTCAGCGTCATATGGCGTCGTTATCATGGAAAGTCGCGGCGCTCTTTCTTGAATGCTGTTACCATTTTCATCATCTACACATCGAATATTAAAACTGATTACTTTTATACGCATATCGAACTCCTATTTTTAAGATAATATAAAAATTATTCATTCAAACTGTTCTCGATTATAACATAGAAAAGGCAAAATTGCAAGCATTTATAATTAGAATAAAAAGTTATGGGACATGGCGAGTATGTTTGTTGTCGTTCTAAACGACGAACTCATCCACATTCCCGTACGATACGAGGGAACATAAGCAAAAAGGAAGATACGCAATGTATCTTCCTTTTTGCTGGTGACCCAATTTGAGCGTAAAACGAACAATTTTTACGCTTTTTTATTGTAAAGTTAAGGGCAGGACACAAAGCCCCACCCTATAAAGTTTGATATTAAAGTTTACAACTCCCGCCCTAATTTGACTTTAGGTGAATATTACTTGTGTCTATCTTAAACCGAGTTAAAGTTTCAATAGTAATTCTCTTTTTTAATCCATTTTTTGAACAGGAATAATTGAAATAGTTTATAAGCCATTCCATTTTTTCTATTATTTCAGGCTTAATATCTTTTGTTTTTAAATTAATTAAAATATTCCCTTGGAAAGTTGCAAGTTCTTGAGATAAGCGTTCTCCACCTTGATTGATTCTTGCTTGCAAAAAATCGTAAAAATATTGATTGTCATCATCTTGAAGTATAGGAGCTTTTGTGTTGCTTATTACATTAAGAATAGATTCATCTATCAATATACGAGGATATTTTGCAACTTTGTTTTCTAATATGTGCGTTTTTAATAAAGCATTTCCATACACAAAGTTTTCACTATAATGTAAGTCGCCTATTGCAACTGCTCCTCTAAGAAACAATGCACCGATTTTCATCATAAACAACTCAACTTTTTCAACTACTGATAAAACGTCCAAAATTGCTTTTGAGGGATTGAAATCATCAATTTCTTCACAAATAAGTATGTTGTCTGAAAATATTTTATATTTAACATTTTCAAAGCGTTTAATTTCTTCAGTGATATACGAATAAAAAAGCCACACTGAATTGAGTGCACATTGTGAACCTACTTCAATTTTATGAGAAACACCCAATAAATCAATAAAAGCAACAGCGCACTTTTTTTGTATGGGTAAACCTACATCATCAAACATTTATTTAAGCTCTCCAACCTAATTCTTTATAGATACGTTTGACTTGCAAAACAAAAGCATCGTCCTTACGGTCGGAGTTCTTAATCGTTTTTATATCAGTTGTTGCCCAACGGAAAATTTGTTCAATACTACCATAGCCTCTTTTAAAAGCTCTTGCTAATAATAAGCAATTTTCTTTAGTGGGTGCAAAAGATAAAACAACCTTTAATTCGTCATCCGTCCAAGACTTTCCTTTATTAGATTGGTCCCATTCACCGTTTTTTTCTTTATCAAAAACATAATCATTAAGGAGTTTTACATCTCCACTTGTTAATTCTTTATCCAACAATTCAAATAATTCGCTTTTTTTCATAAGTTTTCTCCTTTAATAATTTTATACTGCTTGATAATGATATGTAATTGAGTGCAATACGTCATTGTAATTATTTACTTCAATTTCTAACACATCAGCGTTGTCCCAACCAATAGACAAGACATACAATAAATTTTCAAAAGCAAAAATTGTTTCTTCGTTCTCGTTTTCGATGTTAGATTTAATACTATACGTTTTTGCAATCAATAGAATTTTTTGTGCTTCAACGTCAACGACTTGCGTGTTATTGTTAGGGTGAGCATAGCCATAATGTTGATTAGGCGTTAAGGCAATTAAATTCTCTAAATAGTGCATAATTTCAGGGAACTCATTTTTCGGGAAAATATGATGTATTTGAGTCGCAGGAGCAGTATCGGTTTGACCGTCAACAAACTGTGTAAGCTCCGATAAGTTTTGACGTGTGGCTGAAATATAGCCACGCAACAATCTTTTTGCACTAGACATCATTTGTTCAAAATAGCCGTTTCTCACATCAAATTCAGGGTGTAAAATCAACCATTCTTGTCTAGAAATTTCTTTTGGTTTATCTCTATATACATCTCTAAAATTATCACGGTTATACATCATATCCGCCTTAATAATTCTATTAGGCGATAAATTACCACGTTCAGTTCCTTTCTTGCCGTTCTTAAATGCTAATGGGTTGAGAACTTTAGTAAAAATTCTTTTAGGCTCATAATCTTTTTTGACAGGTGTATTGTCGTGATAAAATTGAATAAAACTATCTTTTAAGATTTTAAAATGAGTTTTATCTTGGTGATTGAAGAAAGCTTCGAATTTTCCATATAAGCCACTATCACGCATAACCTTTTCTATGTAATTGTATAGGAAACGTAAAGCAAAAACATCGTTCCTTGCGATATATTCTAAAACGTCTCTATTCGCAATTTTGTAAAGGTGGCGTGAGGTTTCGGAAATATCCTCTAATATTCCTGCATAACAAAACATTGCTAAAGGTTGTGAAAATACTTTATCGTATTCATTTTCTGCCGTTTCTTCATCCGTTCCAGGCTTAGAATATGTTTCGGCAATAGTCAATCTAGCATATTCGCTTGTCCAAATATCCTTTACAGTAAACGTTTTATTAACATTATCCACGTAATTCAATACGAAGTCAGCTATAGACCATGTGACATCGGGCGTACATTTTTGGTCAATCCAACGAGCATTATGAGAAATGCGTAAATCATAATTTTTAGAGTTCAAAAATTCAATTATTTGAGAGTCAGTCATTTTTATCTCCTTATAC
>JAZSGC010000052.1:0-5717 GCA_045532525.1 Candidatus Scatosoma sp.
TTCAAGCGCAAACCCCGCAGGAAGTGCTTGCAATCGCCGAAGAAATTTGGGGATAAATCGAGTAAAAAGCATACGAAAAGGCAACATAAAAAGAGCAGACGCGAAAGGCGTTTGCTCTTTTTTACTAAAAATGAATTTTTATTTGCTTTGAAATTATTCGTGCACCAAAACGAGCTTTCCGCCGTTTACACGGGATTCTTCGGCACAAATGCCCATTAAATGGCTTTCGACGGACGCTTCCAGCTTGGTGTCTGCTTCGGCGTTGCCCTGCATAATTTCGTACAATTTTTTAATAAGGTACAAGTCGCCGCCACCGTGCGCGTAACCGCCTTCTTCCAGTTCTTCCAAACTAATAATTTCCGCGTCCTTACCATATTTATGTAAAACGATTTGGTTGTCCGCTTCGTCTAAAAGCAATTCGCCGAGCGTGCCGTGGAAGTGGAATCTTCTTCCGCTCCCTGCGGTAAAGCCGGTCATCGTCAGCGTAGCCTTTACGCCGTTTTCAAAGGTCATCGTCGTAAGCTGATGGTCAACGACGTTGTTGTCGCAATGGTATACGCATCTGCCGTAAGGACCATCTTGGAGTGCGGCGCGCAGCTTTTCTTCGTTGACAGGCGCTTTCGCAGCGACGTTATAGGGCCAAATGTCTTCGGGGCAGTTTTTCTTTTTCCAGTTTTCGATATAAATTTGTTCGGCGTTGTACGGGCAGGCTTGCTTGTGGGGGCAGTCTACGCAGTACGCGGTTGCGCCTTCGGGTGCGTTTTCGGGCTTAAAGTGCACCAAATCCCCCATTGAAGAAACGCTTTTGCATTTTGCGCCGACGTACCATTGCAAAAGGTCTAAATCGTGGCAGCATTTTGCCAAAATCATAGGGGAAGCGTCTTTATCGTTGCGCCAGTTGCCGCGCACGTAGCTGTGTGCCTGATGCCAAAAAGCAACTCTTTCCAAGGCGGTGACGGCAACCAGCTTGCCGATTGCGCCGCTCTTTAAAATTTCGTTTGCTTTTAAGAAAGCGGGGGCGTAACGGAGCACGTGGCATACAAGCGCTTGCTTGCCCGACTTTTTCTGTGCGTCGAGTAAAAGCTGACATTCTTCCTTTCGGTCGGTCAAAGGCTTTTCCGTCATTAAATGATAACCGAGCTCAAAGCCTTTTATGCAATGGCGCACGTGGTCCTTATCCTGCGTTGCAACCAGCAACAAGTCCGCGCGTTTTTCTTTGAAAAATTCTTCTTCGTCCAAGAAACGGTTTTCTACGGGAACGCCGAATTTTTCCCCGAAAACGTCCAAGCGGTGCTGTCGTAAATCGCAAAGCGCGACGATTTTAAATTTATCCTTTTCTGCGTTAATGAGCGTGCCGTACGCGTCTGCGCCCCTTGCGCCCACGCCGAGAATGGCAATTGTAAAAATTTTTTGTTCCATATATTTTTTTACCCCTTAGAGTCTCCATTGTTATTATATCTGCAAAAGTTTACTTTTGCAAGCGGAAATATGAGATTTCTATGTCAAAAATTGATATTTTTTATTTTTAAGCCTTTTTTATGTGATTACGAACGGGGTGGAGCGCCAAATTCTTTTTTGTAAGCGCGGTAGAAGGTGTTCGCGCTTTCAAACCCGCATGAAAAAGCAAGGGATAAAACGGGCGTTTTCGGGTCGGCGTCTAAGAGCTTTTTTACCCTTTTTACACGCAGTCGGTTGAGATGTGTCGTCCAATGCTCGGAAAGATATTTATGTAAAAGCCGAGATAAATGCTCGTAGGAATACCCGAATTTATGCGAGATGGCGCGCAGGGATAAATCTTCCTGCAAATGGCTTTCCGTATAGCGCAAAATGTCGCAAACGAGCGCGTCCTGTTTGTCGCCGTTTAAGGAAATGAAAGGGGCGTTTTCAGCGATTGTGCCTAATAAAATGCCTAATATGCCTTCAAAGACGGCGTACTTGCCTACGGCATTTTGGGAATTTTCGTCGTAAATTGCTTGCAAGCTACGCAAAAGAGAAAAATTCTCAAATCGAAAAAAGCGTGGCGGGCGGTTGTCCTGAAAACAAGAAAACGCGCGCTCGAAATACTGTTTATCCCCTACGATAACGGTAGCGGAAACGGCCTTCGGGTTGGGGTAAGAATGTACGCAAAAGCTGTCCACAAAGCAAGCGTCACCTGCGGACAAAATCCGTTTTTCGCCCCCGACGATCACTTCTTGTTTTCCCTTTTCCACAAAAAGAAATTCGGACGCGCTGTGAAAGTGCGGCGTGGTGTTAGGCCGCGGTCCGCTGTAAAAATAAAAATAGTTTTGGTTGTCGGCACATTGTTCGTAATAACTCATTTTTTTCTACTCCAACCACAGTATAACGCATTTTTTTGGGAATGTCAATTTTTGCAGAACACTTTAAGTGAAATTTTTTCGCAGGAGTGCTCGCCGTATGCTTGCGGTGCGATCGCGGCGTGATAAAACAAAAACAGGGCGTATTTCAAGCAAAAACCATTCTGCCGTATAAATACCGCCTAAGAGTAAAAACGCACGTTTTAAGGGAAAAAGACGGACGAAAACAAGAGAAAAAGAAATAAAGTTTACAAAAGCGAAAGAAAAATATGCGAAAAGCGGTTTGAAACGCTGTACTTTTCTTTTATTATATGGTATAATACGGGTGTATTATCGGGTTTTCCTTTTTTAGAATAAAAAAAGGAAACAAACGGTGATTAAGGAGGCAAAAAGAATGGCGGAAAGAATAGAAGCCGAATACGGCGCCGAGCAAATACAAGTCCTTGACGGTTTGGAACACATTCGTAAACGTCCGGGTATGTATATCTCGTCCACGGACGCGAAAGGGTTGCATCATTTGGTGCACGAAGTCGTCGACAATTCCATCGACGAAGCGCTTGCGGGGTATTGTACGCACATCGAAGTGACCATCAACGAAGACGGCAGCTGTACGGTGCAGGACAACGGGCGCGGTATTCCTACGGATATTCACCCCAAAGAAGGGATTTCCACGCTGGAGGTCGTATTCACGAAGGTCAACGCGGGCGGTAAGTTCGGCGGCGATTCCGGTTATAAGGTGTCTAGCGGCTTGCACGGCGTAGGCGTAAAAGCGGTAAACGCGCTTTCGGAATGGTTGGAAGCGGAGGTTTACCACGAAGGGAAAATCTTCAAGCAGGTATATAACCGCGGCGTGCCTCAGCGCAGCGTTCAAGTCATCGGTGAAACGGAAGAAATGGGTACGAAGGTTACCTTCCTGCCCGACGCCGACATCTTTGAAACAACGCTGTTCGTTTACGATACCTTAAAGGGCAGACTGCGCGAGCTTGCTTATTTAAACAAGGGCTTGCGCATTTCCTTGGAAGACAAGCGCACGGGTCAGGAGCAAAAGGACTCTTTCTGCTACGAAGGGGGAATTTGTTCGTTCGTGGAAGAACTCAACAAGAGCCGTGACGAGCTGTTGTTCCCCGCTCCCGTATATTTTGAAGAACAGGACGGCGACACCGTTTGCGAAGTTGCCATTCAGTATAACGAAACGTATAACGAAGTGATTTATAGCTATGCGAACAACGTCAACACCCGCGACGGCGGTACGCACGTGGAAGGGTTGAAGATGGCGCTTACCAAGGTCATCAACGACGCGGGGCATAAGCTGAACGTTTTAAAAGAAAGCGAAAAGCTTTCAGGCGAAGACGTGCGCGAAGGGATTACGGCGGTGGTTTCCGTAAAGCTCACCAACGCACAATTTGAATCGCAAACCAAGGATAAGCTGAACAACAGCACCATTCGTACCTTCGTCAACAAATGCGTTTCCGAGCATATGTCTACGTTCTTGGAAGAAAATCCTTCCGTAGCCAAAGAGCTTGTGCTTCGCTGTATCACCGCACAAAAGGCGCGCGACGCGGCAAGAAGCGCACGCGAGTTGACGAGAAGAAAGGGAGTTTTGGGGTCAACGACCCTGCCCGGCAAGCTTGCGGATTGCTCGGATAGAAGAAGTGAGCTTTGCGAGATTTATATCGTCGAAGGCGATTCGGCAGGCGGTACGGCAAAGCAAGGGCGCGATAGACGTTTCCAAGCGATTTTGCCCTTGCGCGGTAAGATTTTGAACGTGGAAAAGGTAAGACCCCACCGCGTTTTGGAAAACGAAGAAATCAAGGCGATGATTACGGCGTTCGGCTGCGGCATTTTGGACGATTTCGACGAAAGCAAGCTGCGCTACGATAGAATTATTTCGATGACCGACGCCGACGTAGACGGCGCGCACATTCGTATCTTGCTGTATACATTCCTGTTCCGTTATATGCGTCCGCTTATCGAACACGGACACGTATACGCGGCAAAGCCACCCCTTTACAAGGCAAGCTTCAAGGGCAAGGACGATTATCTCTATTCCGAAGAAGAAAAGGTGGAATATGCGTTGAACAATCCCGGTAAGGTGGAATATCAGCGTTATAAAGGCTTGGGCGAAATGAGCACCGAACAGCTTTGGAGCACGACGATGAACCCCGCAACGCGTACCCTTATCCGCGTAACGATGCAGGACGCGGCGGAAGCGGACCAGATGTTCTCGATGTTGATGGGGGAAAACCCCGAACTGCGCAGAAAGTTTATTGAAGAAAACGCTGCTTTGGTAACGGATTTAGACGTTTAAGGAGAAAAACACTATGGCTAAAAAGGAAACGAGTCCCGAATTAACCGAAGAGTTTAAGAAAACGCTTGCGATGACGAAATTGCTCGACATCGAAGTGGACGACGAGCTGAAACGCTCGTTCATTGCTTATGCAATGGCGGTAAACAAATCCCGCGCTATCCCCGACGTACGCGACGGCTTGAAGCCCGTGCATAGACGTATTTTGTTCTCGATGCACGAAATGGGCTTGTACAACGATAAGGCGACGAGAAAGTGCGCCCGTATCGTCGGCGACTGTATGGGTAAATATCACCCCCACGGCGACAGCTCCGTGTACGACGCGCTCGTGCGTTTGGCGCAAGATTTCACCATCAACTTCCCGTTGGTTTACGGTCACGGTAACTTTGGCTCTATCGACGGCGACAGCGCGGCGGCAATGCGTTACACCGAAGCGAAGCTGACCAAGCTGGCGGCGGAAATGCTGAAAGACTTGGACAAGGAAACGGTAGATTTCATTCCCAACTTCGACGCGACGGAAGAAGAACCCACCGTTTTGCCTGCAAGATATCCCAACCTGCTTGTAAACGGTGCGGACGGTATTGCCGTAGGTATGGCGACGAACATTCCGCCTCATAACCTTGCGGAGGTTATCGACGGCACGATTGCGCTGATCGACAACCCCGAAATCACCGTGGACGAGCTTATGGAATATATCCCCGCCCCCGACTTCCCTACGGGCGGTATTATCATGGGCAGAAGCGGTATCAAAAAGGCGTACAGAACGGGGCAGGGCAACCTTGTTATCCGCTCTAAATGCGACATTGAAGAATACGGCACGGGCGGCAATACCCGTTCCCGTATCGTCGTAACGGAAATCCCTTACCAAGTCAACAAAGCGCAGCTCGTCAAGACGATTGCGGATATGGTAAACGATAAGAAAATCGAGGGTATTTCGGATATTCGCGACGAATCGGGCAGAGACGGTATGCGTATCGTTATCGAATGCAAAAAGGACGCAAACGCGCAAGTCGTTCTCAATACCCTCTACAAAAAAACGAAATTGCAAACCTCGGACGGTATCATCTTGCTCGCGCTCGTCGAAAACGGCACCGAGC
>JAZSGC010000048.1:0-4163 GCA_045532525.1 Candidatus Scatosoma sp.
GGAAGACTTCCGTAGTGCAAAGCGTTATGCGGAATACGTAGAATGCGGTTTTAATATGGTGCAAGCCCGCGGCGAAAACTCGTATAAAGGCGAGGAATGGGAAGGCTGCAACTGCCAACTTGTTTTTAAAGAAGCGTTAAAAGGCGGCTGTAAGCGCATACTCGTCACCGACGGACGTTTCGATCATTGGATTCGCGACGAAAGAGATTTGGTGGGCGAAGGGAAGATGTTTGCCAACGAGACGGAGCTGGATAAGGCGGTGGCGGAGTGCGTCGCACCTTATTGTAAGCAAGAAGGCTTTTTCGGTATTCAGCTTTTTGACGAGCCGATGTACGATCAGTTCCCTGCCTATGGGCAAATTATGCGTTCAATCAAACGAGTGTTGCCCGACGCGTACGTGCAAAGTAATTTGTTGCCGATGACCGCACCTGAAAGGCTGCTTAAACCACAAAAGATACAGCAGGAAGACGTTGCAACGGACAAAATTGCAACCGAACAGCTTGCACAATGGCAAATCTACGAAAAGTACGTAGGGGATTTCCAAAAAATCACGCAGGCGGATAATATTCACTTCGACGAATATCCTTTCCGCCGCGAATACATCATCAGCGGCAACACGCTGCCCAACTACCAGTTGGTGGCAAGAATGTGTAAGGAGCGCGATATTGCCTTCCGCGTTGTATTGCAGTCCTTTGCGCATATTTGGAACGGCAATCATCACAACCGCCGAATGGTGGAAAGCGATATGTACTGGCAAACCAACCTTGCGATGGGGTTTGGCGTACACGAGTATTCGTTCTATACCTATTTCGCAAAGCCCGACTTCCAGTTTAAGGATAGCGCAATGGGCGAAATGGACGGCGCGGCATTTATCAATCTCGACGGATCGCGTACCGCTTTGTATACGTATACTAAACGCATTATCGCGGAAATGAAGAAATTCTTGGAAGTGGCGCGCAACTACGAATACGAAAGCTCCCACGTCGTTACGGAAGCGGGTAAGACCTGCAAGGACTTCGACTGGACGAAGTTCCTTTATGAAGACGAACCCAGCCCCATTCCCGTTACGGTGGATAAGGGGGTTGCGCTCATCACCAAGCAAACGGACGGCGACAACGCGCTGTATATGCTGGAAAATATCGGCAACGTGCGCGACGAGCTGTTTGATAAAGCACCCCCGATGCAGTTAAAAGTAAGCTTGCCCGCAGGTGAAGCGACGTTCTATTTCCGCGGCGAACAAATACAGGCGCAGCCTGACGAAAAGGGCGAATATACCTTTGCTTTAAAGGTGGGCGACGCCGTGTTTGTGGAAATAAAAAAGTAACCGAATAGGAAAGGGAAATTATGAAAGAATACTTATTGCCGAAAAGGGTAATAGACGGCGTAAATATTAGCAATGAAGAAACGCTTTTTTTCTCCAAAGGCTTGTATGCTACCATCAATTACAACGAAGCGGAGTGGAATGAATATTTAAAGATAGAAGGTCTTGGCGCGTATATCGTTTTGGATTTCGGCAAGGAAATGCACGGGGGTATCCGCGTGCTTACCAACTGGATATATTACGGCGATTGTAAGGTGAGAATACGCTTTGGTGAAAGCCTTGGCGAGGTCAATGCCAGCATCGGCGAAAAGAATGCGAAAAACGCGCATTCTCCCCGTGATTTTGAAACGTTGATTTGCGCCTATAGCGACGTCGTGATCGGGCAAACGGGCTTCCGTTTCGTGCGTATCGATTTGCTGGAAGATAAGTACATCTATTTCAAGAATATTTTCTGCGAAAATCATAGATTTTACAAAAAGCCTATCTATACTTATCAAGGGGAAGATAAGCTTATTTCTGAAATTTTCCAAACCGCGAAACGCACGGTAGATTTGTGTTCTTCCTCGGGCGTCGTTTGGGACGGCATTAAGCGCGACCGTTTGATTTGGGTGGGCGATCTTGCCCCCGAGGTTATGGCGCTCAGCGCAATTTACGGGAGAACGTCCGTTGTGGAAAGGACGTTGGATATTTCTAAAAAAATTACGCCGTTACCCAAATTTATGAACGGTATTTATACCTATTCGATGTGGTGGATTATCATTCTCGCCGACTATTACAAGGAATTTGACTGCAAAGCACTCGTCAAAAAGCATTTGCCCTATTTCGTAGAGCTTTTAGACGTTTTAGACGGCTTGGTGGACGAAAAAGGGGATTTGAGCACCAAAACCCGCTATCTCGTCGACTGGCCTACGAAGGATACCCCCGACGAATTGACGGGTGTGCGCGCCATTTTCCTGATGGCGATGAACGGCGCAAGGTATTTGTGCGAAGGCTTCGGTTTGTCCACCGAAAGGGTAGATAAAATTACTGAAAAGTTAAAGCTGCAACCTATTCAAGTCAAGGAAAAAAAGCAGGTTGTCGCGTTGAAATATTTTGCGACGGGCGAAATGACGGACGAAGAATACGCAATGCTGATAGACGGCGGCGCAAAAGGCTTCTCTACCTTTATGAGCTATTACGTTTTGAGCGCGATTGCTTCGCGCGACGAGCGGCTGGCAATCGATCTAATGAAGGAATATTACGGCGCGATGCTGGATAGGGGCGCAACGACGTTTTGGGAAGATTTCGATATGGAGTGGCTGAAAGGCTCGGGGCGCATCGATGAGTTTGACCCGACGAAAAAAGACCTTCACGGCGATTACGGGAAGTATTGCTACGTGGGCTTGCGCCACAGCTTGTGCCACGGCTGGTCGGCGGGCGTAGCCAAATTTATTAAGGAACATTGCGACTAATTACATAAATTACTTATAAGGGCGGCGGCTTTTGCAAAAGGCAAGAGCCGCCCGTTTTTTATATAATAAAAAAGCCGCGCTTGAAGCGTGGCTTTTATTTTTGCTTTTTAGCAACGTTTAGTTTACGTTGGCAATTTCTTTTCGGTATACGATGGGGCTTTTTCCTGTGATTTTTTTGAAAACTCGATTAAAATGGCTGAGGCTGTCGTATGCCAGCTTATTGCTGATATCTAAGGGAGAATCGTCCGTGTAGCGCAACAGCGAGCAGGCGTAACTGATTTTCAGGTTTGTGATATACGAAATCAAGGTGCAGCCTACGTATTTATTGAAATAAAGATTGAGCATCGATTGCGAGTAGGGCGCAAGCGGATAAATATCTTTAAGCTTCATTGTAAATACGCTTGGTGAATTCAGCGTTTCCAAAAATTCGTTAAGCCAAGCGGGGGCGGACGGTCTGTTGATCAAAGATTCCGTCGTTTCCAGTTTATTGACTAAGAATAGCAAGATTTCAAGAATAATTGCCTTGATGGACGCATAGGAGTTTGTGGATTGAAAATTGAATTGATTCAAACGGTCGAAATTGTTAAAAACGTCGTCCAGCGTGCTTTGTGGCAAAATTAAATCGTTGGGCAGCTCCCATTCGTCAAACTTTTTAAAAATTTCCTTACTCCATATCAAGGACATTAAAGATTCCAGCATAGGGGGAGAAATAGAGAAATTGATTTGCTTGGCACGACTGTTGTGATAGGGCAAAAATTGATGAAGAACGCCCGGTTTCACCAAAAAAAGGCTGCCCTTAACGCCTAAGCTGGTTTCTGATTTAAGGAAATGCTGTACTTTGCCTTCCGTTATGATAATAAATTCATAGTAATCGTGGTCGTGTAAGGACGTATTATTTTGATAGCACCAATGCAAATTTACCCCTTCCTGCGGGTTGGGGAAGCGCGCTTTATACAGCTTGTGTTCAATAAGTGGTTGCGATTTTTTATTTGCCATAAAACAACTCCTTTTAAGGTGTTTTTTACAGTATAGCACCTTCGCCAAAAAATGTCAACAGTTTTTTGGCATAACTAAAAATCACATTTTTTTAATTAAATATGGCAAGAAAATTTGACAGGACTATGATATAATAATATCAACGATAATGTATCCTTGCGCTTATTTTTGGTAAAATTGCCTAATTTTATTCAAGGAAATCGTACAAAAATGCTACAAAATACGTTGCCTTTTCACCTGTGCGCAATTTTGCGAGTACATCCGTACGCGCGTAGGCAATAAAAAATCGCAGCCCTAGGGCTTTCTTGTGCAGGTGCACAAGAAAAGGTAATTGCCAGCGTCGCGCGGCAGCGCGAAAGGAGATAAAAAATTGTTAAAAATGCACAAATCTATTT
>JAZSGC010000143.1:0-7601 GCA_045532525.1 Candidatus Scatosoma sp.
AATACTTTGTCGGGCTTACGTTTTTCCTTGGTCATTTACGCATAGTAAACTCCCTGCGGAAAAAGCCGCGCCCTTCGCGTCTTGCTCGCATCTCCGCCGTTTTCCTGTTGGGATAGGGCAAGCTGAAAACTGCGCGTTTTGGTCACGTACGTTTAAGTACGCTCCTGTCGGACAGAACCGCGTGTTTTGCGCGAAACTGCAACCCTTCTCCGCCGTTTTCCCGTTGGGGTAGGGCAAGCGGAATTTAGAGCATTTTTATCACAAACCTTAAAAGGAACATCTCTATGCAAATCATCACCATTTCTCCCCGCGGCTTTGGTTCTAACGCCTATATTCTTACCGCGGACAATCAAACGGCGGTTGTTATCGACCCCGCACAGCCCCGCATCAAGGAAGAACTGTTAAAGCGCGGATTAAAAGCCACGCACGTTTTGCTCACGCACTGTCATTTCGACCACGTAGGCGGCGTTGCCGAGCTGCAAGCGGACGGCGCAAAGGTGGTTTGTTCGGCGGAAGAAGCCAAACTCGTCGGCACGGAAGCGGACGCATTCGCGTTGGCAGGCATTCCGCGTGTGGAATATACAGTAAATCAAACGTTGACGGACGGTGAAACCGTTCTTTTAAGCGGCATACAAATCCAAACCATACTCACGCCCGGTCACACGGCAGGCTGCGCTTGCTATTTGGTAAAAACGGACGACGGCGACGTATTGTTCACGGGGGATACGCTCTTTGCAGGCTCTATCGGCAGAACGGACTTGCCCACGGGCAGCTTAAAAACGCTGCGCCAAAGCTTGAAAAAGCTTGCCGCCCTTACCGTGGATTATCCCGTTTATCCAGGGCACGAAGAAAGTACCACGCTGTTTGCGGAAAAGAAAAGAAATCCCTTTTTACGCGACGCGTAAAACAAGAAAATTATGTTTACTACAAATTGTCCATTTTTAGAAAATGAATTGTTAGACGTCGTTCGCTTATTTAAACGCCGTCCCGAAAGCTTAACGCACTCTTTCGCTTACGAAGGGGGCGTTTTTCTCAATGCGTTCACCGTAGATGGAAAGGAATTTTCCTTTAAAGATGGGGGGCAGGTATGCGATGAAATCCTTTTTAAGCGTTTGGAACGTCGTTTCGCCAAGCTTCGCTTGTATCAAATTTTAAGCGCGGAATACGGCGAAAAAATGCCGTGGGGTGCGCTGACGGGCATTCGTCCCACCAAGCTTGCGTACACCGAAATGGAAAGCGGCAGAGATTTTCAAGCTCTTTTTCGTGAAATGCAGGTCAGCGAGAAAAACATTCAGCTTGTCGCTGACATTTTAAATACGCAAAAAGGCATTTACGAAAAGAAAGACGGCAACACCGACCTGTTCGTTTCCATTCCCTTTTGCCCCACCAAGTGTGCGTATTGCTCTTTTATTACCGCGCCCATCGAAAAGACCCGCCATTTCCTGCCTGCGTATTTAAGCTGCTTAGAAAAAGAGCTTGCGGCGGCAAAGGAAAGCGTGGGCAACCTGCGCAGCGTATATATCGGCGGCGGTACGCCGTTCGCTCTTTCCGAAACGGAGCTTAAAAGGGTGCTTCAAGCCGTGCAGCCCCTGTTTGAAAGCTGCAATCCCCAAGCGGAATACACCGTCGAGGCGGGCAGACCCGACGTTTTCTCCGAAGAAAAGCTTGCGCTGTTAAAGGACTATGGCGTAACGAGAATTTGTATCAACCCGCAAAGCTTTTCTAACGAAACCTTGCAAAAAATCGGTAGAAAACACACCGTTGCGGACGTGTATAAAGCCTTTGAAATGGCGCAAAAATACCGATTTGATATCAACGTGGACTTGATTGCAGGCTTGCAGGACGAAACGCCCGAGATTTTTGAAAACAGCGTTTTGCGCGCCGTGAGAACGGGTGCGGAGAACATCACCGTGCATTGTCTTTCGCTGAAATCAGGGGCGAAGCTTAAAGAAGAAACGCAGTACTTAGAAAACGATTTCATCTCGACTATGGTGGCTTGTTCTCGCGAAATTTTAAGCAAAAACGGATACCTACCGTACTATATGTACCGCCAAAAATATCAGGTGGGCAACAACGAAAACGTCGGGTGGACAAAACCCAACAAAGCGTGCGTATACAACGTGGATATTATGGAAGAAACGGCGGACAATCTCGCCGTCGGCGCAAACGCGGTGTCCAAACGCGTGTATAACGATAAGGGACTGATCACTCGTTTTGCTTCGCAAAAGGATTTGCCAACGTATATCGCAAACGTGGACGAAATCATCCGCAAAAAGAAAGAATTTTTCCGATAAATTTCCAACAAATTTCAAATAAATCGTAAAAATGCGCGTATTTTCGATTTACATTCTTAAAAGAATGTGGTAGAATAGTAATAACGGCTGTCTGGGCGGAGCGATTCTCCACGACCTGCTCGGCGGTACGAATAACAGTTTCCATATAGGAGGATAAAAAAATGGAAAAGAACGAAATCATCGCAACTTATGCAACCCACGAAGGCGACACGGGTTCGCCCGAAGTACAAATCGCTTTGCTCACGCAAAGAATCAACCACTTGAACGAACACTTGAAAGCGCACAAGCAGGATAACCACTCCCGCCGCGGTCTTTTGAAAATGGTTGGTAAGCGCCGTGGTCTTTTGGACTATTTGAAAGCAAAAGACATCGAAAGATACAGAGCAATCATCGAAAAGTTGGGTCTTAGAAAATAATGCAAGCGTAAAAGGGCGGGTATTTTTAACTCGCCCTTTTTATCAATTTGTAAGGCAAATCCGTTTTGGCATAAGCGGACGAGCCTTCACCGCGTGATCCTTCCGCCGTGGCGGCGCAAGGTACGAAGAACAAGAAAGAAAGACAAGGAGAAAAATAAACAATGCCAAACTTAGAAAATGCAAGAACGTTTAAAACAGACTACGCTGGCAGAGAACTCGTAGTCGAAATCGGCAAGTATGCCGAACAGGCAAACGGCGCGTGCTTGGTACGTTGCGGCGACACCGCGGTACACGTATCGGTATGTATGTCCGAAACCGCAAGAGAGGGTATGGATTTCTTCCCCCTTTCCGTAGATTACGAAGAAAAAATGTTCGCCGTAGGTAAAATCCCCGGCGGTTTCAAAAAGCGCGAAGGCAGGGCGTCCGACAAGGCGATTTTGACCAGCCGTCTTATCGACCGTCCCATCAGACCTTTGTTCCCGAAGGGAATTTTTAACGACGTAGTTGTTGTAGCAACCGCGCTTTCCGTTGATCCCGACGTATCTCCCGAGCCTTTGGCAATGGTAGGTTCGTCCATCGCGCTTTCCATCTCCGATATTCCTTGGGCAGGCCCTACGGGTTCGGTTGTCGTTGGCTGCGTAGACGGCAAGTACGTTATCAACCCCAACGTAGAAGAACGCGCAAAGAGCACCATTCATTTAAACCTTGCAGGTACTTCCGACGCAATCCTGATGATTGAAGCAGGCGCAAACGAAGTTACCGACGCGGAAATGGTTGGCGCAATTATGTTCGGTCATGAAGAAATCAAAAAGGTTTGCGCTTGGATCGCGGACGAAATCGTTCCCGCAGTCGGCAAGCCTAAGAAGGAAATGGAGCTTTACCACATTCCCGAAGAATTAGACGCGGCGGTAAAGGCATACGGCTACGAAAAGCTCTATGCGGCGCTTGACACCTTTGATAGACAGGAAAGACAGGTAAAGCAGGCAGAAGCGGAAGCGGAAATCGTTGCGCACTTCTCTGAAATTTATCCCGACCAAATCCGCGAAGTAAAGGATTCCATTTACTATATCGTAAAGGGCATCGTTCGCGCGAAGATTTTCGACGGCGTTCGTCCAGACGGCAGAACGCTTGACGAAGTTCGTCCCATTTGGTGCGAACACGGCGTACTTCCCAGAGTACACGGCTCGGCAGTATTTACTCGCGGTCAAACGCAGGCGCTTACCACCTGTACGCTTGGTATGCTCGGCGAAGCGCAAAGAATGGAAGGTTTGGACGAAGAAGAAGAAAAGAGATATATGCACCAGTACAACTTCCCCGGCTATTCCACGGGTGAAGCAAAGGCGTTAAGAAGTCCCGGCCGTCGCGAAATCGGTCACGGTGCACTTGCGGAACGCGCGCTTGTTCCCGTTATTCCCGAACCCAGCGAATTCCCTTACGCAATCCGCGTGGTATCCGACATTATGTCGTCCAACGGTTCGTCTTCGATGGCTTCCGTGTGCGGCTCTACGATGGCGCTTATGGACGCAGGCGTTCCCATCAAAGCACCCGTAGCAGGCTGTGCAATGGGTCTTGTCAAGGACGCGGAAACGGGTAAATACGTGATTATGACCGACATTCAGGGTCTTGAAGACTTCCTTGGTGATATGGACTTCAAGGTAGCAGGTACGGAAAAAGGTATCACGGCAATCCAAATGGACATCAAAATCAAAGGCATTTCCGAACAGATTATGCTTGACGCAATCGCAAAAGCACAAAACGCACGCCGCCATATCCTTGGCAAAATGCTCGATTGCATTCCCACCGTCAACGAAAAATTGTCCGACTATGCACCCAAAATTCTCACCTTCAAAATCGATCCCGAAAAAATCGGCGACGTTGTCGGTAAGCAAGGTAAGGTCATCAACAAAATTATCGAACAGACGGGCACGAAGATTGACATCGAAGACGACGGCACGGTATGCGTAGCTTGCTACGGCGACGTAGCGTCTGCAAAGCGCGCGCAAGCCATCATCGAATCTATCGCGCACGACCCCGAAATCGGCGATATGTTCGTCGGCGTAGTCGTTCGCATTATGCCCATCGGTGCGTTCGTAGAATTCGCGCCCGGCAAGAGCGGTATGATTCACATTTCCAAGCTTGCTGACCGCAGAGTGGAAAAGGTGGAAGACGTTGTCAACATCGGCGACAAGGTTAAGGTAGAAATCATCAAGATCAGCGAAAAGGGCGTAGACCTGAAGCTTCTTGAAAAGCTTAACTAATTAAAAACGGAATAAAAGGCGTAGCCAAACGGCTACGCCTTTTTTTGCGGAAAATTCCAAGAAAGATTGACAAACGGCTGCGGATATAGTATAATGGGAGCAATCCAAGCGCGGTAATGCCGTGCCAAGCGGCTATAAACAAAAAAAGGGGGGGGTAATATGGAAAAAATTTCACTCGTCGTGCCTTGCTACAACGAAGAAGAAGCTTTGCCTACGCTGTATGCGGAATTACAGCACGTTACCGCCCAAATGCCCGAATACGACTTTGAAATGCTGTTCATCGACGACGGCTCAAAGGACAAAACGCTCCGTTTGCTCAAAGAAATCGCGCAAGCCGACCCGCGCGTAAAATACATCTCCTTTTCCCGTAACTTCGGCAAGGAATCGGCAATGTACGCAGGCTTTTGCAACGCCACGGGCGATTACGTAGCGGCTTTGGACGCAGATATGCAAGACCCGCCGTCCCTGCTCCCCAAAATGATGGAAATTATTAAAGGCGGAGAATACGACAGCGTGGCTACCCGCCGCGTAATGCGTAAGGGCGAACCGAGAATGCGTTCGGCGTTCGCGCGAGCGTTTTATAAACTGATGCATCGTATTTCCGACGTAGATATCGTCGACGGCGCGCGGGATTTCCGTTTGATGAAACGCGCAATGGTCGACGCACTCGTTTCTATGTGCGAACACGACCGTTTCTCCAAAGGCATTTACGGCTGGCTGGGCTTTAAAACCTACTGGCTGCCCTTTGAAAACGTGCAACGGGTTGCAGGCAAAACCAAATGGAGCTTTTGGAAGTTGTTTAAATACTCCATCGACGGCATTTTATCCTTTTCCGACGCACCCTTAAAAATTCCCGGCGTGTGCTGCGCTATCTCGTTCATCGCGTTCCTGGGTATGCTGACTTGGGCTTTGGTGCGTACGTTTGCGCAAAACAAACCCTTTTTAGACGTGCCGTTTATCATCAGTATCGTCCTGCTTGTCGGCAGCGTTATTTTGGGCTGTATGCGTATAATGTGTATGTACCTTTCTAAAATAAATAAGGAAGTCAAACGCCGTCCGCAGTACGTTGTCAGCGAAACGAATAAAGAAAACATAATCACGAAATAATCATATCATAAAAACGGAACGCCCTGCGGCAAACCTGCCGCAGGGCGTATTTTCTTTTTTGCAAAATATAAAGCTTAGTTTTGCTCAGCCTTAATCAAAGGCATTTTATATTGTGCGCTAATACCGCCCGCAAAGCTTATCTAAGGAACGAACGGTAAAGTGATAAGACTGGGTCAAGTCTCAGCCTTGGTGGCTAAATATACCATCAAAACGGAAATATCCGCAGGGTTCACCCCCGAAATTCTGCCCGCTTGCCCAAGGTTAAACGGGCGAACGCGGCTCAGCTTTTCCCGCGCTTCCAAACGCAGCCCGTGGATTTCGTGGTAATTGATATCCGCAGGCAGCAGCCTATCTTCCAGCCGTTTCGCCTTTTCAATAAGCTCCCAGCCTTGCTTTAAATATCCTTCGTACTTCACGGTGATTTCCGCCGTTTCCAACACATTTTTCGGATATTCGCCAAACACGTTAAAATGCGCGATAATATCCTTTAACGGAATGGCGCGTTTGAGCATATCCGCGTAGGAAACACCGCCGCTCGGTTCGCCGTAGCCATACCCCGCCAAAAACGCCGTAGCTTCCTTTTGTGGCACCCGTGTCTGCAACGAACGCAATAATTCTTCATATTTTTCCTTGCGCAACAGGTATCTTTCGTACCGTTCCGCACTTACCAAACCAACTTCCTTGCCCTTTTCCGTCAAGCGGAAATCCGCATTATCCTGCCTAAGGCAAATCCGATGCTCCGCACGCGAAGTCATCATACGGTAGGGCTCGTCCGTTCCCTTGGTTACAAGGTCGTCAATCAAAACCCCGATGTACGCTTCGTCCCGTCGTAACACAAAGGGGGAAAGTCCGCGGAGCTTTAACGAAGCGTTCAAGCCCGCCATTAAGCCCTGCGCCGCCGCTTCTTCATATCCCGAAGTCCCGTTGATTTGTCCTGCCGTATATATTCCCGAAACCTTTTTAAACTCCAAGGTCGGCAATACGTCTAAGGTGTCGATACAATCGTATTCGATGGCGTAGCCATAACGCATAATATCCGCGTTTTCCAAGCCCGCCACCGACTTATACATAAGCTTTTGTACGTCGTGCGGCATGGAGGTGGACATACCTTGCACGTACACTTCCAACGTGTCTGCGCCCTCGGGCTCTAAGAAAATTTGATGGCGTTCCTTGTCCTTAAAACGAACGACCTTTGTTTCGATAGAGGGGCAATAGCGAGGCCCCGTCGATAAAATCGTACCGTCGTAGAGGGGGGAACGGTCTAAATTGTCCATAATAATGCCGTGCGTTTGCAAGTTCGTGTAGGTCAAATAGCAGGGCATTTTATTTTCGGGCGCTTTATCGTGCATAAACGAGAAGGGATAAATATCCTCGTCCCCGTTTTGAATTTCGCATTTAGAATAATCGACGGTGCGGCTATCCACACGCGCGGGCGTACCCGTCTTAAAACGGCGGACTTTAAAGCCGATATCGATAAGATTTTGCGTTAAATAAGTTGCGAAGTCGGAGGCCAAGCGGTCTTAGGA
>JAZSGC010000080.1:0-2892 GCA_045532525.1 Candidatus Scatosoma sp.
CGACGCACAGTTCGCAGGTTCTTCGTCCGTTCCCGCGCACGTAGAAATGATGGGCTTGATCGGTGCTGGTAATAACCCCATGGTTGGTATGACGGTTGCTTGCGCAGTTGCTATCGAGCAAGCAAACAAATAATTTCTTGATTTTACGGGTTTTTGACGTTCTCGGCAAAGCATTGTAAAATTTGATTGCACAAAATTTTATGGCAAAAAAAGTTAGACACATCATTTTCGGAAAATCCGCTTGTGATGTGTCTAATTTTTTACTCTGTTTTTGTAGGGTTTTAAGAAAGTGTTATAGCACAAATGGGTTATGATGTCCTGACGCAAAAAGGATACTGCGTATTCTTCTTCGGAATAACTCTTGAAGATAAGTTTGGTCAGGAATACGAGCCTTATATCTTTGCTGCACTTAAAAGTTCAAAAATAATGCTTGCAGTTAGCATAGCTTAGCGAACCTTTATAACTTAATTATATTTGTAAATTTTATTTCATAAGTGATTTAGGAAATGGAACGTAATCGAGAACGAAATTTTTTTCGGCTTGAGTAAAGTTTCCGTCGCAAGAGCACATTGTAAGCGAGAGAACGAACAGCTGAAGATTAAAGTAGTCGTCGTAAAATTCCCGTTCTGCAATATCCCTATTATATACTAACATATCGTGGTATTTTGGTTGATTAGTGCGCAAACCGACGTCGCACCAACCTTGATAATTCCAATTAAATTTGCCATCTATTGCTTTCATAAAAAAGTCAAATTCCGTTTGATTCGGTTCACCGTCAGAAGCAGAAATCGTGCTACAAAGGATTGAAATATAATTCATAGCATATTCTTTACCCTTCGTGCTGCTTATTCTGTTGAAAACAACGTTAAACGCAGTTTTGGCGAGTTTTAATTTATAGTCGTAACTATCTTGCTCGTACATTTCAAAAATTTCGTAAAGCTTGTTGATAAAGTTCATAATATATCTCCTTAATTTTAAGTTTCGTATTTTCGCTTGCGAGAATAAGTCAATGTGTAAAAGGGCTTTCATTTATATGCCTTATTATAGCACAAACGATGTGATTAGTCAATATAGCATTGAAAAATTTTGAAAAGCTCCCTAGTATATAATAACAAAAATTAGCTCATTTTTCTAAAAATCCATATTGACATTCCTACAAGAATATAGTATAATAGCAAATACAATATAAGGAAAGGTGAAAGTCACTATGTGGGAATGGTTAAAAACAAATATTCAAACGGAGCAACTGAAATTATTGATTAGTCTTTTGCTTGCGGCTATTTTAGGTTTTTGCATTGGTTTAGAACGCAAATTTCGTGCAAAGGAAGCAGGGATTCGTACGCATACGATCGTTTGCTTCGGTTCTTCGCTGATGATGCTTATTTCCATTTACGGTTTTGAAGGAGCGGATCCCGCCCGTTTAGCGGCGCAAATCGTTGCAGGCGTAGGTTTTCTTGGCGCGGGGATCATCGTTTATCGTAAAAACGAAGTGCACGGGCTTACCACTGCGGCTGGCGTATGGACGACTGCTGGCATCGGTATGGCTTGCGGTGGCGGTTTGTGGCTGGTTGCCATCGGCGCAACGGTGCTTTTGATTTTTTTCCAGTGGTTATTCCATCGCAACTGGAAGATATTTAAGCCGAAAAAGAACTACATAGTTCGCATCGTTTTTGAGCAAACGACGGATGAAAGAGAGCAAATCAAGCAGCTTTTTGAAACGGATCGCTATAACAGCTTGGTGATTGATCGCGAAGGGGATAAGCTCATTTATCGGGCAAAGCTTTATACGGATATTGAATATTCTTCGTCGCAGTTAAACGACATTATTGAAAATCATCCGTTTATCCACACGTTGGAAAGGGAAGACGATAACTAAACGTAAAAAAGACGAACCGTTTTCGACGGCTCGTCTTTTTGATAATAAAAATCCCCTTGCGTAATTCACAAGGGGAATGGTGGACGCGAGAGGGCTCGAACCTCCGACCTCTACCATGTCAAGGTAGCGCTCTAACCAACTGAGCTACGCCTCCGCAGATTGCTAGTATATTATAGCAAAAGAAAACGGCTTCGTCAATGTTTTTTTAGCCTATTTTATGTAAAAATCAAAAAAAATTGTCGATTTGGGTTGACGGTATAGTCTTGACTTTTCATTTGCAAAAAGGTATAATAGAAAAAAGGAGAATACTATGAAAAAGAACGATTTGCAAAACGGAATGATGTTGGACGATATCGATCGGCAAATTTTGCAGCTTATGAAGGACGACGCGCGCGTGTCCCTGAAAAGCTTGGCGTCGCATACCTATCTTTCTTCCACGGCGGTTTCCGCTCGGATTGAGAAGCTGGAACAGGCAGGGGTGATTCAAGGCTATTTCACCCGTTTGAACCCTGAGAAATTTGGCTTGGATATCAAAGCGTTTATCAGTTTGGAAGTCGAGCCGATTCAAAAGAAGGACTTTTATCCGTACATACGCTCCTGCGCGAACGTGGTTGAATGCAACTGTGTCACTGGCGAGTTTTCGATGCTGATCGAAGTTCTTTTTTCCACGACGTCAGAGCTTGATCAATTCATCAATGAATTGCAACACTTTGGAAAGACAAAGACGCAAATCGTATTCTCTACGCCTGTGGAGCATCGCGACGTTTTACCGAAAAAATAATCAAGAATCATAAAAATCCCCTTTGCTTGAAGCAAAGGGGATTTTTTATAGTTTTTATTCTTCGTCTTCCGTGTGCGCCTTTGCCAAAGCAAAGAAATGGTAGAACACGGGGAAGAGAACGATGTTTGTTAAGAATACGGCAGGGATGACAATAAAGCTTAAAAATACAGTGGGGGTAGCAAGGGGCGCCTTGCAATAAACGGCAACCATTGCCGAAATGATAACGCCTACTACG
>JAZSGC010000008.1:0-16089 GCA_045532525.1 Candidatus Scatosoma sp.
GAAATTTATACCAAGAGCTATAAAGACGAGCCTGCAACCAAGTGGGAATCCGACGGCAATTCTACTTATGAATTATCGGAAACGGAAAAGCAAGAACGCGGTACGAAAATCGTGATGCATATTGCGGAAGGCGAAGAAGAGTTCCTGAAAGAATACCGTATTCGCGAATTGTTGCGTAAATATTGCTCGTTTATGCCTTTCAATATCTATTTAAATCCGAAAAATGATGAAAAGGATAAGCCTATCAATAACACGGAGCCGCTGTATTTAAAAGACCCCAAGGAATGTACGGAAGAAGAGTATAAAAATTTCTACCGCGATACCTTTATGGATTTTAACGAGCCGTTGTTTTGGATTCATTTGAATATGGATTATCCGTTCCGCTTGAAAGGGATTTTGTATTTCCCGCAGGTAAAAAAGCAGCAGGTTCAGTTGGAAAAAGGGCAAGTAAAGCTCTATTGCAATCAAGTATTTATTGCGGATAATATCAAAGAAGTCATTCCCGAATTTTTAATGCTCTTAAACGGGGTTATCGATTGCCCGGATATTCCTTTGAACGTTTCCAGAAGCTTCTTACAAAACGATTCGCAGGTGCAAAAAATTTCCAAACACATCACGAAAAAGGTTGCGGATAAATTGACTGCATTGTTTAATAACGAACACGAACACTATGAAAATTGCTGGAAAGATATTTCTACTTTTGTAAAATTCGGTTGCTTAAAGGATAACGATTTCTACGAAAAAGTAGAAAAAATCCTTATTTTTAAAACGCTGAACGGTGAATTTAAGCCGATGCTTTCCTTGTTTGGCGAAGAAATTAGCGACGAAGACGCGAGAAACGGAAAACAAGCGCAAGCGATTTATTACGTTTCGGATGAAATTCAGCAAGCGCAGTATATTTCTATGTTTAAAGACGCAGGGCTTGACGCGGTGCTTTACGACACGTTGATAGACGGACATTTTTTAAGCTACGTGGAATATAAGAACCCGAAAAAGGTACGCTTTGTTCGTATTGATGCCGATATCGACAGCGTATTAAAGACGGATACAAACGTTACGGAAGACGAGCAAAACGCCTTAATTGAAGCGGTTAAAAAGCACCTTGTTAATAAGAACATTACCGTTAAAGTAGAGCGTTTTAAGAGCGGAAAAATTCCTGCGCTCATCAATGCGGACGAATTCACGCGCAGAATGTCGGAAATCAACGAGCTTTACGGACTTTCGGATAAGAATACGGCGCAAAATGAAACGTTAGTTCTCAACCTGACTAACCCGATAGTTTCTTCCATCTTAACACAAAGTGAAGAAAAGCAGGGGATAATCGTCAATCAAATTTATTATTTGGCGATGCTTTCCTATAAAAAGCTGATGCCGGACGAGCTTTCTGACTTTGTAGAAAAAAGTACGGCCTTGCTTTTTGATTACAGCAAATAAATAAAAGACTTTTTGAATAAATGAACGTTCTTTCTTCGGAAAGAACGTTTTTTTCGTTCTATTTGGACAAGGTGAAGAATATAGTATAACAAATGCTGGATTTTTTACCGGAACATATCCTAAACGGATTAAAAAACCTAAATATTCACTACGTGTACGAGCTTCGCTTGCGCGCAAATTTTCCCGTTTTTGTCAATTATCAAGGCAAATATGCATATTTGGGGGCATACGGCATTGTAAAACAAGCAAATTTTGCCTTACAATGCACGGCGGATGAGATTGCGGATTGCGTCTATCGTGCGGGAAAATATTCCGTTTATTCTATTGAAGAACAAATGAAAAGCGGTTTTATCACTGCGGATTGTGGCGAACGTATCGGGTTAGCGGGGGAATACGTATTCGAGAAAGGACAACCGTTGGCATTACGCAATTTTACGTCGCTTTGTATTCGCGTTCCGCACGCAATTTTAGATTGTGGCTTGGAAATTTATCAAAGTTGTATGTGTGACAAAGTACGGAGCGTGCTGATAATGTCGCCGCCCGGATTAGGGAAAACGACAATTCTTCGTGATTTGGCGCGATTGCTTAGTGAAAAAACGTTAAAAAACATTTTAATTTGTGATGAACGGGGGGAAATTGCCGTAGAAAAATTCGGGAAAACCTGCGACGTAATGAAATTTGCGGACAAGGCAACGGCATTCGAGATGGGGATACGGGCGATGCGCCCGGAAATCATTATCACGGACGAGCTTTCCATTGCCGATTGTGCAGCGGTGGAAAAAGCCGTTTCCGCGGGAATTATTGTTCTTGCATCCGCACATTTTGCGGCGTATGAAAGATTGCCTAAGGCGTTTTTAGGCGTTTTTGAGCGATACGTTTTGCTATCGGAAAATGCGCTTGGCAAAATCAAACGTATTTATAATGATAAGGGGAAAGAACTGTATTAAGATGCTTGCAAAATTTATATTCGGGGTGGCAATTGTAGCTTTTACAAGTTTTTTAGGCTACCTTTTCGCAAAAAAATATCGGCAACGTAAACAGTTTTTTCAGCAGTTTAAAGAATTTAACGAACGATTTCTATCTGAAATTTCCTATTCTCGCCGCCCGATTAAAGCTTTTGTGGCTTCTTATTCTTATAAAGGCGATTTCGACCGCTTATTAAAACTATTTTTTCAACGTTTAGAAAACGGTAATACGTTGGCTCGCGCCTTTGATTTTAAGACGGAATTTCCTTTCCTAAAAAGGGAAGAACAGCAAACGGTGCAAGACTATTTTTTGATGCTGGGGAAAGGAAACAGCGTTTCACAAAAAGGTTACTTTATGTCCGTAAAAGAACGCTTATCTACGCTTTTTCATTCCGCGGAAACCGATTGTAAAAAGTATGGAGATTTATACATCAAAATTGGATTTTTATGCGGTTTATTGATATTGATTTTAATCATTTAGTGGGGGAGCAGCGGTGGATATTAGTATTCTTTTTAAAATTGCGGCAATCGGCATCATTATCACCGTGATTTGTCAAATTCTAAAAAAATCCGATAGGGATGACATCGCCACGCTTGTGAGCATTGTGGGGCTTGTCATTGTTTTGGCCGTGGTGGTGAGTATGGTGGGCGATTTGTTTACGCAAATCAAAGAAATTTTTGGCTTAACGTAAAATGATAGGTGTACGATGACGGAGATTTTTAAAATCATAGGCGTGGCAATCGTTACGGCAATCGCCGCGATTTTGTTAAAGAGCACAAAGCCTGAATTGTCTTTTGCCGTAACGGTTACAGGGGTTATCGTTATCCTGCTTTTTATAATGGATTCCCTGCAAGGCGTATTAGGTGTTTTTAAGCTAATTACGGAAATGACGGGGATAGAAAGCGGGCTTGTAAAGCTTTTACTAAAAATCATCGGCGTTGGCTACGTAACGGAATTTGGCGCGGGGATTTTAAACGATTTTGGCAGCGGAGCGATTGCGGACAAGGTGGTATTAGGCGGTAAAATTACGATCGTTTTACTCTCCTTGCCCATATTGCAAAGCTTATTGCAGTTGATTGGGAAATTTTTGCAGTTGGTATGAAAAGACTTTGGTTTCGATATAAAAAAAGACTGATATTTTTCGGATTCGTGCTTATAAGTTTATGCATTGCCGTTTCCTTGCTTTTTGAAAGCACGACAAGCGCTTCCGCGGACGGTAGCGGCGCTTTGGATTCTAAAACCTCATCGATGCAAGAAATTGAAAGCAGTATTTTAGAGCAGCTTGAAAAGCTTGATTTAACCGACCTAGAAAATTACGCAAAGTCCTTGGACGGCTTTATGGACGGAAACATTGCCGAACGCCTGCTTGTATATATCCGCGGCGAAGGCTTTGATTATCGGGATTTTGGACAAGGCTTGTTGAATATTTTCTTTTCCAGTGTACAAGCCGTGCTGCCATCCTTTGCCTGTATAGCTGCCATTTCGTTGCTTTCGGGCTTATTATCGACCTTAAAAAGCGATTCCACGGGAAAAACTTCGTCGGAAATGATCAATTTAATCACCTATATTAGCGCGCTGATTCCGATTTTATCATTATTGACGGAGTGCTTTACTTCCTGCACTCGCTGTGTTTCGGCAATGACCAAACAAATGACCTTGATTTTTCCGTTAATGTTGACCTTGCTTTCTGCAAGCGGCGGCTCGGTTTCGGCAGCGATATGCCGTCCTGCTGTCGGCTTTTTCTCTACGACAATCGTTTCCATCGTACAAGCTGTCGTTTTTCCGTTGACAATATTGATTGTGGCGTTTTCCGTTGCGGGAAATTTAACAAAGGAATTAAAAATCAGCAAGTTCACCGCTTTTTTTAAAAGCATCAACAAGTGGATAATCGGCGTATGCGTGTCCGTGTTCGGAATCTTTTTCACGGTACAGGGGATCACTTCGGCAACATATGACGGAGTCGTCCGTCGGGCGGCGAAATACGCCATAGGGAACGGCGTTCCCATTATCGGCGGCTTTTTATCGGGCGGGTTCGATTTGGCAATCGCAGGAAGTGTACTCATTAAAAACGCGCTTGGAACGATGGGGATTGCGTTGTTGTTGTTCGTTTTATTTGAGCCGTTAATTCTGCTTATTGCCGTAAATATACTGATGCGTTTGGTCGCGGCAATCACGCAACCGTTTGGAGATAGTAAAATCTCCGATTTTTTAGGGGAAACCGCGGACAACCTACAATATTGTATGGCAGGGCTGCTTTTAACCGCTTTCTTGTATTTTTTGATGATAGTATTGATGATTTGTTGTACGGAGGCTATGTTATGAGCGGATACGTTTTAAGCGTGATAGGAACGGTGCTGCTATGCGCGATTTTAACGGCGATTTTACCTTCGGGAAAAACGGGGACGGTCGTCAAAGCGGTTGCACGGTTGGCGTGCGTAATTTCTATCGTAATGCCCGTGTTGGGTTTCTTTCAATCGGGCGAGTGGTCGGTTGGGAAAATATTTTTTCAAGGAGATTTTGCGGAAGAAGTCATACAAATGGACGAAGGCTTCATACAGTATTACAGTGAAATGCGTGTGCGAGAAGCGCAAAGCGCATTGCAAAGAGAACTACTTGACGAATTCGGCGTGGAAACAGAAGTGGAGATTTGCTGGACAACGGAATTTGGCGAGTTCGCTGAATATTACCAAGAACAAAAAATCAAAATCACGCGGATACGTGTAAGCAATACAGAAAAACAATCGGGGGAGGTAGTAAGCGCGATGTGGGAATACCTAACGAAAAATTATTGTAGTGAGGTGCTGATTGAATAACGTATTTGAAACTCCGAAATCGGAAAGAAAAACAAATCTCTTTCAAAAATGGAAAGGAAAAATAAAGGAAATTCTTTTGCTTGCAATTTTGGCTTTTGCGTTGATCTTTGCAGCTTGGAAAATCTTCCACAATGGAGATAAAACACAGGATAGCGCGAATGTTTTCGCTACGGAAAACGAGAAAAAGGTTGCGCGAATCTTAGAAGAAATCGACGGGGTTGGTAAGGCCGAAGTCATCGTTTACGAAAACGAAAACGGCGTACAAAGCGTCGTTGTCGTGTGCGAAGGCGCAAACAATTTCAGCGTCGTGATGGACGTGCGCGAAGCGGTTGCCGCCGCACTCGGCACAAAAGAAAGTTCGGTAAAAATTTATTTAAAAAAATAATAAAGGAGATAGTATATGTCTAACAAGAAAAAAATTATCATTATGTCGTCTTTGGTGCTGTTGCTTGCGGTAACTGCAATATTCAACTTTGTCTTTGCCAGCTCTATATCCCCGACGTCCGCGGAAAATGGGGTAACCACGGCAAACTATTTCAGCACCTATCGTGCAGAGCGTACGACGACTCGCAATGAAGAACTCGTACAATTAGACAGCGTAATTGCACTGTACGATGAAGGGGACGAAAAGTATGAAGCGGCAACGGAAATGAAAATGGAAATCGTTGCGGCAATGGAAAAGGAGCTCATCTTGGAAAATATGGTAAAATCGCTTGGTTTTTCCGACGCAGTCGTATCCGTTTCGATGGATTCCGATAACGTAAACGTGTTTATTAATTCTTCCGAATTAAATTACGATACCGCGCTTTCCATTTACAATATGCTTAAAAATGAAACGGGAATTGTTGCAGGCAACATCATAATTATGCCAGTTTACGCGGAAAGCTAAAAAAAAGACGGAAAATATTCGTAAAACAGTAGAATTATTCAAAAAAATATGCTATAATGTTTTCGAGACAGTATAAGGAGATTTTTTTGAATGTCTAATATTCGATTAATGTCTAACGACAAACAAAGTGGTAAGGTTATTTACAATGCGGATATTATCCAAAATATCGTAGAACTTGCTGTGACGGAAGTGGAGGGCACGCTTTGCGTGGACGATAAACAAAGCGGCGTGTCGTTACGCATCGAAAAGGAAGGCGTATACGCAGAAGTTTCCGTTGCCGTTCGCTATGGATTTAACGTACCTGAGCTTGCTTATCGCATTCAGCAATCGGTTAAGCAAAGTGTTGAAAATATGACGCATTACAAGGTTGTGGAAGTCGACGTGCATATTCAGGACGTATTATTCCTTGACGCAATGCCTGTTGAAAAGGAAGAAACGCCGGCGGAAGAAGAATCCGCGGAAGAAAACGCACCTGCGCAAACGCAGGGAAACGCAGACTAATTTTAACGATGCCCTTCGCCTTACGGCGTAAGGGTTTTCGTTGTTATAGAAAGATAAACATTTACGGAGAGCAGTATGAGAAACGCGGCAAGAGAAGCTGCGCTGAATATTATTTTCGCGCAGCAATTTAACAGCGACTGTATGGAGTCCTTGCAAAAAAAGATATTTAAGCAGTTTGGACTTTTGGACAAGGAAGAACACTTGTTGTTTGCAATGGATTTGGTGGCTACGGTAAACGAACATCGCGCGGAGCTTATCGCAGGCATTGAAGAAGCTTGCCACCATTATCGTGAAAATCGAATCAACCCTACGGATAAAAGCATTTTATTGATTGCGATGGCGGAAATTAAGTATTTCGACGATATTCCTCCCGTCGTATCCGTTTCCGAAGCGGCGGGGTTAGCACGCAAATATTCCACGGAAACCAGCGCTGATTTTGTCAACGGCGTTTTGTCCGGAGTAATCAATAAATAAGGCGAAAGGTATGAAACTTATCGACGGAAAAGCATTAGCGGCGGAAATACGCGCGGAGCTGAAAGAAAAAATTGAAAAATTAGATAGAAAGCCGGGGCTTGCCGTCGTTATCGTCGGAGAAGATGCAGCTTCTAAAATATACGTCCGCAATAAAATCAAAGCGTGCGAAGAATTGGGTATACGCTCTTATTCGTATGCCTTACCTGCGGATTGCGCGCAAGAAGAGTTAGAAAAGCTGTTGGACGTGCTTGCCGCGGATAAGGCAATCGACGGCATACTGTTACAGCTGCCCTTGCCTAAGGGGTTAAATGCGGAATCCGCAATCGCGCATATTCCCATAGAAAAGGACGTGGACGGTTTTTCGGCATATAATTTGGGGCTTTTGTTGCAACACAAGGAAAAAACGGTGGCGTGTACGCCGCTTGGCATAATGAAAATGCTGGAAAAAGAAGGGATTTCCCTTGCAGGAAAAAGGGCGGTAGTGCTTGGTCGCAGCGAAACGGTGGGTAAGCCGATGGCAATGCTCCTTTTAAATGCAAACGCAACCGTTACCGTGTGCCATAGCAAAACGCAGGACCTTGCGGAAATTTGTAAAACGGCGGACGTGCTTGTCGCGGCAATTGGGAAACCGAAATTTGTGACGGCGGATATGGTAAAGGCTGGCGCGGTGGTGATCGACGTTGGAATGAACCGCGACGAAAACGGAAAGCTTTGTGGAGACGTTGATTTTGAAAACGTAAAATTAAAGGCTTCTCATATAACGCCCGTACCCGGTGGGGTTGGACCTATGACCATTACGATGTTGATGTATAACACCTACATAACGGCTTGTAAGGAGTGAGAGATTGTGACCGATTTTAATCTTTCTTATCAAAAATACCTGTCGGCTTTTGAATCGTATGCTACGGAATACGTATCAAAAATGCAAACAAAGCCAAAGCTTTTAGGCGAAAGTATGGCGTATAGCTTTTTGAACGGCGGAAAGCGTGTGCGCCCCGTATTACTTTTGGCTTGTGCGGACGTACTCGGCGTACCACAAGAAGAAGTGTTGCCGTATGCGCTTGCGCTGGAAATGATTCACACGTATTCCTTAATTCACGATGATTTACCCGCAATGGATAACGACGATTTCCGTCGCGGAAAGCCGTCTAATCATAAGCGTTTTGGCGAAGCTAACGCCATTTTAGCGGGCGACGGCTTGTTGAATGAAGCGTACGCGATTTGTTTTGAACAATGCTGCAAGGGCGGAAAATACGTTTTAGCGGCGAAGTATTTAAACGAATGCGCAGGGATATATGGAATGATTGCAGGACAATCGGCGGATTTGTATTTTTCGTTGGAAAACGAAGCCGGCGAAGAAGAGCTTTGGTACGTGCAAGAGCATAAAACGGGCAAATTGTTACTTGCACCCGTTGCGATTGCCAGCATTTTAGCGGATAATAAGGATTTCTTTGCCTTAGAAAGCTTTGGGCGTATGTTAGGGCGCTTATTCCAAATGACGGACGATATACTCGACGTAACGGGGAATTCGGAGGTCCTTGGCAAAACGACGGGCAAAGACGAAAAGGAAAATAAATTAACTTGCGTAAAAGTATACGGCTTAGACGGAGCGAAAGTCCGCGCGGATATGTGTGCGCACGACTGCCTTGCCGTTTTAGAGGGAATCGATGGAGATACGGCGTTTTTAAAGGGTCTCGTTGATTACGTTTTAAAAAGAAGTAACTAAACAAAGTGATTAGGGGAAAGGTGTTTTAATGTTAGAAAAATTATCGCCTGAAAATATTAAAAGCTGTACGAAAAATCAGTTGAACGTATTATGCGATGAGTTACGCTCGACCATCTACGATACGGTTATGCGTTGCGGCGGACATCTCGCGTCGAATCTTGGTTCGGTAGAATCCACGGTAGCGCTCTTTTACGTATTTGATTTTCCTAACGATAAAATCGTTTTTGACGTAGGGCATCAATGTTATCCCTACAAATTGCTGTCGGGACGTTATTCCCGCTTTGATACGTTAAGACAAGAAGGCGGCATTTCCGGCTTTCCCAAACGCACGGAAAGCGTGTATGACGCTTACGATACGGGACACGCAGGGACTTCCGTTTCCGCGGCGATCGGCTTAGCAAAAGCAAGGGACTTAAAAGGGGAAAGTAAAAACGTTATCGCGTATATCGGCGACGGCTCGTTTAATAACGGTCTTGTCTATGAAGCCTTAAACAGTTTGAAAATTCTCGACACGAAGATACTTATTATCTTGAATGATAACGGAATGTCTATCTCGCCTACAGTAGGTGGTATGTATGACATAATAACCGATATCAAGGAAAATGGGTCCACGGAAAATATTCGACTTTTAGAAAGCTTTGGATTAACTTATCTTGGCGTGAAAAACGGCAATGATCTTGACGAAATGCTTGCGGCAATGCAGGAAGCGAAAACACTTTTGGAAAACGGTTCGGTGTTGTTGCATATTTCCACTAAGAAGGGGAAAGGCTACGAATTTAGCGAAGAACATCCCACAAATACACACGGCGTACCGCCTGTTGGCTCGCCCAAGGACAAGGAATATTCCGAAGTTTTAGGGGAAACGTTATGCGACTTAGCCAAGGAGAACACGGAAATAACCGTTGTTTCCGCAGCGATGAAAGAAGCGTTGGGGCTGGAAGGCTTCTTCCGTGACTATCCTGAACGCGCATTTGATATCGGCATTTGCGAGGAGAATGCTGCGGTTCTTTGCGCTTCGATGGCGGTGGGCGGTTTAAAGCCGTATTATGCAATCTATTCTACCTTTTTACAGCGTGCTTTCGATGAAATTATCCACGACGTTTGCGCGCAGGATTTGGCGGTTACTTTTTGTATTGACAGAGCTGGGATTTCCGGCTCGGATGGGGAAACCCACCAAGGCGTTTTCGATTTGTCCTATTTGTCTTTGATTCCCAATTTGACAATCGCCGTGCCCAAAGACACGGAAGAGCTGCGTCAGCTTTTACAATTTAGCGCAACCTACGCGCATCCCTTGGCAATTCGTTATCCCCGCGCGGGTAGAGTGCTGTTCCAAGGCGAAAATAAGCCGATAAAGGCAGGAGAGTGGGAATATTTGCACCGCTCCCAAGCGAAGAGCTTGCCCAAGGTCAGCGTTTTAGCGGCAGGGGAACGCTGCTTGATTATCGCAATGAAGATTTTGAAGAATGTGCAAGAAAAAGGCTTTGATTTTGACGTCGTAAACGCACGCTTTGTCAAGCCCTTGGATAATGCGTTTATTCAAAATGCGGACAGCGATTACGTTATTACGTTGGAAGACAACGTGTTTAACGGCGGCTTTGGACAAGCGGTTTCCGTTGCCCTTGCGCAGGCTGGAAAGGGTTGCTCCGTTAAGAATTACGCCTATCGCGACGAGTTTATTCCGCAGGGCGGCATAGCGGCTTTGCAGGCGAAATTCGGCGTAAACTGCAAGGAAATTGAAGAATATATCAAGAGCATCTTCTTATGAGAGCAGATAAATTTTTTGCCGATAAATACGGTTCGAGAACGAAAGCGGCAGAAGCGATTGAAAAGGGACTTGTGCGCGTCAACGGCAAGATTATAAAGGCGAAAACGGAAGTTACTCCGCAGGACGAAACGACTTTTTTTACAGCGGAAGAAAATTTTGTTTCTAACGGCGGATATAAGCTTAGCCGCGCCATTCGTACGTTTGATTTTAACTGCAAAGATAAGATTTTTGTGGATATAGGCGCGAGTACGGGCGGCTTTACCGATTGTTTATTGCAAAACGGTGCAAAAAAGATATACACCGTGGACGTTGGCGAAAGTTTGTTGCATCCAAGCTTGTTAGGCTGCGCAAAAATCGTACAAATGGAAAATACCAACGCCAGGTATTTAACGAAAGCAGATTTTTCCGATGAAATCGATGGGGTCGTGGCGGACGTCAGTTTTATATCTTTGCGTTTGATATTCCCTGTAATTGCGCAAATTCTTGCAGAAACAGGGGATGCGTTCGTGTTATTAAAACCGCAATTTGAATGCGAAAAAAAGCATATCGGCAAGAGCGGTATTGTTTCACCTTCCGCGCACGGAGAAATTGTTAAAAAGGTTTTACGGTATGCATCCGATAATGCTTTATACGTAAAAGATATTGTGAACGCACCCATACGTAAAGGAAAAAATATCGAGTACGTTTTACACGTCTCCAAATTGAAAATCGGCGCGCAAACGGATGAGAAAATTCTTAAAAAGGTAAAGACGTTGGTAAAAGGCAATTCTTTGGGTGAATTGCAATAAAGGACATAGGAAAAAATGAAAGTCGGAATATTAGGCAACAAAAACAAAATCAAGTCCTTGCAAACGATAGAAGGAATGGAAAATTTCTTAAAAGCTTGCGGCTACGAGACGGTGCGCTTCAACGCATATAACGAGATTGACGGCGTAGACGTGTTGCTCGTGCTCGGCGGCGACGGCGCAATTTTACATTCCGCAGTCAATGCAGCGCGTAAGAATATTAAAATCATCGGCATCAATTACGGAACGCTCGGTTTTCTTACCGAATATGAAAAAAATGAACGCGAGCGCGTGAAAGAATTGCTTGCTGCGCTGGAAAAAGGAACTTGTCGGGTCGTGAAGCGCAGCTTGTTACAACTGACGGTTGGGGAAAAGACGTATTACGCCTTAAATGAAGTGGCTGTGCAGCGTGATAACGGCTTGCTTGCTATGCATTCTAAGCAAATTTTAACCTTAGAAATCTCAGCGAAGGAAGGGTGCGACGTTATTGCGGGCGACGGCATTTTGATTTGTACGCCTACGGGCTCCACGGCGTATTCGCTTTCGGCTGGCGGTGCGATTTTAACGCCGGAGGTTCCCGTGTTTATGATGACGCCCATTTGCGCATTTTCGATGCGCGCCCGTCCGATTGTATTCGCAGACACCGATGAATTTACCGTGACGATTAAGAAAGGAAAGGCCATTATTCAAGCCGATGGGGGCGTTGTTGCAGCGTTGCCTGAAAATACGCAAATTCACATTAAAAAAGCTCCGTTTACGGCTAATTTTCCGATACAAGACAATTCGGACTTTTTTGCCAAAGTAAGAAATAAGTTGAACGGTTAATACAAAATTGAAAAGGGGTGAAAGCTATGTTAAAGGCGGCACGTCATAAGAAGATTTTAGAAATTATTACGGATAAAGAAATTGAAACGCAGGAAGAGCTTTGTGCGGAGCTCAATGCACTTAGCTACGTGGTAACGCAAGCCACGATTTCTCGCGATATTCGCGACTTGCATCTTTTTAAAGTCGCGGGAAAAGAGAAAAAATACCGTTATGCATACATAAATAAAAACGATGATGGCATTTCGCAAAAAATGCGTAGCTTATTTCGTGAATGCGTGCTTTCGGTAAAAGCCGCGCAAAACTTGGTCGTAGTAAAAACCTTATCGGGTAACGGCGGGAACGCGGGCGCTGTGGTGGATAAATTAAACCACGAAGAAATCGTCGGTTCAGTAGCAGGCGACGATACCTTATTGATTGTGTGTGCTGACAACGAAGCAGCCGCGGCGATTGTTGCAAAAATTACGGAGTTTTTAGAATAAACCTTACGGGTAAGAATATGTTATCGAGATTGTGCATTAAAAACGTAGCGCTGATTGAATACGCGGACATTCCGTTCGGGTGCGGTTTAAACGTGCTTTCGGGAGAAACCGGCGCAGGGAAATCCGTGATTTTAGATTCCGTAAATTTCGTTTTAGGCGCAAAAGCCGATCGTTCTATGATTCGCCACGGAGAATCCGAATGTTTAGTAAAAGCGGAGTTTTCCGTTGCGGAAGATAGCAAAGCCGTGCAGGCGCTTCGTGCGTTGGATATTGATTCCGATGGGGAAATTATTATTTCGCGCAAATTCTCGGATGGCGGTAAAAATACCATCAAAATCAACGGAAATACGGTTACGGCAACGATGTTGCGTTCGGTTACCGATTCTTTGGTGGACGTGCACGGGCAAAGCGAACACTTTTTTTTATTGAAGGAAAGCAATCAAATGAAGGTGCTGGATTCCGTTGTCGGAATGCCGATCCAGCAACAAAAAGAGATTTTACGTGAGTATTTGAACGAGAAAAAAGAGATATGTAAACAAATTGCTTTGCTTGGCGGCGACGAAATGGAACGCGGTAGAAGATTAGACCTTTTGCGTTTCCAAATCGACGAAATTCAAGCCGTAGATTTGCAGGATGGCGAAGAAGAAGCCTTGCTTACCAAACGCGAAAAAATCAACAATTTAGAAAAAATTATTTCCGCCATTCGTGAAGCTGTGACTGCCGTAGACGGAGAAAACGGCGTAATTGACGGACTTCGATATGCAAATCGTGCAATGAACGGCATTGCGCGTTTAGATGAAGAATATTCGGATATTTGCGAAAAAATCGAAAGCATAGCGCTTGACGTACAAGACGTTGCGTGTAGGCTGACGGATATGGGCGAGGCGTTATATTTTGACGAAAATGAAGCCGCGGAAACGGAAGCGAGATTGGATGCAATTAAAGCCTTAAAACGCAAATATGGGGCGAATAAAGCGGCGATTGACGCATATTTACAAAAAATTTGCGAAGAATACGATTTGCTGTCCGATTGCGAAGGCAAGTATGCCCAGTTGACGGGAAAGCGGCAAAAAATCGACGATAAAATTTTCAACTGCTGTAAAAAAATAACGGAACTTCGGCGCGAACACGGGAAAAAATTTTGCAATCGCGTTGTAGATGAACTTAAAACGCTGAACATACCGCACGCGCAATTTGAAATTGAATTTAACAAATACACGCAAAATGACGTTGATGCGGCAACAGTAAACGGTTTAGACGCGATTTGCTTTATGTTTTCCGCGAATGCGGGCGAACCGATGAAATCTCTTGGCAAAATTATCAGCGGCGGTGAAATGAGTCGTTTTATGCTGGCAATTAAAACGCAGCTTTCCGACATAAACGAAATTTCCTCCTATATCTTTGACGAAATCGACGCGGGGATTAGCGGAAAAACGGCAAAGGTCGTTGGCGAAAAGCTGGCGCGTATCGCAAAGTATACGCAAATTTTAGCCGTATCGCATTTGGCGCAAATCGCGGTAATGAGCGATACGGAGTTCTTGATTGAAAAGCAAGAAAACCAAGGAAAAACCATTACTTTGGTGCATTGCTTGGACGCTGACGGGAAGCGCCGTGAAATTGTTCGTCTGCTTGGTGGCGATGAAAACGATGAATACGCCTTTAAACACGCCGATGAATTGTTAAAACAGGCAAAAGAATACAAAAATTCCATAAATTAAGTTCGTTAAACAAAAAAGAATCTCAAAATTTAGAATAAAATATTCCTGGCTTACGCAAATTGTCTTTTAAACGGAGGAAAATATGCGCAAGTCAGGTATTTTTATTTTAGGGGCATTGTTGTCCTTCGCATTCACTTGCGGCAACTATGATGCGCTGGACGCAAAAGCAAGCGAAAAAATTGTATGCGTCGGCGGACAATCCGCAGGCTTTACATTAAAAAGCGGAGAAGTTCAGGTTGTTGGTATTTGTGAAGTAATTTCGGAATTTGGAGCGGAATCGCCTGCGTATAAAGCGGGAATTCGCGCTGGGGATTACATCGTTAAAGTAGGTGGAATGCATATAAAAAGCGTAGAAGAGCTAAATGAAATTGTAGAAAAAGGCAATAAAGATGCCTTGGAATTTGAAATAAGAAGAAAAGGGGAAACTTTCACAAAAAAAATTCAACCGATTAAGGATAAAATTACGGAAAGACACAAAATCGGGGTTTTGGTGAGAGATTGCGTATCAGGAATCGGCACGATAACTTATATAGATAAGGAAAACGGTAAATTTGGCGCGCTGGGGCATTCGGTTAGTAATGAAAACAAACAGGAAATGCAAATTAGCGGCGGAACGGTATATTCGTGCTCCATTGTTGGGATTTGCAAGGGCGTGCGCGGTAGAGCGGGCGAATTGCGCGGTATGTTTTTAAACGATAAACCCTTCGGTGAAGCGCAAAAACTTTGTAATTGCGGGATATTTGGCGAAGTTTCAGCGGATTATAAAATTGATGATTTACAAATGCTTACAGCAAGCTCAAAGGAAGTAAAGCCCGGGAACGCTTATATTTATTCAACCGTTGATGGAATTTGCCCCAAAAAATATGAAATAGAAATCGTTAAGGTAGATAGACACAACAAGGAAAACAAAAATTACGTTGTAAAAATTACCGATGACGAGCTTATCAGCGAAACGGGGGGGATCGTTCAAGGAATGAGCGGAAGCCCGATTATTCAAGAAAATAAGCTTGTTGGGGCAATTACGCACGTATTTTTAAACGATCCTACACGCGGATATGGTATCAATATAGAAACAATGTTGCGTGAATAATACAAAAAAAAGCTATGCCAAACATAATTATTATGCGTGACATAGTTCAACAAGAATGTCAGACAATATTTAGGTGGAGATATGAAGAAAAAATATATTTTAGGTATTCTTTTGGGTGGGATATTTTGTTGCGGAATAGGCATACAAAGCCAAATTCGCAGCGAAAACAACTGGAATCAAGTACAAATGGTTGCGCACGCGGCGCAAAACGCATCGGAAAGCTTAGGGATTCGTGCAAAATCCGCGTATTTGATGGATTTTGCAACGAAAACGCCTATGTATGCCAAGGAAGAGAATAAACATTTGCCGATTGCAAGTATGTGTAAAATTATGACGCTTTTACTTTCCTTTGATGCAATTAAAGCGGGCAATTTAGACATCAACGAAGAAATTTCGGTAAGCGAACGCGCGGCTTCGATGGGAGGTTCGCAAGTATTTTTAGAAGCAAATGCAAAATATCCCGTCTCCGAACTCATAAAAAGTATCGTCGTTTGTTCGGCAAACGACAGTTGCGTGGCGATGGCGGAGAGAATTGCGGGAAGCGAGAGTGTATTTGTGGAAAAAATGAATGAAAAAGCTAAGGAAATCGGCGCAAACGATACTTTATTCGCAAATTGTACAGGT
>JAZSGC010000004.1:0-11228 GCA_045532525.1 Candidatus Scatosoma sp.
GGATAATTATGAAAATAACGAAAGATATACGCCGTTTGGCTATACGTCGGAACAAAATTCCGTTCCGATGGGCGATATGGGAATGGACAACCTTTCTGGTATCGCAAAAATCAAGGTTATCGGTGTTGGCGGTGCGGGGAATAACGCCGTAGATAGATTGATTGAATCGGGCTTAAAAAGCGCGGAATATATCGTTGTAAATACGGATAATCAAGCGTTGGCGCGCTCGCGTGCGAGCAAGCGCATTCAAATCGGCGTGCAGCTTACCAAAGGTCTTGGCGCAGGCGCTGACCCCGAAGTGGGCAGGGCTGCGGCGGAAGAAAATAAAGACGCAATCCAAGAAGTATTAAAGAATACCGACTTGTTGTTTATCACGGCAGGTATGGGTGGCGGTACGGGTACGGGCGCTGCGCCGGTTATTGCAAAAATCGCTAAGGAAATGAAAATCCTTACGATTGCAGTGGTCACCTTACCCTTTAATTTTGAAGCAAAACGCAGAATGGATAACGCGTTGGCGGGCATTGAAGAACTCAAAAAGTCCGTAGATTCGCTTATCACTATTCCCAACGATAAAATTCGCCAAGTCGTACCTAAGGATACGTCGTTTGCGGACGCACTGAAAGTTGCGGACGAAGTATTACGCCAAGGCATTCGCGGCATCGCGGAACTCATTGTAAAGCCGTCCCTTATCAATCTGGACTTTGCCGACGTGAAAGCGACGTTGAAAGGCCGCGGACTTGCGCATATGGGCATCGGTGTAGCGAAAGGCGAAAAGAGAATTTTCGACGCCGTTCGCTGCGCGGTTTGCAGCCCCTTGCTCAATACCACAATCGAAGGTGCAAATTCCGTTATTTTAAACGTAATCGGCGGCAGAGATTTGTCCTTGGACGAAGTGGTTACGGCAGCGGACTTGGTAAAAGGCGTTATCGATTATTCGGCGAACGTGATTTTTGGTGCGTGCATTGATGAAGGAAGGTCGGACGAAGTGGAAGTCGTTATTATTGCAACGGGCTTTGGCGGTAATCAAAACGGATTTACGCGTGAAGCGCAAAACGCTACGCTGCGTCAGGCTTCCGTATTATCGCAAAAAATCGACAATGCATACAATAGACGGGAAGGGGGGATGCCTGAGCAGCCTTACGGATTTGGTTATGCACAGCAGCAACAGCCGCGGTATGCCGAGCCGTTTATGCCCCAAACGCAAAACATCGGTTATGCACAGCCTTATGCAGCGGCGCAGGCGCAAGCCAACGAATATATGTCTAACGTACAGCCCATTCAGCCGATGCCAAATGCGTATACACAACCTACCAGCCCTTCTTTTGAGCCGAACGATCCCATTCCCGACGCTCGCCAAGAAGACGTGCCTGATAGAAAGCATAGACCCAAATTTGTGGATTTCTTTATGAAAAAGAACTCCGAAGATAAATAATTGATTTAACCACGTAAAGGCGGCGCTTCTTACAAGAAACGCCGCCTGATTTTTTAAGCGCTTGCATTTAACCGTAGAATAAAGTGAAAGAGTGCCCGTAGTCATACGAACACTCTTTCGAGGAAGAATAAATCAGATATAAGGGTAGGCGTAAATCGTTAAAATAAATCAAAGACAGTTCTTTAATTCATATTTTTAATTATTTTAACATTTTTTTCTACCATATGCAAGTAAAATAGTATTGATACAGAGAATAAATCTATAAAAATTTCTTATAAACCACATAACGCATTGTTATACGTCATAAAAATAATATATGCGTTTAAAAGGGTTGGAAAACATACAAAATATCTACTTAATCGGGGTTGGCGGCGTAAGTATGAGCGCGCTGGCAAAGTTTTTATCCGCGTGTGGTTATACCGTTTCAGGGAGTGATTTGCTGAAAAGTATCGCCACGGAAAAATTGCCGTTTTTCGGGGTGAAAGTATTTATCGGGAACGACCCGTTGCGCGCGGAGCTTTTAAGGGCGGATTGCGTTGTTTATACGGATGCCATAAGTGCGGGAGACGCTGAATTTCTAAAAGCAAAATCATTACAAAAGCGCATATATAGCCGAGCGGAGCTGTTGGCAATCGTTTGTCAAAATTTTACCAAAGTCATTGCGGTTGCGGGTAGTCACGGCAAAACTACCTGTACGTCTATTTGTGCCCACGCATTAAAGGCCTGCAACGTGCCGTTTATGGCGCATATAGGCGGGGAAGATAGCGTGTTTGGCAATTTCTTTTTTAGCGGCAACGATTATCTTATTACAGAAGCGTGCGAGTATAAGAAAAACTTATTAAAGGTGCGTGCCGACGTTGCTATCTTGCTCAACGTGGATAAGGACCATATGGAATGCTATGAAAGCGAAGCCGATTTAAAGGCAAGCTTTCACAAGTACTGCCAAAATGCAAGTGCGGCTTACGTTTGCGCAGACGATGAAAACTGTAAAAGCTTATCGGGTTTTGCTACCTTTGGCATTCAAAATGCTTTGGCGGATTACAGGGCTACGCAAATCCGTGCGCTGGGCGAACGTTATGCCTTTACCGTAGAAGAATATGGGCGTGCGGTATGCCGTGTGCGTTTAAATTCGATAGGATATTGTAACGTATATAATGCCCTTGCTGCGTTTGCGGCAATGCGTTCGTTGGGCTTTAACGAAAAAGAAATTGCGCGCGGTATTGAAACGTTTACGGCGGTAAAACGTAGGTTTGAAAAAATCGGCAGCTATCACGGCGCAAGCTTCATTTGCGATTATGCGCATCACCCCAAAGAAATTTTGTCTACGGTTGCCACGGCAAAGCGTATTTGTCGCGGATATTTATACGTCGTTTTTCAGCCCCATACCTACTCTAGAACCAAGTTGTTAATGAAAGAATTTGCGGAAGCCTTGGCGTCCGTACCGAATTTAATGATTTACAAAACCTATCCCGCTAGGGAAAAATACGATGAAGAAGGAAGCGCGGAAACCCTTGCGCGCGTTTTGGGAAACAGCTTGTATGCCGAAAATGCTTACGTTTTGAAAACTTGGTTAAAGCAAACGTTAAAAGAAGGGGATATGGTACTATTTTTGGGCGCGGGAGACATCTATTACGCAGCGCAATATCTATTACGGGAATTGACGTAAAATTTCGTCAAATTTCGAACGGGCGAAGAGAGAAAATGAAAAAATCTCTCAAAACGCCCGTTTTTTTTCTTTGAAACTATTGATAATTTCAAAAAGAAATGTTATAATAAATAGGATATTTATTAAAATCGAGTTTTATCGGCAAATCGCCGAAGAACGGAGTAAGGTGTGCGTATGAGTAAAAAAGATTCGGGTGGGCTTGTAACGAAAGAAAGTATTTGCGCTACGGGTGGACTTTTCGCAATAGCGGCGTTATTTATTTTATGCACTCGCTCGTTGGTATTCGGAGAATTCGGCGCGTCTATTCACGCGTTTTTAACGGGGGCGCTGGGCTATTGCGCTTATCCGTTGCTCGCGGGTATTGTGTACGTATGCGTTACGGGATTATTAGGGAAACGGCTTGTCAAGGATAGAGCTTTGGCGGCTTGTATCGTACTTGTGTTGGCAATCGTAGCGTTAATCGTGCATACGGCAACTACGTTTAACTGGTCGTTGGACGGCTATATCCATAGATGTTTTGAAGCAGGGGAAAAGCTTTCCACGGTGACCGTTGCAGGCTGGCTTGGCGGCGCAATCGTTTACGGCGTTGCCAAAATTGCAACGCAGCTGGGCGCTTTGATTTTCTTTATCCTGCTGTCGTTGGTCGGTATTTACGTTTGCGTTAGAGTCGGCAAGCGCGAAAAGAAGGTTAAGGTCAAGGAAAAGGCGAACAAGCAGGACAAGCAATCGGCGGGGCAACAACCCATTCCGTCGGTGGAAATTCCGCTTTCGCAGCCTGCGCCCGCACAATCCGCGGTATCGCAACAACCGTCCGCGCAGCAAGCACAGCCCGCACAAGCAAACGCATATCCGTATGCAAATGCTGTGCAACAAGCGGAAACGGCAGTAGCCGCGCCCGTTCCTACGGCGACGCAATCAGCGCAAGCTCCTTATAGCGGTAATTTTGAACCTACGGTTAGTCAACGCCCCGGCGTTAGCCTGTCCGAAACACAACCGACGCAAGAACGTAGGGAACAACCGGTTGCGCCCACGTCTTTCTCGCCGTTTGGCGACGCACAAAAAGTGCCCATTTCGGAAAATCCTATGCCCAGACCTGCTTTTGAGCAGCGCGAAGGCAATGATGAAAGAAAGGAATATAACCTTTCTAATCCCAGAGAATTTCTCTTTGGCGGTAGCCCCGCGGATAATTACAAGCGCAATCTTTTGTTTGACCCTAATGCAAGGGTAAACAATATGCCCGTTAGCGAACAGCCCAACGGCTTGGGCGGAACAAGCGGGTTTATGCCGTCCTATTCCGAAGCCTATCAAAATTCGGTAAACGACGCTACGTCGTCTAATAGGACGCTGAATGCTTTTGAAAATCGTCCCACGGAAAATACGTACGGAGATTTCCGTAGTGAACGCATTGAGTTGAACGATCGTTCTAATACAACCGTCACGCCTATGCCTACCTTTGAAACGGATACGCGTAGCACGCAAGATTCTTCCTATACCTTGTTTGGCGGAGCTTCCGCGAGTGAAAGGGAAAGCCTTGTAGAGCCAAAGAAAGATACGTTTGACCGTGAAGCTTCTTTGCCTACGGGACGCGAAAGCGAAGACGGCGGATATAGACGGCACGATTATATGGATTTATTCTCTCCGTCTAACCCCAACGTGTTCGGCCGTGACGATAGGGGAGAAATGGACCGTTTTGAAACGTCCGATAGAGCTTCCGATCGCGTGGAAAGCAGTTTCCAGCGCGCTGACTTTTCCGCTCCTGTTTCCGATAGGACGGAAATGGATACGGATAGCAGAAACGAGCGCGACGGTTTCCATTTGTTAGACGATGAAAATCCTTACGCCTTGCGTTCCGAATTTGATAACCGAACGAACGAAAGCGATTTTGCCTTGGATAGAGAGCTCTCTCGCGAAGATAGCCGCGAAGCGCGCACGGACGATTTACCGCGGATGGGCTTTGGCCGCGATGAAACGATTTCAGGCGAAACGTTTATCTCGGATAGAGAAACGGTTGTTCCGAGCGTAACACCTGTAACGGAAACGCCCATTGCGGCGATAAAAGCGGTAGAACCGCCCAAGCCCATCGAGCAACCCAAACCTATTCCGCAGCCGCCGAAGCCCCGTGTGATTCGGCCTTACGTTCGGGTTCGTTTGGACGATTTGGATTGTCGCGATATCGAGCCTACGTCCAACTTCGAGGAAGTGGAAGAAACCAAGCAGACCATCATTTCTACGCTGGAAGATTTTAAGGTTTCTGGCGCGTCGATTGCTTCGGTTACCTTTGGGCCTACGGTTGCGCGTTATAACGTAACCATTCCCCGCAACATTTCACCGAAAAAAGTTGTTGCGCTGGATCAATCCATCGCTATCAGCTTGCGCTCTAACGGCGTCAACGTTTATCCCAACTACGAAGACGGGGTTGTGAGTATTGGAGTGCCGAACAAGGAAAGACAGTTCGTCCAGCTTGGCTGTATGCTTTCGGGCGATACGTTCGTCAACGCCAAGTCGTCGTCTTTGATGTTTACGATGGGTAAAGACGTTGCAAACCGTAAAATTTATGGGGATATTTCCAAGATGATACACTTGCTGGTTGCAGGTTCGTCCGGTTCGGGTAAAAGCGTGTTCTTGGGCGCGTTGATTATCAGCTTGATTTATAAATATTCGCCTGAAGAATTGCGGTTGATTCTCATTGATCCTAAAAAGACGGAATTCGTTTTATATAACGATTTGCCGCATTTGATGATCAACGAAATTATCACTGACGCCAACAAAGCGGTGCAAAGCTTAAACTGGGCGATTATGGAAATGAATCGCCGCTACGGGTTGTTTGAACAAATGAGCCGTTCTGGCGCATACGTCGTGAATTTAGACCAGTACAACGCGCAAATGGAAAAGAGCAAGCGTTTGCCCAAGATCGTCATCATCATTGACGAGCTTGCCGATTTAATGCTTGCGGCGAAAAAGGAAATGGAAGACAGAATCCAAAACCTGACCCAAAAAGCGCGTGCAGCGGGTATTCACCTTATCGTTGCAACACAACGACCGTCCACCGACGTTATCACGGGCGTTATCAAGAGCAACCTGCCCACGCGTGTGGCATTCTACGTGGCAACGGACGTCGATTCCCGTGTTATACTCGATCAAACGGGCGCGCAAAAGCTGCTTGGCAAAGGGGATTTCTTGTATACGATGCCCGGCGTAGCTGCGCCGATTCGTGTGCAAAGCGCGTTTATCTCCACGGAAGAATCGCAAAAAGTCGTCAACTTCATTAAGAACAACAACGAAGCGTACTACGACGAAGAAGCAACCGCATATATCAATTCCCGCGGCGGATATGCAGGCGGAGACGAGTCCTCGTCGGGCGGTAGGGATAATGAAAACGTCGACCCGATGTATATTGAAGCGCTTCGTCACGTTATCGCTTGCGGCAGCGCGTCCATTTCGATGATTCAAAGAAAATGCTCCGCAGGGTACAGCCGTGCGGGTAAGATAGTCGAATGGATGGAAGATATGGGGTATATTTCCGCTTTCGACGGCGCAAAAGCAAGAAAGGTGCTGATCACGAAAGAAGAATTTGAAAGTAAATACGGACCTTTGGAGTAAGCTGACTTAAAACGCTTGACGCACTCCACCGTAAAAGGAAACAATATGCTGTCAAAAAAAATATTCGGGGTAATTTCCCTGGGCTGCGATAAAAATCGTGTAGATACGGAAAAGCTGCTCGGCTTGCTCAAAACACGCGGCTGTGTGCTGACGGACGATTTAGCAAAGGCGCAAATTTTAATTATCAATACCTGCGCTTTTTTGCAATCGGCAAGGGAAGAAGCTATTGAAACCATTCTTGAATGCGCGGATTACAAAAACGGCGTTTTGGAAAAAATAGTGGTTACGGGCTGCTTGCCGCAAAAGTTCGTTGGAGAGTTATTTGCGCCGTTAACCGAAGCGGACGTCTTTTTAGGTATTAACGATTACGAGAAAATTTTTGAAGCGTTAGAGACTTCTTATCAGACAAAGAATCGACAAAATTACGTGGGCAAGGGGGCGGACGGTTATCTTTCTCAGCGCGTACAAACCACTCAAGAGCATTACGCCTATCTAAAAATTGCCGACGGTTGCTATAACCATTGCACTTACTGTCTTATTCCGAAAATTCGCGGCAAATACCGCTCGTATCCGATGGAAAAGCTTGTGGAAGAAGCACGGGAACTGGGGGATTTAGCGGAGCTTATCGTGGTCGCGCAGGATAGTACCCGTTATGGCGAAGATTTATACGGCGAAAACCGTTTTGTTGCGTTGTTGCAGGCACTTTCCAAGCTGGAAAATATACAAACGATTCGTTTGTTGTATTGCTATCCCGACGTTATCACCGACGAGCTTATTGAAGAAATCGCAACCAACGATAAAATTTTAAAATATATGGACATTCCCTTGCAGCATTCGGAAAATCGCGTGTTAAAGTTGATGAACCGAAAGGGCACGAGGGACGGGTATTTGCAGCTGTTCAAAAAGCTTCGTAAGCGTATTCCTGATATTGCCATTCGCTCCACCTTTATTTCGGGTTTCCCGACGGAAACGGAAGAAGAATTCAAAGGAATGCTAGCATTTATAAAAGAAGCAATGCTTTTAAATTGCGGATTCTTTGCTTACTCGCGCGAGCCGGATACAGGCGCGTATAGAATGAAACCCCAAATTCACCACAATACGAAAAAACGCCGCGTACGCGTTTTATACGAAACACAAGCTCGCGTCGCCGATGCATTGTTGTCCGATTTCGTCGGTAAAGAAATTGACGTCTTGTGCGACGGCATTGACTATACCCGAAACTGCTTTGTCGGCAGAGCATACTTCAACGCTCCCGATATCGACGGAAAGGTATATTTCAACGCTGCGGAAGCGATGCAAGGCAAGCGTTATAAGGTTTTGATTGAAAAGAATAACGAGTACGACTTATTCGGTCGCACTCAGGATTATGAAGGAGAATAAAATGAACTTACCCAACAAAATTACTTTGAGCCGTATTTTTATGATTCCGGTATTCATCGTGCTGTTTTTTTTAGACGGCGTTTTGCCTGAAATCAAAGGCGCACCCATCGCGTTTGGTATCGCAGCGATTATTTTCGCGGTTGCCGCTTGCACCGATTTCATCGACGGGCATATTGCGCGTAAATATAAGCTGGTGACCAACTTAGGGAAGTTTCTCGATCCTATCGCGGATAAGGTGTTGGTTTCTACGGCAATGATTTTGCTTTTGACGATGGACGGGTTATGGGCAAGATTAGCTTGGACGAACGCTATCTATATTACGCTTGCGGTATGCATTTGCGTGATTATGGCAAGAGAATTGATTATCAGCGCATTCCGTCAAATTGCGGCTGTCAACAAGGTCGTGCTTGCGGCGGACAAGCTTGGTAAAATTAAAACGATTTTCCAAGACGTCAGCATTTTTGCGCTTTTATTCTCGGCAAGTGTTCCAGGATTAGCGGGGGAAATCGTTTGCTATGTAGGCTTGGTATTATTTGCGGCTGCAACTATTCTCACCGTTTGGTCGGGCATTTCCTACGTTGTTAAAAACAGACAAGTATTAAAGGACGCCTAACGGGGAAAGCGCGATGGCAAACGCTTGTATTTTATTAAAAAATACGGTGAACGCGGACACGGGTGCCTCGTTTGCCGTTATAGAAGCGTTTGCTTCGGGTGGATATCCCTTTGATGAAATCCACATACTAAGCCAAAGCGACAAGCAAACGATAGTGGAAACGCTGAAAGGTTTAAAACAACGTTGCGGCGTAATTGCGCTTCTTTCGGATAAATCGGCGTTGCCCTTTGCAAAGGGATATGCGGACGCCGTCTTTTCTCCGTCGGCGGCACAGCATAGCTTTGCAAACGCTTGCGTATACAAAGATGGGAAAGTCGTTTTATTTTTGGCTTCCGCCGATCAAACGGAAACGGGAGCGGAATACGTCAAGCAAATTTGTTTGCCTTTTTTAGCGCAAAATAGCGGTATGGCGTACGAGCAATTACACATTCGTACCATCGGCGCAAACGCGCAGCGAATTGAAAGTCTTTTGCAGGACGTCCGTGCTTATGCAGGGGATAAAATCCGTTGCGTGCATACCTGTCGTTATGGGGAAGACGTAATCACGTTGGTGTACAATAACGACGCCTCAAAGATGCTTATCGACGAAGTTTTGCGTAGGCTTGTAGACGCATTAGGGGATACCGTGTACGCGTTGAACGATAATTCCGTAGAAGAACAGCTGGTGGAATTGCTCAAATTAAGAAGGCGAAAAATCAGCGTTGCCGAATCCTTTACAGGGGGCGGACTCGCGAAACGAATTACATCGGTTTCGGGGGCTAGTCAAGTCTATTTCGAGGGCTTAAACACCTATAACGAAACTTCAAAAATAAAGCGTTTAGGCGTATCGAACTATACGCTGAATACCGTAGGCGCGGTTTCCGATAAAACGGCTTATGAAATGGCTTGCGGACTTTTAAACACGGGAGATTGCGACGTGGCTGTGGCTACTACAGGGCTGGCAGGTCCAAAATCGGATAGGTCTGGTTTGCCCGTTGGGCTTTGCTACATTTCCGTAGGAACAAGGGAGCGCGTGCGGGTGTATCGATACGTTTTTGACGGTTCGCGGCAGGATATTACCGAAAAGGCAATCAATTATGCGTTATACCACGCATACAAGGAAGTCAAAGACTTATAATGCAGAAAAAATAAATAGGAGAATATATATGGCAAACGAAAAAAACACAGAAAAAATGAGAGCGTTAGACGCCGTGTTGCTGCAAATTGAAAAGCAGTATGGTAAAGGCTCGATTATGCGCCTTGGCGACGACGCAGGCAAAACGGAAATCGAAGTTATTCCTTCGGGCTGCTTGACCTTGGACTTGGCTTTGGGAATCGGCGGTTTCCCCCGTGGTAGAATCATCGAAATTTACGGACCTGAATCTTCGGGTAAAACCACCGTTGCTCTGCACGCGATTGCGGAAGCGCAAAAGATGGGCGGCGTAGCCGCGTTTATCGACGCAGAACATGCGCTTGACCCCGTCTATGCAAGAAAGCTTGGCGTCAGCCTTGACGATTTGTACGTTTCGCAACCCGATACGGGTGAACAGGCGTTGGATATTGCGGACGCGTTGGTAAGAAGCTCGGCGGTGGATATCATCGTCGTAGACTCCGTTGCTGCGCTCACGCCCAAAGCGGAAATTGAAGGGGATATGGGGGACACGCACGTCGGTTTGCAGGCAAGATTGATGTCGCAAGCCCTTCGTAAATTGACGGCAATCGTCAATAAATCCAAAACCTGCGTTATCTTTATTAATCAGCTTCGTGAAAAGGTTGGCGTTATGTTCGGCAATCCCGAAACTACGCCCGGCGGTAAAGCATTAAAATTCTATGCAAGTATGCGCTTGGATATCCGCAAAATGGATACCTTAAAAGACGCGGACGGCGCTATGGGGAATAGAACCAAAGCCAAGGTTGTGAAGAACAAGCTTGCGCCTCCCTTCCGTCAGGCGGAATTCGATATTGTTTTCGGCGAAGGCATTTCGCAAGAAGGCTGCATTATGGATATGGGCGTTCAGTACGACATCATCGCAAAGAGCGGTTCGTTTTTCAGCTATCAGGGCAACAAAATTGCACAAGGGCGCGAAAAACTGCGTACGTTCTTGAAGGAAAACCCCGAAATCAAAGCAGAAATCGAACAAAAAATCCGTGACGCGGCAAAAGGCAAAACGGAAGAAGGCGAAACGGCGGAAGAATAAAAAACAAACAATCAAAGGGAGGCGCGTGCGTCTCCTTTTTTGTGTGCAAAATTGTTGCGGATATGCAAAAGTATTTTTAGTCAAACAATTGACATTTGAGAAAATATGTTGTACAATATGTATGATGGAAAAAATTATAAGTCGGTTTTTATAAAACCGTTTAGGTAATATTTTTCAATTTAATTTTATACAGGAGGCAACAAATGAGCACTTATAATTTGAGCGTCCTGTTTCTTTCTACATTGCCCGTAGGGGCAGCAGTCGGTATCGCGGCAGGTGCGGCGGTGCTTGCGGCGGCAATAGGTGTGTTTCTTACCCTCGTCATTTACAAAAAAGGCGTCGAGAAGAAAGTCGGTTCTG
>JAZSGC010000022.1:0-10122 GCA_045532525.1 Candidatus Scatosoma sp.
GCTATCGTATCCGATCGTCCTATTTTGCTTTTGGACGAAGCAACCTCCGCCTTGGATTCGCAAACGGAAACACAGCTTTTACAAAACGTTAAATCCCTAACGGGCAAAACCTGTTTAATCGTAACCCATCGTCCTGCGGCGCTTGCGATCGCCGATAAGGTATTCGAACTTTCCGAAGGAAAAATTATCGTTAAAAAATAAAAAACGAACTCTTAGGAGTTCGTTTTTTGTTACTTAATACTGTTTCGATATTCGCCGGGGGTCATACCGACGTATTTTTTAAATACCGACGTAAAGCTGGAAATGGAATCAAAGTACAGCAAATCGCTGATATCCGAAAAGGCATAATGCTTTCGAATCAATTTTTTCGCTTCGTCGATTTTCAGTTTCATATACGTTTGGTATATGCTTTGTCCCGTTTTTGCTTTAAAGAAGGTGCATAAATGCGTAGTGCCGTAGTGCAAGGCTTCCGTCAAGTCTAACAGCTGGAACTGTCCGTAAATTCTTGACGTTAAAAACTTATAAATTTCATCTTCCAGTTCGGAAGAATCGGCAATCTTTGAAACGAAAAATCCCTGTGACGTGGGCGCGTTCTGTTGCGCAATTCTCAATAAATAAATGAGTAGAGTTTCCAACGAATTTTTTAAAATTTGTTCGCCGCCCAAGTTGGGATTTGTCCGCAATTTTAGTTCGGTTAAATTCGGGTCAAAATCGGGTAATTCAAAGGTTTGTTGTGCTTCCGACATTATATTTTGCAGCAAATACCGATAATTTTCGGGTACGGGATATTTTTTACCGCGGAAAAAATTCATCGATTCCGACCTTGTTGTAAAGGAAATGATAAACAGGTTCGGCTCTTTATTTCCGCTTTCCACGTAGTGCGGTTGGTTGGGCTTTATAAAGAGCATTTCGCCTTGTTTTAGCTCGATTTTTTTATTGCCCAGTCCAATGAAGACGTTTTCCTTGTCCGCGTAATTGATTTCCCAAAAATCGTGTTTTTCTTCGGGGAATACGTAATTACGCTCCAACGATTGGTAGTGTACCGTAACGATTTTTTGTACGTTGAGCAAATTGGAAATCTTATGCATATAAAATTTTTTAGGCTTCGCTTTTCTTTCCATATGCATAGTATAACAAAAAAAATCACATTTGTAAACGTTTTGACGGGGCTATATGATTATTTCAATTTTAAATTTTGCGAAAGAATTTCAAAAAACACAGAAATAATTTCTATTGCAATTTTTATCAATCGGCATATAATTAAGGTATATTAAAACAGGAGTGTACTATTATGTCTACCTATTTAAACGAATACAAAGCCATAGCGGAAACTTTTTGCTTAGACGGGGAAGTCGTTGAAATTTGTCCTTACGGCGAAGGGCATATCAATCTTACCTTGCTTGTAACCACAACCCAAAAACGTTACATTATGCAAAAAATGAACACGAAGGTTTTCTCCGATCCCGATAGCTTAATGTCGAATATTTGCGGCGTGACCGAGCATTTAAAGGCGCGCGGCATTGAAACCTTAAACGTTGTTCCCACCAAGGACGGAAAGCCGTTTTTGAAAGCTGTGGATTGCTATCGCGTATACGATTTCATCGAAAATACGGTCACCTATCAAAAAGTAACGGACAAAGAAGTGTTTAAAAACTCGGGAAAAGCTTTTGGCGAATTCCAAAACTATCTTGCTGAGTTTGACGCTTCCAAGCTGACGGAAACCATCAAGCGTTTCCACGATACACCCAAGCGCTTTGCCGATTTTAAGGCGGCTTTGGCGGAAGATAAAATGGGTAGAGCAAAAGACTGTCAAGCGGAAATCGATTTTGTTCTTTCTCACGAAAATACTTACGGAATCGCGATGGCGGGCTTGCAGGACGGCTCGTTGCCTTTGCGCGTTACGCATAACGATACCAAGCTTAACAACATACTTATGGACGAAAAAACGGGACAAGCAAGAGCGGTTATCGACCTTGATACGATTATGCCCGGTTCAATGCTGTTCGACTTTGGCGACTCCATTCGTTTCGGCGCATCTACCGCGGCGGAAGATGAAAAGGATTTGGATAAAGTGCATTTTGACATTCAGCTTTTTAAAGCTTATGCGGAAGGCTATTGCGGTGCGGTAAAAAATAGTATCACCCCTCGTGAAGCGGAGCTGTTGCCCTACGGCTCGTATTTGATGACGATTGAATGCGGTATGCGTTTCCTTACCGATTATTTGGCGGGGGATACCTATTTTGCAACGAAATATCCCGAACATAATCTTGTTCGCTGCCGTACGCAAATCCGCTTGGCAAGCGAAATGGAAGCGCAATTCAAAGAAATGGGCGAAATCATTCGCGAAATTTTAAAATAATAAAAAAACAAATGAACGCCTTCGTGATTACGGGGGCGTTTTTTTGTGGAAATACTTGCAAGAAATTACAAAATATGATATAGTATTATCAACGAAAAAATAGGGGACGCTAATGACAAATTTAAAATTTGAAAAACGCAACTGGTGGATACTCGTTTTGTTTGGCTTAATCGGACAAATTGCTTGGTCGGTTGAGAATATGCACTTCAATCTTTTTGTCTTTGAAACGATTTCCAAGGATTTGGACGCCGTTACGCTTATGGTGCAACTTTCGGGTATCGTAGCTACGTTGACAACGTTAGTTGCAGGGGTTGTTTCGGATAAAATCGGTAACCGCAGGCATTTTATTTCCATAGGGTATTTGATCTGGGGGGTTACCGTTGCATTATTTGGTTTTATCAGCGTGAAAAACGTGCAATCCATTTTTGATATTCCACAAACACGCGCCATCACGCTGACTTTGGTTATCGTTATTCTTGGCGATTGCGTGATGACGGTGTTCGGCTCAACCGCAAACGACGCGGCGTTTAACGCTTGGGTAACGGATAACACCCACGAAAGCTATCGCGGTAAGGTGGAAGGCGTTTTGTCCGTGTTGCCGTTGGCCGCAATGCTTATCGTTGCGGGTGGATTTGGTATGCTCACCGAAATTATTAGCTATAAGTGGCTGTTTTTGGGCTTGGGTATCCTAATCAGCGCTTGCGGCGCGGTTGGTATTTTCATTGTAAAAGACAGCCGCAATTTAGAAAGAAAAGGCTCGCTTAAAGATATTGTTTACGGCTTTAAACCCAGCGTAGTTAAGAATAATCTGCCTTTTTACGTGGTGCTTTGCATTATCGGTATTTACGGCGTCGCCTGCCAAATTTTTATGCCCTATCTTATTATTTATATGAAGACCTATCTCGGCTTTTCAAATACGGAATACAGCGTCGTTTTCGGCGTTGCTATCGTACTTGGCGGCGCATTGAATATTCTTTTTGGCGGCGTTAGCGATAAAATGGATAAAGGCAAGCTGTTGTACATAGCGGCGGGGATTTTTGCGCTCGGCTTACTTGCAATGTATTTTTGTAATTTTAAAGGGAAAATTCTTACGCTTATCACTTTTGGTATCGCCGGCTTTGTAATGATTACGGGGTATATTTTGATTTCCGCGCTTTGCGGGGCTTTGGTGCGCGATTACACGCCGAAAAACGACGCAGGGAAATTACAGGGGATCCGTATGATTTTCAGCGTTTTAGTGCCGATGCTGGTTGGCCCCTTGATTGGAAATGCCATCAATAAGGCGGCAGCCGTTCCGTTGCCTGATATGGGGAGCGCGGATACGATGACGACGGCGTATATACCCGCGCCTGAAATTTTCCTTGCCGCAGCTATTGCCGCTTGCTTAATTTTTGCGCTGCTGCCCATTCTTAGTCGTATCACGCGCAAGATGAAATCCGTCGATTCGGGGGAAGAAAAATGCGATTAAAAACGAATTATGAAATTGGAGCTATGCCCCACGGCGAGCATCCGCGCCCGCAAGCACAACGTAAAGATTGGCTGTGCCTAAACGGCGAATGGGATTTTTATAAAACGGACGGGGCAACTCGCGCCTATGAAGGAAAAATTTGCGTTCCGTTTTCCCCTGAAACGTTGAATAGCGGGATTGCGGACGGGTTTGTTTTAAAGGCTAACGAAGAACTGCATTACAGCAAAAAAATTTTCCTTAGCAAGGAATTATTGCGTGGGATTACGTTGTTGCATTTCGGCGCGGTGGACAGCGAATGTGTGGTTTATTGCAACGGGGAGCAGGTAGGTGCGCACCGCGGCGGTTATACGGCGTTTTCTATGGATATTACCCACGTTGCTCGTTTAGGTGAAAATGAAATTCAAGTCGTTTGCCGTGACGAAGGAACGAGAAACAGCGGCGCGCGTGGCAAACAAAGCGATGAACGCGGTGGAATTTGGTACACGCCGCAAAGCGGAATTTGGCAATCCGTTTGGATAGAGAGTATGCCCAAGGAGCACGTTGGAAATTTCCGTATTACGACAAACGCTTTGGAGAAAACGGTAGAAATTCTTTTGGACAACGATTGCGAAACGGAAATTACCGTTTATGACGGCGCAACGGAAATTTTGCGCCATAAGTTTACAGAAAAAATTACGTTAAATTATGATTTTGTGCTTTGGTCACCTGAGAATCCCAAGCTTTACGATTTTGTTTTAACAAACGCAAGCGGTGATGAAGTGAAATCCTATTTCGGGGTTCGTTCCTTTGGGATTGTCAAAGATCGTAAAGGTAAAAAACGGCTGGCGTTAAATGGGAAACCCTACTTTTTTAACGGCGTGTTAGACCAAGGCTATTGGTCGGACGGTATGTTGACGTATCCCTGTGATAAAGCGGCGCAGGATGAATTGCAGCTTTTAAAGGATATGGGCTTTAATAGCGTGCGTAAACATATAAAAATTGAGCCGATGCGTTGGTATTATCATTGCGACAAAATTGGGCTTATCGTGTGGCAGGATTTTGTAAATGGCGGGGGCAGGTACGCGTTCACGCATATTGCGGCATTCCCGTTTTTAGGGATAAAACACCGTGACAATGATTACAAATATTTTGCGCGCGAAGATCAGGCGGGGCGTGAAGGGTATGCACAAAGCGTAGACGAAACGATTGCACAGTTGTATAACTGCACCTGCATTGGGTTATGGGTACCATTTAATGAAGGCTGGGGTCAGTTTGATTCGGCGAAATGGACGGACTACGTAAAGGAAAAAGACCCGACGCGGATCGTCGATTCGGTCAGCGGCTGGCACGATCAGGGCGTTGACAAAACGGAGCTTTTAAGCTTGCATACCTATTATACGCCGTTGCGCGTGCCTATGGATCCGCGCCCCGTTGTTTTAAGCGAGTTCGGTGGGTATTCGATGAAATGCGACGGACGCGTGTTCGATGAAAACAAGGAGTTTGGTTATAAGAAATTTAAGTCGCAAGAAAAGCTTGTGGATGCTTTGAAAAAATTGTATTTAAAGAAATTGCTTCCGTTGATTTCCAAGGGGTTAAGCGGTTGTATTTATACGCAAGTTTCCGACGTCGAAGAAGAAATTAACGGCTTGGTTACTTATGATCGGGTAGTCGTTAAAATTCCCGTCGAAGAAATGGCAAAAATCAATTCGCAAATAATGCAGGAAGCGGAAAAAATTCAATAAGGGTTAAGCAGGTACGCGTTCAAGTGCCTGCTTTTCTTTTTTCTTGCGTTTTAATAGGATTAAAGTTTCCCCATTTTGGGAATGATTGTTTCGTTATCATTAGTTATAAAAGGGGGAAGTATGGCGGAAATACTCATTATTGGCGCGGGGGTGTCGGGATTGTCGGCAGGGATTTATGCACAATTAAACGGACACCACGCAACCATATGCGAAAGACAAGCGATCGCAGGTGGAAATTTAACAGGCTGGCAGCGCGGAGAATACCACATTGATAACTGTATTCATTGGCTGACAGGTACAAACCCGAACAGCGCTTCGTATGCTTTATGGGAAGATTTAGGCGCTCTTGGGAAGGTAAAAGTTTATCAAGCCGACGCACTTTATACTTATGAAGACGAAGGGGTGCAAGTATCGCTATATAGAGATTTGGCTGAACTGGAAGATGAATTGTTAAAGGTTGCGCCTGAAGATGAAAGGGAAATTAAGCGTTTTATCAAAGCGATAAAGACCGTACAGGGTCACAATGGGATTTTAGGCGCGAATAACGATAAAAAAAGTAACGTATTTCAAGAATTGCTCGCGCTTCCGTCAATGTATAGATATTTTAAGATGACAACGGGAGAGCTTGCAAAGCGTTTTAAAAATCCGCAATTACAGGGCTTTATTACGTCGATGCTTGGCAAGGATTTTGCTTCGCTTGCTTTAATTATTACGTTTGCGACCTTCTGCGGGGGAAACGGCGGAATTCCCAAGGGAAGCTCGTTGGCGATGGCAAAACGGATTACGGAAAAATTTTTAAGGCTTGGCGGTACGCTGTATCTTAAAAGAGAAGCGGTAAAAATTACGGAAAGTAGCGATGGAAAACAAAGGGTGGAATTTTCCGACGGAACGTCGCTTGAAGCGGATTACGTAATTTTAACCGTCGAGCCGTCCGTCGCCTTTGAAAAGCTATTAAATTTACCTTTGCCGCGCGCCCTTGCAAAACGCTATGCCGATCCCAAAATGCCGCGTTTTTCCAGTTTGCAATGCGCCTTTGGTTGCGATTGCGCGAAGCTGCCTTTCCGCGGTGATTTTATCTTTAAACTGCCTAAGGCGGAACAAAAAAAGTTGCATGCGGAAAATTTAATTATTCGTGAGTTTTCCCACGAAAAAGAGTTTTCGCCCAAGGGGCATAATTTAATTCAATCCCTAATTTTTTGCGGAGAAAAAACCTGCTTGCAATTTATAAAACTGCGTAATAAACCAGTGGAATATCAACAAAAAAAGCAGGAAATTGCACAAAGCGTGCAAAAATGCATTGAAAAAAAATTTCCGCAACTGCAAGGAAAATTGCGGTGCATTGACGTGTGGACGCCTGCTACGTATCATCGTTATACAAACGCCGAAGTCGGCTCTTATATGAGCTTTTTATTGCCGCCGAAAATTATCCCCAAAAAGTTAGACAATCGCGTAAAGCAACGTCCAAAGGTTTTTTTGGCAACGCAATGGTTGCAATCGCCGGGCGGCTTGCCGATAGCGGCGAAAATGGGGAAAGACGCGGTGGATAGAATTGTAAAGAAAGAACGTGCAAAAAGAAATCGCAAGATACAAGTAACGCAGCTCTGAACGGGTTGCGTTTTTTTGACATTCAATGTAGGGTAATTACAAAAAATATTAAAAAAATATTAAAAAATAGTGGTAAAACGCTTGCGTTTTTTTAGAATATCGCTTATAATAAATAAGCTGTTGAACGCCGAAGTGGTGGAATGGCAGACGCGATGGACTCAAAATCCATTGTTGGAGACAACGTGTGGGTTCAAGTCCCACCTTCGGCACCAAAAAAAGCAGGAAGTCTAGTAGATTTCCTGCTTTTTTTATAAATATTCTTGCGATTTTTTTCGTTTCGTGGTACAATATAATTAGAAAAGGCGAAAGGAGTTTATAAAATGGAAAAGCTCGTTTTGATCGACGGTAACAGCTTAATGAATAGGGCTTTTTACGCTACGCCCGTTTTTACAACTAAGGACGGCTTGCCGACGAACGGCGTATTCGGCTTTGTCAAATTACTTTTAAAAATTATCTCGGATAAAAAGCCGACGCACATCGCCGTTGCTTTTGACGTACACGCGCCGACGTTCCGTCACCAAGCTTACGTGGATTACAAAGCGGGCAGAAAACCTATGCCCGAAGATTTGGCAAAGCAAATGCCGATTATTAAGGACGTTTTGCGGTTGATGAATATCCGTATTTGCGAGCTTGCGGGTTATGAAGCGGATGATTTAATCGGTACGCTTAGCAAAAAATTCTCGTTAGAAACGTATATCTACACGGGGGATAGAGACGCTTATCAGCTTGTAGACGAGTCTACTTCCGTTTGCCTTACGAGAAAGGGCGTTAGCGATATTTTAGAATTAAACGCCGAAAATTTTAAAGATGAAATCGGTTTAACACCGTCGCAAATTATTCATTTAAAGGCTCTTATGGGTGATAAATCGGACAATATCCCCGGCGTTGCAGGCGTTGGAGAAAAATCCGCAATGAGCCTTTTGGAAAAGTACGAAACGCTCGATGGTATTTACGCACATTTGGACGATATTAGCGGCGCGTTGCATAATAAACTTTCCGTCGGAAAGGAAAACGCGTATTTTTCTAAGCAGTTGGCGACTATCGACGTGAATGCTCCCTATGCAATCGAGCTTTGCGAGTGTGTTTTGCGTATGCCTTTTTCCTTGGCATTGAAGGATAAATTTGTCGAGCTCGAATTCAAAAGCTTGCTCGTAAAGGATATATTTGGCGGCGAGGACGAAACGGAAAGCGTGCAAGACACAACCGACCTGAAGCCTATTTTAGTGGAAGAACTGTTATTTACTTCCATTCAGGAAGGCATACAACTTATCGAGGCTGCGAAATCGCCCGTAATTGCCGCCTATTTTGATGAAAAAGAATTGCGCGTCTACTTGCCCGAAACTTTGGATGGCGTACAAAATAAAGCGGAATACGTATTCCCTGTAAAAACAGGCTTACTTGACGTAGGCTTTTTCGATTACCAGCTTGCGCCGATACTCCGTTGCATTTATGGGGGGAAGAAGCGCGTTATTTCCTACAACACGAAAGATGTTATGCATAAGCTCCGTGTTTACGACGTGGAATTTTCCGCACCGTACGATGACGTTTCTATTTTGAAATGCTTGGCAGATGGCTTAGGAAATACGGACGAGTTAAATTTTTGCTTGCAATATTATTCCTTGGCGGAAAAGAACAAGGCGTATGGGCTGTATTATTTATATACTGCATATAGTAAGGACTTGCGCGACGCGGAACGTAAACTCTATCACGACATAGAATTGCCGTTGGTTTGCGTGCTTTTTGATATGGAAAAGCAGGGCGTTGCGGTGGATATGCGTACCTTAACGGAGCTTTCCGCAAAGTACAATCGTGAAATTAAAGAAACCGTTGGGAAGATTTATGAGCTTGCGGGAGAAGTTTTTAACGTTAATTCCACCCAACAGTTAGGAAAAGTATTATTTGAAAAACTGAAAATCGGTGCTGGCACAAAGAAAAACAAGGAAAGCAAAAACTATAAAACGACAGCGGAAGAACTTGAAAAATATGCGGATAGCTCGGAAATTGTTCGTTATATTTTGCGTTATCGTAAAATTCAAAAGATCAATTCCACGTATATTGAAGGCTTCAAACCGCTGATTGTCAACGGTCGCGTGCATACGACGTATCATCAAAGCTATACGCAAACAGGGCGGCTTTCCAGCGCGAATCCGAATTTGCAAAATATTCCGATACGAACGCCGGAAGGGCGAGAGCTTCGTAAGCTTTTCACGGCAAGCAAGGGGCACGTTCTTATTGACGCGGATTATTCGCAAATTGAATTGCGTTTACTGGCGCATTTTTCCGAGTGTAAAGAATTGATTCAAGCTTATTGCGACGGGAAAGATATTCACGCAACCACGGCTTCGCAGGTTTTTAACGTGCCGTTAAAGGAAGTTACACCGCAAATGCGGCGCGACGCTAAGGCGGTCAATTTCGGTATCATTTACGGTATAAGCGCGTTTGGGTTAAGTAACGATTTAAATATTACGCCCAAAATGGCAAAGGATTATATTGATAGGTATTTTGAAACGTATTCCGACGTGAAAAAATATATGAGCGATAACGTGGAAAAAGCAGCTCGCGACGGTTATATTGAAACGCTGTTCGGTCGCAGACGTGTTATTAACGAGCTTCGTTCTTCTAATCATAACGTACGTTCGTTTGGCGAAAGAGCCGCGATGAATATGCCTTTGCAGGGGTCAAGTGCGGATATTATCAAGGTGGCGATGATCAACGTGCATAAGCGATTAAAGGAAGAAGGCTACAAAGCTAAGCTTGTGCTTCAAGTCCACGACGAACTTGTCATTGACGCGCCGGAAATAGAAGCGAGTTTGGTTGCTAAATTACTGCAAACGGAAATGGAAAATGCCGTAAAATTGCGAGTGCCGCTGATTGCCGAATGCAGTGCGGGGGTTACGTGGTGTGATACGAAATAAATCACGAGTTTTACGTTGATTGTTTCACGAGTATATCGTGTGAAAAGATTATCA
>JAZSGC010000123.1:0-8444 GCA_045532525.1 Candidatus Scatosoma sp.
TATCCGAGAATACGATATCCACCACGTTCGTACCGTCAAGCGCAAAAATATTCTTTTTATCTTCACCATAATCTACGGGGGTTTTTATGCCGTCCAAAATGAAGTGTTCGCCGTTTTTGTTGATGTTGTACTTATCTTCACCAAGCGAAATGCCGCATTCTTTATCCACGCCAAGCACGTCGGAAAGCTGGAAGAATTTGCCGTTTCTTTGGATTGCCGTAGGCTCGCCAACGCCGATAAAACCGCCGCCGTTATATACGTATTTTCTTACAGCGGTAACGATTTCTTCATCTGCCCAGAATTCGCCGCCGCTCCAAGCCGTACCTGCGTCACCTGCATTGATAACAACGTCAAATTCATCAAGTCTACCCGCCTTTACGTCGTCGAAATTGATAAACTGCACTTCTACGGGCAAGCCGCTCAGAGCTTCATAAATGCCCTGATAAGAATAGCTTTGCTGATACCAAAGCTCGTGCGCGGTCATATTACACATCCAGCTACGCACCTTGCCCCAAGCGTTCAAAACCGCCACTTTTGCAAAGTTTTTCGGAGTTTGCGTTTTCACCGTATCGTAAATATAACGGAATTCATCGCATACCTGCCCTGCTCGTTCGATAAATTTCGGGAATTTTGCTGCCAATTCGAGATACCCGCCAAAGCCGATTCTGTCTAAGGGATTACGCATCATCGCACGGCGCGCAGTAATCCAGTTATTGTTCAACTCCGCCACAGCGTTATCTTCGTTGCCTTCAAAGAAAGTATCGGGAAAGAAGTACGGCAAGAAACGCCCTTCTTTATATCTTACGCCTTCTACGTCGGAAAGCATTCTAACAGTGACGCCGCCGCCAACCGAACCAACAAGCGCGTCCAAGCCAAGCTCTTTATATCTTTCGCCAAAAATTTCCGCACCTATCCAGCAATCGCCAAGGAACATCATCGCTTCCTTGCCGTTTTTGTGCGTGATTTCTACCAAATCCTTGACCGTTTCCGTTACAAAATTCTGCACGAACTTCATCCAGTCCTTGTATTCTTTCGTGGGGATACGGTGCGTTTGATTGTAATAACCCGCGTCTACGAGATATTCCGCACGCATTTTATAGCCGTATTCCTTTTCGAAATCGTCCAGCATACGGGGGCTGACCGCCATATTATAACCAAACCAGTCCACGTTTCTTTCCTTGCCGTATTGATTGAACACAAGCGAGAACATATAAAGGAAGGTGGTAAAACGTACGACGTTGCTTTCGGGGTTTGCGTCGCACCAGCGTTGCAGGTTTTCGCGAATAAATTTTTTCGTCTTGGGATAATACGGATCGTACATGATATGGTGAGGCTCGTCCCAGTTGTTCGTGATGTAATTATACATATGTACGGGGTGCCACAACGAAACCCCTAAAAACGCCACCGTATATTGATGAAAGGGCGTTGCATTGCGGATAATCACGTTTCCGTTTTCTTCATCAATTTCCCATTCATCGCATACCTGCCCCGTTGTTCTATCCATAACTTCAATATGCTTTACCGCTTCGGGGGAGAAATCGGGCTTTACTTGTTCGGCATAGAACGTGTCCATTAAATGCACCGAAAGCCTTTCTTCCGTTGCCGTAACGAAAGGCGTCATAATGAACATATGCTGCCATTCGTCGGGATTATTTGCCGCCCATTCGTGGTTGCCGCGGTCAACAAAATATACGTTATACACCTTGTCCGCAATTTCTTTCGGGTTTTTAGGGAGCTTTACGCCGTCGCAATCGCGCACCGCGTCCGCGCCCCATAAATTCGCTATTTTTTTCGTACCTTCTACGTAATTTTCATCCGTAGGAATGGTTATTCTGCCTTTTCTCATAATTACACCTATCTATTTTCTTTTAATCCGTCAATTTCAGCATCACAACGGACAAGGGGGGCATCGTTAAGCGCGTTTTTTGACACTCGATACGCGACAAATCGCTATCCAAATACACGTCGCAGGGCGTTTCCCAAGCCACTTCCGCAGCGTGTAAATTATAATTGACGATAAACTGTGCACGTTTTTTGCCAAATTGGTACGCCGCGCACAAAACTTCATCCGCCGTGAAATACGTCTTTTTATCTTCTAATAAAAACCGCTCTTTCCCGCATTTTACAGCAATGGGCGCAATCATCTTCCCGTAATGCAAAAACTCTTTTCCGCCCGTTTTTCGCCAAGAATTCAGCGTTTTGATAAAGCTTAACGCAACGTCCTTATCCACGTGCTTATCCTTAGGCTCTGCGTAATCGCACCAAGCGTGCTGTAAATCCCCGCTGCCGTTCATAACTACGGTGAGCATATCCCCTGCCGTAAAGGCATACGCAAGGCGGTACGTAAAATTATTTTCACGCTTTTCCAGCATCGCGCAAATTTGATTGCCCATAAAGTTGTTGACGTATTCGTGGAATACGTAAGCATAAAGCGGAATAGGCGTACCCAAATAATAATTCAACTCGAAGCGGTTGTCGCTAAATTGCAGTTGCTGCAAGAACGGCTCAGCCGCCGCCGATTCACACCCCAGCAACACGCCGTTTTTGGAAATACCCGAAAGCAGCGCGTTCGTTTCTATTTGCTGCCATTTTCCAGGCGCAGGCGTATGCCCGTGTTTGTCGCTGTAACAAAAATACGAGCTACCGCCGTGATTTTGGTCCAACGCCTGCACATAGTCGATTTGACTTGCGCAAAGCTTATCAAACTCCGCCTTAAAAATTTGTTTGGTCACGTCGCACGCAGGGCAAAAATCGTACCCGTCTCTCTGCGCCAAACAAATGGTGCTGTCTATTTTTCCGTCGGAGTCGGTGCAAACGCACTCCGCAATTCTCAAACTGTCGTATTTGTCCGTGGGCTGATAGCTATCGTCCGTATGGCTATGCTGCGTCCAACCTAAGCCGCTGCAATATAACCCTACCAGCATTTGCTTGCTATGCGCTTCTTCTACGAATGCGGAGAACTCGTCCGCGCCACCGTAAGGCGGCCAAACGTAAGGGGGCGACCAAGGCGCAGTCCCTTCCCAATGCATCAAAAGCGCCATTACCTGCCCGTTTGTTTTTTGCGCGATATCTTCCAACAACGGCAACGCGTTTTTATACGGATATAAACCGTTTTCCGTCGTATCCACGTCGTGTGTGCCGCGTAAGGGATACGCCACGATCAGCGGCGACTCCTTATACCATTTGGGCAAAGCGGAATTATCGGCAATCTTTTTCAGCCCCGCAGGCGTATGCGAAGCGAACCAGCGATAATAAATATCCGCCGCCTGATACCAGTCTCCGTGAAACACGCAAAGCACGCTGTCAAAAGGCATTGTGTAATCCTGTCCGTAGTCCACGTCGCAGAACGTGCGCATAAATACTTTGATATTACCGTTATCATAGCAAAAATCCACGTGCTTGGTCGTTCTTTCTTCGTCGTGCATACCCAAATAAATCCCCGCGCCGTCCACAAGGTAAGCGATAAATTGTGCGGAAATCATATTCGGGAATATGGAAAAACTGTTTTTGCTGGGATAATCGGGCTCCGCGTAACGGAAAGGCATACTTTCTCTATACGCCATATTCGTCACCTTACAGCCTTCGTTATAGAGATAAACGATTTCGCCCCTGCCCTGCGGTTCGTCTTTCAAACGTCCCGTAACGGTAAAGGACATCACTTCCACCCACTCCAACAAGTCCTGCGTTTTGTTTTTTACGTCCGCTCTCCAAACCAACGCGCCGTCTTTTTCTTGTAAACGAAGCTGTACGTCGACGCATTTGGAAGAATAATACGCCACCCCTTTTTCAAACCCCGAAAAAGCGCAATCGTATGCCGAAATCACGCGCGATTCCCCCGTGCGCTTTCTCAGCTTTACGGAAAACATCGGCGTGCGCCCGTCGTTTATTTGGCGTCCTTTGTATGTAACGCTTGCAATTTCGCCCCGTTCAAAATCGATGGCGATTGCCTTTTCATTTGTTAATTCTATTCTCTCCATACGATAAACCTTTTATCTTTAAAGTAATCATTTCAAAAGGCTTGATATTAAACGTAACTATGCCGTCTTGTATCGGCAGGGTTTGTATTTCTTCTTCGTTTAAATCACATAAAGAAACTTCCGTCGCCAAGGGAATACGCAGCGTCACCGCCTTTCTTTCCTTGTACCCTTCGTACATACGCGCAATTACGCCGTCGCCGCATTCGCTGCGCTTGACAGTTTCCAAAATAACCCCGTCCGTTTCCACGGAAAGCAAGGAAAATTCTTCAGGCAGAACGCCGTTTGCATTCTCTTGCACTTCCACCGCAAAGAAAGGTCTGTTTAATACGTACGATTTTTCCACCACGCCGCCGTTGCAGCCGCTGTGCTTATGCGGCAAAATGGCATACGTGAACGTAGGCACGTAATCGCTTGCGCCGTCAAACGGGAAGCTGCCCGATTTTAATACCGTCATCGACAACTCTCCATCGTCCACGCCAAAGCCGTACTTTCCGTCGTTCAAAATCGCTACGCCATAATTATTTTCCGATACGTCCACCCATTTTTGCCCCGCCGATTCAAACCGAGCCGAATCCCAGCTGGTGTTGTCGTGCGTGGCGCGTTCGACGTGTCCGAATTGAATGTCGTACTTGGCTTTTTCCGCCATAATATCGAATGCAAAAACCGTTTTTAAAAGCTGATTTTTTTCCTTCCAGTCCACGTCAGTCACGAAATCAATACGGTCGATGCCGTCCGCATATAAATATACCTTTTGCGTAACCGTTGACTCCCCGTAACGCTTGATGATACAAAATCCCTTTCTATCTCCTTCGTCCAACACCGAAAAATCTGCGTCTTCGCTTAACGTCCACTTATTTTGCTTATGGTAGGGAGCCATTTCCCAGTTATCGTACTGGAACGGCGTGTCTTGGAATACCACCAGCTCGTTGACAAGCTTGCCCGCTTTCACCAACTCGCGTTTTTCCCGTTTGTCTATCAGCGAACAGATTGCCCCCGACGGCGCAAACGTGATTTTATAATAAGCGTTTTCCAACGTGCGTTCGCCGTAGCTTACTTCATCGGGGTTTTCCGTCTTTTGTACGATTTTATACCCCAGCGCAGGGATATCCCGCGCGATATACGTTTTTCCGTCGGAAACGAACGTACCGTTTGCCGTAAAGCCGTTGGGGTTAAACACCAACGTACCGCCGGACGTTTTTACCTGCTTTGCTATCGCCGTCAGCCTTTCTTCTATCATCGGCGCAAGCTCGGCAAATAAGCCTTCAAATTGCCGCTTGCTGTCCGCATATACGTCGCCGATAGAAGAACCGGGCAAAATATCGTGGAACTGGTTCAACAGCAATACCTTCCAGTTTTTATTCAGCGCGGCTTGGGGATATTCTTTCCCGCAAATCGCATTGCCCAGCACGCCGAACAGCTCTGCGTTCATCAAGGCAAATTCGCCCTTTCGGTTGTTCATCTTCACTTCGGGAACACTGGAAAGCGTGCCACGGTGATATTCAAAGTACAGCTCGCCGTTCCAAACGGGTTGGCGTTGCAGCTCGTCAATGTTCTTTTCAAAATTTTCTTTAATCGTGCGCACGGTGGTTTTCAGGGGCTGAATTTCCGCCTTGGGGACACCCGGCAACCCATACGCAAGCCGCCGTTGCTGCTCGATATCTTCGCGCATCGGCCCGCCGCCGCCGTCCCCCCAACCGTAGCTCATCACCACGTCGTTGCTGAATTCCTTTTGCTGGAAACGATTCCACGTTCCCAGAATATACATCGGATTAATGGGTGCGGTATACGTTGTATAGGTATTGTCGTATACGCCGTTTCTAGGGTCGCACTCACAGGTGGATAAGAAGTAGGCAAACACTTCGCTTCCGTCTATGCCGCGCCACTTGAAAATATCATAGGGCATACGGTTGGTATCATTCCAGCCGATTTTTGCCGTGATAAAATTCTTCAAACCGCTCTTTTGCATAATTTGCGGCAACGCAGCGGAATATCCGAACACGTCGGGCAACCAAATGGTATCGCAATCCTTGCCGAATTCTTCCTTGAAAAACCTTTTCCCAAACAGAATTTGTCGAACCAAGCTTTCGCCGCTTGTCAGGTTGCAGTCCGCTTCCACCCACATAGAACCGTCCACTTCCCATCTGCCTTCCAAAATCTTTTCCTTTACCCGAGCATACAATTCGGGGTTGCGTTCCTTCAAAAACTCGAAAAGCTGCGGCTGCGACGAGAAAAATCTATACTCGGGATATTCGTCCATTAGCTTTAATACGGTGGAAAAGCTGCGTTCTACCTTTTCCTTGGTTTGCGCCAACGTCCACATCCAAGCCACGTCGATGTGCGTATGCCCGATACAATGCACTACGTTTCGGCTTCCGCAAACGCCGCCGTAAAACTCTTTCGCCATAAACGCACGCGTTTTTTCAATAGAAGCATAAAACGCGTCGGAGTAAGCCTTACGTAAATCCAACATATTTAACGCCTTTTCCAGTACGCTTGCCGAAAGCACGTAATCGTTGCTCGTCTTTTCCTGCAATTTCAACGCTTGGAAAGGCACGAACAAATCGTAGTACAAGGCATTGATGCGCTCGTCTACGTATTTGATGGAAAAATCCATCGGTAAATACCTATCAAAGGTATGCGAATAAAAAAGCAAATACATTTCGTACTTACCGTCGTCCAACAAGACGTCGCCGTGATTGATATCGACGCCTTGCACTAATTTCCCGTTTAAGTATAACAATCCCTGCGGTCTGATGGTGGAAGCCACAAACCGACCGTCAATATGATTGTCCAAATAAAAATACGCCTTTTGATGCGCGGAGCTTCTTGCAACTTCAAACTCCGCTTTAAACCAAAAATACTTTTCCTTTTCATAAATGGTATACGGCGCGTCAAACGCTTTCCAACCGTCAAAACGTACGGGGAGCGTTTGTTTATCTTCCACAATGTCCGTGTATTCGACGGGCAAAAACGCCGTCTTTACGGTACGCCATTCCTTTAATTTTCGGATAACCGTCTCCAATCTCTCTTCTATGTTTGGCGTAATCATTTCTTCCTTTTTCCTTGCTCACTTTTTTATTTTTGGCGGTAGCTTGGGGCGAAAGCTCGCCCCAAGCCCCTTTCCAAAAAAGCCGTTTTTTGTTTATCCTTACGCTGATTTTACCGCGTAATTTTTTTGTAAGGCTTATAATTCGGGAGCCGTTTCCCCCGCCTTTAAGCCGTAGAAGCTGGAAACCTTGAATTCGCAATTTTCAAAGTTTTTCCCGTCGCGTTCTTGCAAAACAATGTAAAGCTTACCCGCTTCGTCCGTGGTGATTACGGAAACGTCTACTTCCACCTTCGTCCAACCCGTCTCTAAGTTTTCAATTTTAACTTCTTCCCAAGCGCTCCAACCGCCGTGGATTTGAAGTCTTGCATTTTCGTAAGAATTATATACGTAGAAATATATTTTTTCATAGCCCGTCGGGTCGATTGCAACCGAGTTTTGAACGGATTGCTCCCACGTGCCGTTCGCCGTAAACGTCCAAATATCGCCGTACGTTGCGTCTGTACCCGCTACCGCCGTAATTGCGTTGCCGATATCCCAACTGCTTATCGTTTGCGTGCTTGCGTCGTATAATACGTCGTTTGCGGGCGCAGTGGGAGTGCTAGGAACGACTTCCGAAGATTTCACACCGATAATGGAAGCTACTTCCAAGGTGAAATCGGTTGCGTTGCTCCACATAGAAGCAAACCAGCTCGTCGTGAAGCAGCCCAAGGACGTGTCGAATTCTACTAAGTTCCATTGATTTGCTTCCACCCACGCTTTATTCGTGGACGTATTATTTGCCGCGATATCATCATAATTGTTTTTATAGGTCGTACCCCAACCGTCGCCGCTGCCGTCGCCGTCCGCTACGTACAAGCAACCGCTTACGCTGCTTCTTACGTAGAAGTAAAGCTTATCGTATGCGGAAACGTCGGGGAAATTCTTAAACAGAATGGATACGTTGCCGCCCGTGCCGCTCGTACCCGTAAAGATAGCGCCTACCGTTGCGTCCATAGAAAGCGCGCCCGTTACGGGAATGTCCGTCTTTTTAACAGCTGCACTGCCAGGGATTGCCGCAACGCCGTCTGCGTCAGGCACGTATACGGTATAATATCCTTGGATTGCCGCTACCAAAGCCGCCAGCTTATCCGCGCCGACAACCTGCGCTTGACCGTCAGCCGACAAAGCGTCAAACGCTTGCTTCGCCGCCATAATCGTAGGAACGCGGTGGATATCCTTAGGCAGCGTTACGCTTGCAGGCAACGCGCTGATTGCTGCGTTCGCCGCCGCAATCAATTCCGTTTCGTTCAATCTTTCCGTCTTCTTCCATTGTGCGGTAAGGGTAATATCCGTCGTAACGGGCGTATCAAATTTCCATTCTTGGTTGCCGTTAAACCAGCCTGCAAACTGATAATCGAATTCTTCGTCCGAAGCTTTCG
>JAZSGC010000129.1:0-14703 GCA_045532525.1 Candidatus Scatosoma sp.
AACAAAAGCCGCGCGCTCACGCGGCACACGTCAAAAAATATTTAACACAGTAACGGCATAACCTGCCAACAATAAGCAAGGTGCGACGGACAGCCGTCGCAACGGCGGCTGTCCGCACTACGCTTCCGGCACCTGCTTGACAAACATTAAAAAAAATAAAAATAGGAAAATAAAAACAATGAAGAAAACTTATAATTCCTTACAAATGGAAGTATTTAAGTGGGAAGAAGACATCATTATGGGCACTTCGATGGATTCTTACGACCCGAACGGCGGCAACGATAAAATCGATGGCGGCGAAGACATTTTCGGACCGAATAACTAAAAGGAGAAAGTAGCGAAATGAAGAAAAATATGAAAAAAGCGTTGCTTTCGATGTTGATTGCCAGCGCAACGGTAAGCGCTTCGGCGGCAACGCTCCTTTTAAGTAACCCCACCAACGCAAACGCGGCATCGGATACCGACGTATTCCAAATGGTAGACGGCGCGGCGATCCGTATGTCCAACCCCAAGGGCTTGCGTTTTATTGCGCAGCTTGGTACGGAACAGTACAAAGACTTGAAAACGATTGAACCCGGCGTGATTAAGAAGATGGGTATGTTTATTATGCCTTTCTCTTATATCGACACGGACGGCAATACGCTCATCGACGAAAGCTTTGTGGACAATTACCATACGGTAACCACAAAAATTAACCACGTTTTCTATTCCAGCGACAACACGGTAGAAAACAAGCTGTATAAATACACGGATAAGGACAGCACCGAAACGTATTATCGCGCAAACGGCGTAATCACCAACCTGTATTTGCATAACTACGACACCGAATTTATCGGCATCGCATACATAGCGGAAACGGACGCCAACACGGGCGTAACTACCTATTCGTATACCGACCTTTGCTACGAAAACAACGTACGTAGCGCGGCATACGTAGCGGTAGAAGCGTACTCCGATTACGACGGTATCACGGCGGTAACGGGTATTTTCAACGAATACATCGACGGCGCGCACGTATATACGCAGGGCGTAACCGAAACGGTGACCAAGGACGAAGAAACCGGCAAGAGAACGGTAACCTATACCTACGGCGACAACACGTATACGTCCATTGCCGCGCTGAAAGCCGCGCTTGAAAACTGTCAGTATTCCGTTACGTTGGACAAGAGCTTCGCTTACGTAAAAGAAGGCTCTAACGTTCAGCTTACGGCTACCTTGAAGGACGTAGACAATAATATCACCTTTGACAGCGCGCACGTTTCTTGGGAATCTTCCGACGAAAGCATTGTTAAAGTAGACGCGGATGGCAATATCACGTCGGTTGGCAAGGGTACGGCGGTTGTTACGGCGCGTTTTGCCAACGCTACGGCAACCTGCGAAGTCATTTCTCAGGCGATTACGTTTGACAATATGACAAGCGTACCTTCGTACTTGAGAGGCGATAGAACTACGCTTTCCATTTCTGAAATGAACGGAGGCAAGGTGTTGAATGCCCAAACTACGGCGGAATCTACAAGCGACGTTGGCGTGCACATTAATACGGCATTCTTAGGACAAATCTTTGCGGACGAAAACGTGGATTATATGGCGTTTGACTTAAAGTCCGGCGCAGATAAAGTAGGCACTACAGTATACTATCACGATCAGGGTGCAACAAAGTGGACTCAGTATGAAACCACGACCGTTTACCACAACGACGAGCTTCCTTTGGATTCGTTTAAGACCTACTATTTCCCTAGGTCGGTTTACCAAAGCTGGGTAGACGCTGGTAAATCTTCGGCACGCTTCATAATGATAGGCGGTAGCTTAGTTTGCGGCGGCGAAAGCTTCTACATCGATAATATCCGTCCTGCAACGGAAGAAGAAAGAAGCGCAGACTTGTTAAGCTTTGAATACGGCGGCTTTAGAGATAACGACGCTACGCCTTTGTTCGTTCCCGCGAATACCACTACTTGGGATACGCACTTCGGCAATGCGACTTCTTACGGTTTTACCAGCGAAATCGTTTCCGACGGCAACCGCGCGGTGCAAATCACCAAAGCAGCAGGCGATTCGGCGTTCACCTTCTGCCATACAGCAGACGGTACAATCGAAACCGCAATGCGTAACGCAGGCTATGCTACGGTTGACATCTACGCACCTGCAGATTCCGACGGGGCATTCAAGCAAGGTTCGTTTACAAGACCTTTGAACAAGGGCGGCTGGACGACGGTTTATTTGCAAATCGATTCTACAAGCAACGAATGGGCAAGAATTACCGATACCACGGGCGGTACGTACGTTATTGATAATATCCGTTTGATTACGGAAGAAGAATATCTCGAAGCAAAATACGGCTTTGAAACGGGCGTGTTGCGTACGAATTTGGTAAACGACGCAAGCACAGCGAGCGGCCAAGCCATCTATTACTTTGGCGGTAGCTATAGCGCAGGCGACGCGTACAAATCTAAGGGTACTTTATATATTCCAGAAGGCAACGGCAGCGGCGACGGCAACGCAGTAAGCAACGCGCGTTACGAAAGCGAAATCACCCACAGCGGCAATACTTCGTTGGCATTCGATAAAGGCAGTGGCTATATGTACTTCACTTGGGGCGGTGAAACGGAAAACAAAACAGCGTTTGCAAACGGCTTCACGTTCTGGATGTACAGCACTACGGCAATCGACGGCACAAGCGGTAATGCTTTTGTAAACAACGGAAATACGTTGTTTAACGACGGCAACGGTATTTATATTCCTGCAAATACGTGGACGCAAATTATGGTAACGACCAACGACTTTGCGGGCGGTAGATTCCTGATTATGCAGGGCAGCTGGACGAGTACGATTTACCTTGACGATTTCGCGCCTTTAAGCGGCGAAACGGCTACGGTTACCTACAATGCAAACGGCGGCACGCAAATCGGCGCAACGCAAACGGTTGTCGTAGGCGAACCCTTCAACACGCCGACGCCCAGCTCCTTCCGTGATTTCCTTGGTTGGAAAGACGAAAACGGCAACTTCTATGCGGTAGGCGAAAGCGTAGTGGCTACCCAAGACCTTACCCTTACGGCGGTTTATGGCAACGTAGTTTCCTTTGAAGACGGCGTTGTGCCTTCGTATATGAGCAAGGCAGGCACTACCGAGCTTTTGGAAGTTGTGGATATGTCCACCACCGACGGCGGCAAGGCGCTTAGAATTAAATCCAACACCAACACCAGTGCAACTACTGCGGAACGATCTCCCGCACTGACCGTAACGTTAGACTTCTTGGCTTCCTTCTTCGCGGACGAAAGCGTAGATTATATTGCCTTCGACGCAAAGACGGGTTCGACCAAAACGAGTAACTTCCGTCGTGTGACCCTTCGTGCAAACGGTACGTTTGCAGCGGATCCCTACGAAGAAGATATGGCTAACGGCAAAAGCGGAGCGGAATACGTTGCCTACAACGGTATTTCGGCGGACGCGTTTAAAACCTTCTATTTCACCAGAGCGGACTATAACGCTTGGGTAAATCAAGACGTTACTTCCAGCAACTTTATCGCTACGGGCAACTTTGAACAAGGCGATAGCATTTATATCGACAATATCAGAGCGGCAACGCAAGCGGAACACGACGCAAGCACCCTTGCGTTAGAAGGCGGCAACGTTCGCTTGAACGACGGCAATAATAGGCTTTTCTATATGCCTTGGAACAACGGCGGTCAATGGGGCTGGCGTATCGCGCCCGGCACAGCGCTCACGGCTTCGGGCTACACCAACGAAATCGTTTCCGACGGTATTCGTGCGTATAGCTTCACGCCCGTTGCAAACACCACTACGAGCATTCGTTTCAATACAAATGCAGTAACCAATTTCCAAACGATGCTGAAAGAAACTACGGGTATCTTTGCATTTGATTTGTACGTACCCGAAGATTCCGACGCAACGCTGACGTATAGCAACGCAACCAAATGGCAAGGCAGCGGCACGATTGTAAAGGGCAACTGGACGACCATTTACGTAAAGAACAGCACCACCTTTGTACAAATTAAAGATACGACGGGCAGCACGTACGTAATTGATAACTTCCGTTCGGTTACCGAAGAAGAATACAACGCGGCAGGGTTTAGCTTTGAAGCAAACACGGGCGCAATCCGTACGGAGAGCATCAACGCCGATGGGCAAGACGTATTCTATTATTACAACAATAACTACGGCGGCGGGGATTATACCAACGGCAAATACTCCTTCGCTTTCCTTGGCAATGCAGCGAACGACATACTCACCGACGCTTGGCTGGATTCCAGCGTAATACACGGCGGCGATTATTCGTTGGCATTCCAAAAGACGAACGGCTATATGAGCGTACAGTTCAATAAGAATGAAGGACAGTCTACCTATCCCACGCTCAGCGCAAATGGCTTCACCTTCTGGATTTACAGCACGGTGGGCTTGAACGGCACCACGGCAACGAACTTCGTTGACGGTAGCGGCGCAAAATTCGGCGAAAACGGTATCACCGTTCCTGCAAACAAGTGGACGCAGGTTACTGTTTTGCCTGAAAACATCAATAGCAACGGCCGTTTCCTGATTATCCAAGGCAACACGGCTGGTACGATTTATATCGACGATATCGAAGTCTTGCTCGAACAGGAAAGCTTGACCTACAATGCAACCGAAAACGACGACGGCAGCGTACTTTTAATGGCAAGCTCGCACAACGAAATGAATACAAGCGGCACGGCTCTTGCGGATATTCCTACCAACAATACGGCAACCGTAGAAGATATGTCGTATATCAAGATGGGCGGCACGTATGGCTTGAACGACTTCCTTGTATTCGATTTCACGGGCAACAATATGCCGATTCTCTCCTTCTTCAACTCCGTAGTGGATAAAACCATTTGGAATCAAGAACAGGACGAAAATGTAAAAGGCTGGATTGTTACCAACGGTATGACCACGCAGGGCAAGGGCTTGCTTTTGGGCGGCAGCGACAATGCGCACGCAAATCGTTTGACTCTTGTCGGCCCGTACAAAATTTCGTATAAGTACGACGATAACGGCAGCAATCAAGCAGTTACGCAAATCCGTACCAGCGAAGGCTCGGTAGCGTCGCCTTCGCCTATCAGTATGGCAAGCTTGCTTTTCTCCGATCATCAATATCGTATGATTATTGGTTGGGTGGCAAACGGCACGGATAAGATGAATTTACAAATTTACGTGCAAGACTTAACGTCCGGCGTTAAGGTTGTGGAATATAATCTCGACAGATCCATTCCTGTGGCGGAAGAGGGCGACATCGCGCTGTACGGTCACTTCGGCAGAGAAACGCTTGTCGATTATATCCACGGCGTAGAAGAAAACACCACGCTTGCGGCAGTCGTTGAAAAATATATGCCTGCGCTTGTTGTATATAAGGGCGAATGGAGCGAAAACGGCAGCTTGACCTTGGCGGAAAGCACAAAGACAGGCACCGCAAATAAGCCTACCACTTCGGATATGTCCTATATCGCATTCAATGGCGATTATGGCTTTGGCGATTACGTAGTATTCGACTTCACGGGCAACAACGTACCGCTTGTTTCCTTCTTCAACAACCAAATCACCAACACGGCATTCAACACGGCAAAGGATACCAGCGTTAAGGGCTGGGTATGGGCAAACGGCTTGTATACGTATGGGTCCGGTACTGTTCACTATCAAAGAACTGCGTTGATCGGCGCCCACAAGATAGCTTGCTACGATGATAATACAAACGATTTCCGTACGAACTTCTTTAAAGACGGTTCAACGTCCAATAACGGAGTTTCGCAAATCAGTATCGACGCTTTAACGGGCGTAACCGATACCTATCGTATGATTATCGGTATGGACGCGGTGGCAAACAACGCAAAACGCGCTATCTTGAAAGTCCACGTAATCAATATGGTTACGGGTGCGGTTGTATATAACCAAAGCACCACGATTTCAAAGCAGGATTCTAATGGAGCCGATTTACTTGATCCTGCGGATTTCACCGAAGGCAGCATCATCTTGTACGGTCAGTTTGGTAAAACGACGGTACTCGATAGAGTATTCGGCGTAGAAGAAAACACCACGATGGACGCGTTAAAAGCAAAATACGCCAAGGACGTGGACTACTCTGACGAAGCGGCGGTAGAGCTTGACCGTTACGGCTACAGCTCAATCAACGACGGTACGTATAAAGTGGATAGCACTACTTATCATCACCACAAAAATTCGGATGGTACGATAACGGCTTGCTCGTCTACGACCTGTACGGCGGAAAAGGTGGACTTCAGAAAAGACGACGCACAATACGACCTGTATAGAGAAGCAGGCTTTAACATTATCCTTGCACAAACAGCCATCAACGTCAGCGACGGCGATACGGCGTGGCAAAATTACGGCTTGCCGTTTATGAACCTTGCTGCGCAAAATGAGTTGAAGGTTATTCTTTGGGACTATCAAATTGCTAGCCTTTCGATGCCGCTCAAAGCGGGCAGTAAGGGCGCTGAGGTTGCTACTTCTTCTTATCAACCTTGGGTTATCCAAACGGATATTGTTAAGCTGTACGGCGAAGACGCTTGGGCAACGGATTATGACACGACAGCTTATAATAGCTTGACTTCGGACCAAAAAACGGCTGTTTTGACGGCAATCGGTAATAAACATTTCGGTGGCATAACGCCTGTGATTCGCTTCTCCAACAGACAAGGTATCGATAACTTTATGTACGACCAGCTTGTTCTTTATAAGGACCACGAAGCGTTCTACGGCGTGCAGTTGGGTGACGAACCCGCATACTATAATGCATATTGCTACGGCGAAGTATATAAGGCGTTGAAGCGTGTAATGCCCGAAATTTACGTGCAGTACAACCTGCTTCCTTTAGAAGAAAATCTCAGTACTGTTAAATATCGTTATCCCGGCTTAAGCTCGAAATCAAGCGCTACCAATGCGGAGCTTGTTACGGCTTATAAGGATTACGTAGAATTATTCTTAGACGCGATGGATACGGATTATATCCAGTACGATAACTATCCGTTTAAGTCGGCAGAAGAGGGCATACTTTTCTGGACAGAAAGCGTTCCGTACGTTGATAATCCTACGCTGAAAAACATTCAAATGATTGCGGAAATTGCAAAAGAACGCGATTTGGCGGTAAAGGTAGTTACGCAATCCTGCGTGATGACGAACGGCGGCGTTACAGCCATCAGACAAATCAACGAAAACGACGCGCGCTGGCTGAATAACTATTTGCTTGGCTTCGGCGTGAAGCAAATCAACTACTTCACCTACTGGACCAAGGCGAATAACAGCACGTCTGGAGAAAGCTTCCTTGACGGCGGCTCGTTTGTCAACCGTGACGGCTCTACTACGGCAGTTTACGACTTTATGAAGAAGATTATGGCGGAGAATACGGCATTCGCGCCGACCATCAGCCACTTCGATTACGTCGGCAGTAAGATTGTGAGCGGTAGCAATAATAGTAGCTTTGACTCAGCACATATCACTTGGACGACGATGTCTTCCAACAGCTTTAAGTGGTTGACGGGTGTGACTGTTGACACCGAAGCTGCTCTCGTAACGGAATTGTATGACGCGACGAAGTATAACTATATGTATATGCTTATGAACACCATCGATCCGAATTACGATACTCAAGGGCAAGAAACCGCGCAAGTAATAACCATTACGTTTGATAGCACGTATATCAAAGGTTTCTACGTTTATGAAAACGGCGTGAGATGGGATGAACCTATTACTGAAACCGAGTATGAGTTTGAACTTGCAGCAGGTCAAGCAGTTTACCTGATTCCTTACTGCTAAGAACAACACGCAAAGGGGAGAAGTTCAATTTTTGAACTTCTTCTCGGCGCGGAACAACAACAGGCTATTGACGGGGAGAGTCATTTTTCGGCTCTCCCCCGAATATGCCGAAACAACGATACTAAAACAAAAGGACAAGTGCTTTCACGGCTGCTTGTATATTGTAAAACCTTTTAAATACTTGACTTTTCTTTTTTTATTCTCTATAATCTTTATAATATTATTAGATCTCAAAAGGGAAAAAATTATGAGCAAGATTTTTACTGTATCTATTTTGGGGTGCGGATCGCGCGGGCACTATACCTACGGCAAATGTATGGCGGATTTTAAAGACAAATTCCGTTTGGTTTCCGTGTGCGACATCGACCCTGAAAAAATTGCGTTGGCGCAAAAGGACTGGGGAATCCCCGACGAGCAATGTTTCTTAGACGCCGATGAGTTTTTAAAGGAGAAACGTTCGGACGCGCTTGTGATTGCCACACAAGATCGCGATCACGTACAAATGTGTATCAAAGCTTTACAGCTGGGTTACGACATCTTACTCGAAAAGCCCATTTCTCCTGTGGAAGACGAGCTTTACGAGCTTTTAGAAGCTTATAATACATACAATAAAAAGGTAATCGTATGCCACGTATTGCGGTATGCGCCCGCATTCTTGAAGCTCAAAGAGCTGTTGGATAGCGGCGAAATCGGTAGACTGGTATGCATTGACTGGATTGAACAGGTTACCTACTGGCACCAGGCGCACAGCTTTGTGCGCGGCAACTGGCGCAACGATGAAGAAACTTCCCCGATGATTATGCAAAAATGCTGTCACGATTTAGACCTTTTGCAGTATTACGCAAACGCTAAGTGCAAAACGGTGTATTCGGTGGGGGATACGTCTTTCTTTAATTCCGAAAATAAACCCGACGGCGCGGCTAGCCGCTGTCAGGATTGTAAATACATACACGATTGCGCGTACAGTGCCGAAAGACTGTACGTAGACAAATGGAAAAAGGATTTCGACTGGGCGTTTGATAAACCCGACGTGGACGACAACGCCAGAAAGCAAGGCTGGCCCTTTAACGTGGTTGACCTGTCCCGTCCTATCACGGAAGAATCCATTCGCAAAGCTTACGAAAATTCGCAATACGGAAAATGCGTATTTGCTTGCGACAACAACGTAGTGGATAATCAAACGGTGGTTATGCAGTTTGAAAACGGGATAAAAGCCACCCTTACGATGACGGCATTTACCGCTTTGCCGGGCAGAAAGGTGACCTTCCACGGCACGCTTGGCGAACTGGAAATGGACGAAGAAAACGGCTATATTCGTATATCTCGTTACGGACACGGTACGCGCTTCTTAAAAATTAAAGAGATTTTAAAGGAAATAATGGAAGATACCTTTGGGCACGGCGGCGGGGATTATATGCTCGTCAAGGATTTCTATAACGTGCTTTTGGGTGAAAGGACTTCCACGACGACCTTAGATAGGTCTATCGAAAGCCATTTGATGGCGCTCGCCGCTGAAAAATCAAGAAAGAACGGGCAGGTTTGCTTCGTGCATAAATAATACGGAGAAAGGAAATGAGTATTCGCTTTAACGCACAGGAAAAGGTTTTTCATTTGCAAACGAAAAACAGTTCGTACGTGTTCCGCGTTACCGATTTTGAAGCGTTGGAGCATTTGTATTACGGCAAAAAAATCCCCGACGATAACGTGGGGTACGTCAGCAATCGGCAAATCTATTCGCACGTGGCACACGAAAGCCGTGAAAGCCGCGCCTTTTCGGCGTCCGTTTGCGGTTTAGAGATTTCCCCGTTCAACAGTGGGGATATCCGCACGCCGTCCGTCGTTTACGACGTGGGCGGCAACGTGGATTGCAACCGCTTGCGTTATCGTAGCCATAAAATCTATAAGGGCAGAACCCCGATAGACGGCTTGCCGTATTCGCGTGAAAGCGAAGAAGCGGAAACGTTGGAAGTTACGCTCACCGACGAAACGGGCGCGCTGGAATTTACCTTATACTACGTGGTTTACGCCGACGTGGACGTGCTTGCGCGCCATCAAAAGATAGAAAACAAGGGTACCAGGTACGTAACCATTCAAAAATTTAGCAGCTTTTGCTTGGATTTTTACGGAATGGATTTCGATGTCGTCACGCTGGAAGGTATGTACCTTTACGAGCGGGCAATGCTTTCCCGCGCTCCTTTAAAGCGCGGTGTATTCAAAAATGAAAGCCTGACGGGTACCAGCTCGCACAACCGCAATCCGTTTTTTGCGCTTTGCGCGCATAACGCGGACGAAGACGTGGGCGAAGTCTATGGCTTCAATCTCGTATACAGCGGAAATTTCAGCGAAGAAATTTCCGTCAGCCATTTAAGCGATACGCGCGTGGTGGCAGGCGTGGATTGCACGGGCTTTTCCTGGACGCTTAAACAAGGCGAAAGCTTTGTTTCGCCCGAAGCGATTATGACCTATTCCGATTGCGGGCTTGGCGGTATGAGCAGGAATTTCCACGACCATATCCGTCAAAATATTATCGAACGCGAGTTTGCTTTTGCGCCCCGTCCCATCGTTATCAATTCGTGGGAAGCTGCGTATTTCACCGTTACGGAAGAAAAAATGCTTGCCTTGGCGGAAGCGGCAAAGGCTTGTGGTATCGACACGGTGGTGCTTGATGACGGGTGGTTCCGCCCCAACGACAAGCAGGGGCTTGGCGACTGGCGTACCGTTCGCGAAAAATTTCCGACGGGTATCAAGGGCTTGGCGGATAAGCTGCACGCAATGGGATTGAAATTCGGGCTTTGGTTAGAGCCTGAAATGGTCAATGCCGACAGCGAGCTGTTTAGGCAACACCCCGACTACGTATTGTCTACTGCCAAGCTCCCGTTGATTTCGCGTAGTCAGTACGTCTTAGATTTGACGCGTGATGAAGTTTTGCAGTTGGTTGCGGATAGGATTAGCGAAGAATTGCAGGGCGCGGATATCGACTATATCAAGTGGGATTTCAACCGCTATATGACGGAAGCGGGGTCATATTCTACGCCGCAAGGCGAAGTATATCATCGTCAAATGCTCGGCGCGTATAAATTGCTTTCCATTTTAAAACAGCGGTTAGGCAACGTATTTTTTGAAACCTGCTGTGGGGGTGGCGGCAGATTTGATTTGGGTATGCTGTTCTATTCTCCCCAAATTTGGACGAGCGACAACACCGACCCTTACGCGCGGGTATACATTCAGTACGGTTCAAGCTACGCCTATCCCGTATCGACGCTTAGCTGCCATTTCACGGAAGGGCATTGTACAAGCGGTAGACTGTCTACCTACCAATTCCGCTATAACGTGGCGGCGTTCGGTTCGTACGGTTACGAGCTAGATTTGAGTAAATACGGTGCGGAAGATAGGGCGACGTTTAAGACGTTTTCCGAAAAATACCGTGCGGACGAGGAGTTGAATTTGCGCGGGGATTTATATCGTTTGATTTCGCCTGAAACGGATAAATTTTGCGCGTATATCAAGGTTTCCAAAGACAAAACCAAGGCGCAGCTTACTTTTTTAGAGCTCAACGCCACGGGATTTGTGGAAACCACCGTTTTGCGTTTAAAAGGGTTAGACCCCGATAAAACGTACAAAAACCAAGAGACGGGCGAGCTTTTACACGGCGCAACGCTGATGAACGTGGGCTTGCGTATCGGCAATTTATTTGGAAAAACAAGAGCGGACGGGTATATGCTCACCTTTACCGCCGTCGAATAATTAAAAAGGAATGATGATTATGAAAATGCACAACATATACAGCTACGGTCAACTATTTTGTTTTAGCGGCTTAGACGGTGAAACAAGTAGGAGAGACGATTTCGTAGCGATGATGATGGACGAACCGATTACGCTCCGCTTCCATTTTGAAGAAACGGTGACGCTTCAAATTCCCGTGTGGAAAGACGCAAAATTCAACGCAGTAACGGGGGATATACTGGACGGAGAAGACTTTTTCGTTGCTTTTCTTAATCGAAACACCATCGTCGGCAAGGCACCTGTACAGCCCTTGTTTTTCTCCGAGGGGGACAGTCGTCCGCATAAAAACGGAAACACGACCAAATTCAGTACCAACTTTGCGCCTTTTTATTTAACGACGGAACAACGTGACGGGGGGTATTATTTCACCTTCTCTTATCGCGAACGCAATACCCGCGTATTGTCGCAGGTGGAGCTGGACGAGCTTAAAGCCCAGCGCTTGGCGTATTTTGAAGATATGCCCAAGTGTAAGGACGAGAGATTTGAACAGCTTTATTATAAATGCCTTTCTATCAACAAGGAAAACGTGTATTCGCCCGAAGGGGAACTCTCCTGCCGTTGGACGACGCCCGACAGAGTGCCGCACCGCTTTATGTGGCTGTGGGATTCGGCGTTCCACGCAATGGCGTTTGCGGAATACAATTTGGAAATGGCAAAGGACTGTATTCGTTCGGTGCTCAATTTCCAAGAAGAAGACGGCTTCATTTCCCATATGATGGGGGTGGACGGAAACTTCTCCAACATCACCCAACCCCAAGTTTTGTCGTGGGGAGTTTGGTCGATTTATCAAAAGAATAAAGATAAGGAATTTTTGCGTGAATGCGTACCTGGGTTGCACAAATTTCTTGTTTGGACGATAAAAAATCGCGATAACAACGGCAACGGCTTGTTGGAATGGTTCACCGAACCCGACTATACGGAATGTAGATGCGGCGAATCGGGCTTGGATAATTCGCCCCGCTTCGATTACGATATCGAAATGGACGCGGTGGATTTTTCCGTTCATCTTTGCAACGACGCGAAGTATCTTTCGATGATTTACGAAGAACTTGGCGATACGGAAAACGCGGCGTATTTCCGCTCCGTATACGACAGTGTAAAGGGAAAAATCAACGCGCTTTTGTGGTGCGAAGAAGACGGCTTATATTACGATAGACTGTTCAACGGAGAACTTACCCGTTTTGCCACGCCGTTTTCTTTCTTGCCGATGTTTGCGGGGCTTTGTTCACAAGCGCAGGCGGATAAAATGGTTAAGACTTTGCTGGATACAAACCGTTTTTGGACGGAGATGCCCGTACCGACCATTCCTAAGGATAGCTCGTATTACGACGTGGATATGTGGCGCGGCTGCTCGTGGCTGAATATCAACTACTTCATTATGCTCGGTTTGAGAAAATACGGGTACATAGAACTCGCCGACGAGCTTCGCGAAAGGACGCTTGCGGCGGTGAATAAGTGGTACGAGAAAACGGGCAACGTTTTTGAGTTCTACGACGCGGACAATAAAATTTCTCCTTTCCGCTTAAAGAGAAAGGGAGAACAACCCGAAGTCATCGATTACCGTACGCACGTACACGCTATCACCGATTACAACTGGTCGGCTTGCTTTACGCAGTTGCTTATCAATAAGATTTATCTTTAACGGCAAGATGGAGCAAGCTCCCTGCTTAAAAAGGGGGCGGCACAACTAAATAAAATGCAAAAGGCATACCCGAAAAGGTATGCCTTTTTTTCATCTCTAAGAGAGTATATGCAAAAGAATCCGCCTGTGCCGCACCCCAACGTAAAGGTGAACCCGCTTTCAGCAGGTGGGTGCCGCATCTTGACGCTTCGGACTTTCCGTAAAACAGACCTTGCCTATCGTCACGAATCACAGCTCCCTAATTTATAATGTGGATTCCGTTTAATGTCAGACTCCGTACACCGCAGATTTACTTTATTATACTGTTTCCGTAAGCCTTTGTCAACGGAATGCACGCGGAAAAATTAACCGTTTTATTTAGATTTCGTTCAACCTTTGCAAGAAAGAAAAAATTTCTTTTTCGAAATTCAATCCATACCGTCTATCGGGGACTTCCACCGCCGTTCTGCGTATAGACGCCGTTACGAAATCGGAAGCCAGCGCGATTGCGCGCTCTTCCGACGTGCCGCGCGCCAAACACCCGATAAACGCCGAAGCAAACACGTCGCCCGCGCCGTGGAAAAACCCTTCGACGTTCTCGTGTTCATAGGTGCGGGAATTTCCGTTTTCGTCTACGTAGTAAACCAAAATACGCTTATTTTCGGTGATTCCCGTCACGATAGGCTGTTTGCAAAGCGTTTTCAACTTTTCTAAGGCTTGCTTAGCTGTGGCGGGGGACAGGGGATAGCGTTCGTTCGCCAAATAACACGCTTCGGTATCGTTGGGCAAAATGTAGTCCGCTTCGCGGCACAGCTGGCGCATTTTTTCCACGTATTCGGGGGTAAAGCCCGCGTACAGCTTTCCGCTGTCGCCCATTACGGGGTCAACGATAAATTTTCCGCCGTCCGCCAAAAAGCGTTTTTTGATATCGGCAACGAGCTCGATTTGCGCGATACTTCCCAAATATCCGCTACAAATATATTCAAACTTTAAACCAAGCGTTTCCCAGTGCTTTAAAATGGCGGGAATTTCATCGGTTAAATCGTGAAAAGTGTAGCCCGTAAATCCGCCCGTATGCGTAGATAAAATGGTGGTGGGGAGAACGCTGCATTCCACACCGCAAGCGGAAATAATGGGAAGCGTCACCGTCAAAGAACATTTTCCAACGCAAGAAACGTCGTTAATTGCGAGTACGCGCATAGAATTTTTGCCCCCTAAAAGAAAAATTGATAAATCTATTATAAAATCCTTGATTTTTTTTGTCAAACGAATTAAAATAGAATTGCAATAAAAGGCAAAAATTTTTTTTGCCGCAATGGGAGAGTAAAGATATGTTTATCACAGGCGAAACGAAAATCGATACCGTAGCGTATGCCGATTTTGACAAGCACGAAAATGAAATTATCACCATCAAGGGCACAATCCACAACATTCGTATGATGTCGGATTTTGCTTTTGTTATTTTACGTACGGCGCGCGACACCGTTCAATGCGTTTATTCG
>JAZSGC010000113.1:0-23090 GCA_045532525.1 Candidatus Scatosoma sp.
TATTTACAGCTATGAAAATTGATATTTTAACCCTTTTCCCCGAAATGTTTTCGGCGATGCAAGAAAGTATTCTGGGCAGAGCGCAAAAATCGGGGAAAATACAAATCAATATCGTCAACATACGCGACTACACCGAAGACAAGCATTTAAAATGCGACGATTATCCCTTCGGCGGCGGCGCGGGAATGGTAATGATGGCGCCCCCCATCGGCAACGCCATCGAAGCCCTTGACCCCGACCATAAAGCGCGCCGAATTTATATGTCCCCCAAAGGCGAAACCTTCAAGCAACAAAAGGTGTTCCAGCTTTTGGAATACGAGCATTTGATTTTGCTGTGCGGACACTACGAAGGAGTGGATCAGCGCGCGCTGGACTTGTTCATCGACGAAGAAATATCGATAGGGGATTACGTGTTGACGGGCGGAGAGCTGCCTGCAATGGTGGTTGCGGATTGCGTTTCGCGCTACGTAGACGGCGTAATCAATACGTCGTCGTTGGTGGACGAAAGCTTTTCCGAAAACCTGCTGGAATACCCGCAGTACACTCGTCCGCAGGAATACCGCGGCTTGGCAGTACCCGAAGTTTTACGCAGCGGAGACCACGGCAAAATTGACAAGTGGCGTAGGGAACAGGCTTTGGAGATTACGAAAAAACGCCGCCCCGACCTACTTTAAAACGAAGCATATGCGTCGCATTTCTACGTTGCGGTCCGCATTTTCTCGGTCACGTACGTCTAAGTACGCTCCCGTCAAAAATTGCTCCCGCGCCTTGAACTGCTCGCATCTCCGCCGTTTTTCCCGTTGGGATAAGATATATAAATTTCAGCAGCAACATTATCAACAACGGCGTAAGCCGTAAAAATAAGAAAAAAATATTTTAAGATACTTTGGAGGTATTATTATGGTAAAAATGAGACTTTTCAGAATGGGCGACAAAAAGAACCCTATCTATCGTGTTGTAGTTGTTGACAGCAGAAAGGCTGCAACGGGCGAATACATCGAATGCGTTGGTCACTACAATCCCCACACCAACCCCGTTGAACTCACCATCGACAACGAAAAGGCGCAGGCTTGGCTTGCAAAAGGCGTTCAACCCACCGAAACCGTTAAGAACTTGCTTGTAAAGACGGGCGCTATCGAAAAGAGCGCGAAGCTTAGCCCTTCTAAGACGAAAACTAAGAAATCCAAATAAAACGGACGTATAAGGGCGCATTTTCATCAAAAAACGGAACCTGTCCTTAGGTATTTACGCTACGTAAACCTTCCTTGGAGAAAATCCCGTACTTGCGCGAAGCTGCACCCCGTTCCCGTCGTTTCCACGGAAAAGAATATATTTTCGCCGCTTTTTAACGGCGTGTTTCCGCGTACAAACGCACGGAATACATCCGCAATCAAAGGAGTTAATTATGTTGGATTTAATCAAATACATCGTCGAACAGTTTGCCGAAGATAAGGAAAACGTCGAATACGTCGTCAACGAAAAGGACCGCGTAATCGAGGTTACCGTTGTGCTTTCCCCGTCCGATATGGGTAAGGTCATCGGCAAGCAGGGCAAAATTGCAAAAGCGATGCGTACCATCGTGCGTGCGGCTACGCCTGCAAGCAGCAAGAGATACGCAATCGAAATTCGTGAACGCGGCGGCGAAACCGTCGATGCGGACGCGGAATAATACTTGTCCGTTTTGGATAGGGAACATTAAAAAGGCTTTAAAAAACAAAGCCTTTTTTTGCCTTTACAAATAGGGCAAAAAACAAGTAACCCTTGGTGGCGGTTGTGCTACCACAGTCCGTTATTTTTTATAAACCCATAGGGCAGGTACGCGTTGAACGCGTTGTATATCAAGTTAGGAGAGTGTAATGGACCGTCTTCTTATAGGTGAAGTATTAAAACCGCAAGGTATTCGCGGCGAATTGAAAATCAAAACGTTCACAGACGAACCCAGCGTGGTTAAGGCGTTTGGCAAGGTGTATATCGACGATACGCCCTACAAAATCCTTTCTTTCCGCGTTGGACCGGACGGCGCGGCGTACGTGGGGCTGCGCGGCATTCCCGATAGAAACGCAGCGGAGCTTTTCCGCGGCAAAAAAATAGAAGGCGCGCGCGAAGACGCCCCCGAGTTAGAAGAAGGCAGATATTATATCGTCGACGTCATCGGGCTTTCTTGCGAAACGGAAGAGGGAGAAGTGTTAGGGGTCGTTAAAGACATTAAAAACCTTTCTTCCGACGTGTACACCATAGAAAAAGCAGGGAAAGAAATTCTTTTCCCTGCCGTAAAAGGCGTTATCGTCAAAACGGATATTGCTGGCGGAAAGCTTATCGTCAACAAATCCGTATTTGAAGAAATCGCGGTGTATTAAGTAGTTTTTGCGTCAAAAACGATTACGCTCCGTTTCCGCGCATCAGCTTTATCAGCTTGTGGAAAACGCCCGTTTTTGCCAAAACGATCAGCGTTGCCGTAGCGATAACGGCGTCTAAGGGAACGTATACGCATTGATAAATCAGCGAGTACGTGAACGCGTTTCCCATCGCCCACTTAGGCAAGGAAACCCACACCGCGTCCTGCAAAAAGAAAATCATTCCCGAACATAAATGGGCTATAAACCGCACGGAAAACACGCAAATACACCCTAAAACCAAGGGTAAAGCCGCCTTTTCCTTGCGCGGCATTTTCCCGAAAAAGCCCATAAGCCCGATGCTGGCAAATGCGAGCAAATAATCGAGAATAAAGGTAGCGGGCGTAAGGATATAAGGCGATTCGATGAAGTTCAAAAGCCCATGGATAAGCCCGACCATAAATCCGCTGCTTGCGCCGTAAGCATAGGCGTAAATGAGCACGGGCACAAAGGAAGCGAGCGTAACCGAGCCGCCGTACTGCACGGGCTTAAATTTGATAAGTGCAAGTACGAACGAGCTAGCCACGCAAACGCCTGCAAAAGCAATTCGCTTTGCGTCGTAACGGCCCTTGTTCGTTTTGCGGAAGAAGCCGATAGCGGCAATGACGGCAAGCAGCAAAACGCACGCGCCAACGGAAATCCATTTGACGATTTGCGTCGTTCGTTCGCTTACTGCCAGTAAAGAAGAAAGAAACATAAGACACTCCTTTTCCGCCGTACGCGCTTTTCACAAAAGAAAAACGCCCGTTCGCAAGCTTGCGTGTGGGCGTAAAAAAGTCTTTTGTCTGCAACGGTCGTTAAAACGACCGCGTCGAAAAAACGGTTATCAATCTCTCGCTCAAGTATTACCTTGCCGATTCCAATGGTATAATCTCAGCCTTTGTAGGGCACCCACGACGGATAATTAAATTTTGTAAACTCATTATAACGGAAAAAAATCCGTTTGTCAATCCCTGAAAACGAAAAATACGGAGAAAATTTATGCGATACGATTTTTATGCGTATATGGACAGAATGAAATATATCAAGCGTTGGCAGCTGATGCGTTCCACGCGCGAAGAAAATATTATGGAACACTCCCAAGAAGTCACGCTGATTGCGCACGCGTTGGTCACCATTCACAACAAAGTGTTCGGCGGCAATGCAGACGTTACCAAAACGGTTTTGTATGCGCTGTATCACGAAACGGGGGAAGTAATGACGGGGGATTTGCCCACGCCCATCAAATATTATAACAGCGAAATCCACGGCGCGTATAAGGAACTGGAAAAAAGCGCTTGCGGAAAAATCGTTTCTATGCTCCCCGAAGAATTGCAGGGTGAAATTGCCCCCTTTATTCTTGCGGACGAAGACAGCACGGAATACCGTTTGGTAAAAGCTGCGGATAGGCTTTCGGCGTACATCAAATGCTTAGAAGAATTACGTTCGGGCAACAAGGAATTTGCCAAAGCGAAAAAAAGTATCGAAAGCGATTTAAGAAAACGCAAAATGCCCGAAGTGGAATATTTCTTCGAGCATTTCATCGATTCCTTCTCGCTTGCGTTGGACGATTTGGAAGGATTTTAAGATTTTATCTTAAATATCACGAAATTTTCAAAAAATCTTTAACTGTTCAACGAAAAACGGGGCTATAATAACAAAGAGAAAAAGGGGCTGACGGGCAACCGTCGGAAAAACGGATATGAAAGGTATTTTAAAAGGAATTTTATCGTTGCTTTGCGTCGGCGTGCTGGCGGTAGGCGGTTCGGCTTGCCAAAAAGAAATTATCAGCGCGTACGATATCGCCGTTAAAAACGGCTTTGTCGGTACGGAGCAGGAATGGCTGGAAAGTTTGCGCGGCGCGGACGGGCAGGACGCACCCCCCATCACCATAGAAGATATGTACAAACAAGCCAAAGCAGAAGGCTTTACGGGTACGTATTTAGAGTTTTGTAAAGAGCTTGGCATTGACGCTTTGGAAGGCAACGACGTAGCGCAAATCGCGGACAATATGATGTCCGTCGTCGGCATTTACTGCGGCTGGACGAAAACGACCTTCTCCGGCGGCGTCCTTTCGGGCAAGGAAGTGGATTATAGTATGTCGATGGGCAGCGGCGTTATCGTTGATTTCAATAAGCAAGCGGGCAATGCGTATATCATCACCAACTATCACGTTATCTATAACAAAGACAGCGACGCAAAGGGCATTTGCAACGATATCTATTTGTATTTGCACGGCGCGGCGGTCACGTTCGGTACGGACGATGACGGCAACTTTGTCGGCGGGCAGGACGGAATGCGCGCAACCTACGTTGGCGGCGCAATGGATTACGATATTGCCGTCTTAAAGGTGGAAGGCAGCGCTTATCTCCAAAAAAGCAACGCCACCCAAGCGGTGCTTGGTAATTCCGAAACGCTCACCGAAGGGGAAAAGGTATTTGCCATCGGCAACCCCGACGGTGCGGGAATTTCCGTTACCAGCGGTATTCTTTCCGTAAAATCCGAATACATTGACATCGAAGCGATTGACGAAAGGGACGTGGACGGCATAAAAGGCACGGATACGGTCAGCTATCGCGTAATGCGTACGGACGCGGCAATCAACGGCGGAAACTCGGGCGGCGGTTTGTTCAATACCGCAGGCGAGCTGATCGGTATCACCAACGCCAAAAGCGTGGGCACGGATAAGGACGATATGGGATACGCTTTGCCGATGCTGGACGTAAAAGCCGTGTATGAAAACATAATGGACAACGGAGTCGGCTACGTAAAACGCGCGATGCTCGGCGTTATGGTTAGCACGCTGCACGGCGTAGCGGAGAAAAACGAAGCTGACGGCACGCTGAACGTCGTACAAACCTTTAAAGTGGCGGAAGAAGTTGCGCCAAATTCCTTCTCGTACGGCAAGCTGCAAAAGGACGACGTATTCGTTTGGGGACAAATCATTTCCAGCGACGGAAAGGCGGGGGAAAAGGTGTATTTCGACCGTCAATATCAGTTGAATGCCTTCCTTTTAAACGTACGCGAAGGGGATACCGTAAGGCTGGGAATTCGTCGCACCGTTTTGTTGTTACCAACGGAGTTGTCCGTGGAACTCAAATACGGTTCGTCTAGCAACTTCGTTGCGTTTAAATAAAAAACGGAGCCTCCTTGCGGGGCAAAATCCGTCAAAAAGGATAATTTCATAAGCAAATTTTGTAAAGGCGCGCCCGAAAAGGGGCGTGCCTTTGTCTTTGCGGGATTTACAACGATTTTTGTTTTTTCAAGGCTTGACAAAACGGGCGGTTTATAGTATACTGAAAAGGTAAGCATTCACCAAGGAGAAATTGCAAGATGAGAGCGGAAGACTTTATTTCAACGGTATCGGGAATGTCCCGCGAAGACGAGAGATTTGAAGAATTGAAAAATGGACTGCCCGTGGGCTTGGACGCAACGGACGGCGTTGTTCTTTCGCAAAAACGCAAACGCCCGTATACCCTGCGCAACACCTGCGTTACGGGGGTAGGCAGAAGCAACTTCATTCGTCGCTTTTTAATCACCGTTTCGTGCTTGTACGATAGGTCGGAAGCTTGCTTTTTCATTATTTCCCCCAAGACGGAATACGGCGAATTGCTGCGCTTAAAATCGATGGACGTCACCGTGCCTTATATCCGCAGTAAATCGGATTTGGATATGGCGGTTTTAACCATTAAAGAGCTGTTATCTCAGCGCGCGGACGGCGTGGGGTATCCCCACCTTTTCATTGTGTTGGACGGCTTGGAAGAGCTGGAAGATTGTAATCGCAACGGCGATTTGGAAGAATACCGCGAAATTTTCGAGCTGTTCACCCGCCGTGAAGATATAGATATGGTTTGCGGGGCGGAGCTGATGCGCAGTATTTTCAGCGGTTATCCCGGTGCGTTTGTCGGCGTGGGCAACTGCCTGGTTTCCTTGCGTGAAGAAGGCAAAGCCGACGTTACGTACGTCAACGACGACGCGTCGCTGTCCCTGCCGATTCCCGTGCGTTATCCCAGCGAGCCTTCGGTGATGGAAACGATTATTTATTTGAACGCCTTACCCGAAGCGTAAGCGATAAACGATTGCGTATACATATGCAAAAAGACGGTAAATTTGATTTTCAACGCATACCTGCCCCCTTGCTTTGTTGGTATAGGGCAAACAAAAGGGATTTGCCTTGGCGCAAAGACCCTACGCCCTATCGGGTGTGGGTATCCGAAATTATGTTGCAGCAAACTCGCGTGGAAGCGGTAAAAGAATACTATTTGCGATTTATGCAGGCGCTGCCCACGGTGGAAGATTTGGCGTTTTGTGCGGAAGAAAAGCTGTTAAAGCTTTGGGAAGGCTTGGGCTATTACAGCCGCGCGCGCAATCTACAAAAGGCGGCGAAGCGCGTCGTTGCGGAATATCACGGCGAATTTCCTAAAAGCGCGGAAGGGTTAAAAGCCTTGCCGGGTATAGGCAGCTATACGGCGGGGGCAATCGCTTCCATTGCCTACGGCTTGCCCGTTGCGGCGGTGGATGGAAACGTGTTCCGCGTTGCGGCAAGACTGGAAGAAAATCCCACCGTTATTTCCGATGGAAAATACCGCACGTATTTAGAAACGGCTCTTTCTTCCGTTTATCCCAAAGATAAAAAGGGCTGTTCGGATTTTACCCAAAGCTTGTTTGAGCTGGGCGCGCTCATTTGCAAGCCGCGCAATCCCGATTGCCACGCTTGCCCCTTAAACACCCTTTGTAGGGCGTATCAAAAGGGAACGCAAGCCCTTTATCCCGTCTTGCCCGAAAAGAAAGCAAAGCGTGTGGAAAAGGTGTACGTTTTTCTTATTCAAACGCCGCAGGGCTTTTGTATTCGCCGCAGGGAAGAAGGGGTTTTGCGGGGAATGAACGAATTTCCATCCGCTGTGGTTGCAGATGGGGAAACGCCTGAAAATATTCTAAACGAGTGGGGCGTGTACGCGTTCACCGAAAAAAAGCGCAAAAATTATACGCATATTTTCACCCATATCCGCTGGGAAATCACTTGTATATGGCTACAAACGGATTATGCGCCGTTCGACGCGTACGCCTTAGACGAAATCGAAGAAAGCGTGTCCTTGCCCACCGCTTTTAAACAATGCTTGGGCATATTTCATAACGAAAAATAAATCATAGGGAGAAAGAAAAATGAAAGTATTGCTTGTAAACGGAAGCCACCACGATAAGGGTTGCACGTACACCGCCTTAGCGGAAGTGGCGAAAGCGCTGAATGCAAACGGCGTAGAAACGGAAATTTATCAACTCAGCGGCAAAGAAATTCAAGGTTGCAGGGGCTGCTGGGCTTGTAAAAAAGTGAAAAAATGCGTATTCGACGACGGCACGGTAAACGATTTTGTCGCCAAAGCCGCGGAGTTCGACGGGTTCGTATTTGGTTCGCCCGTTTACTACGCTTCGGCGGCTGGCGCGCTGGTCAGCTTTATGGATAAGGTATTTTACAGCGGCGGCAAGGCGCTTGCTTACAAACCCGCGGCGGCAGTGGTAAGCTGTAGACGTGCAGGCGCAAGCACTACGTTCGACGTCATCAATAAGTATTTCACCATCAACAATATGCCCATTGTCGGCTCGAATTACTGGAACGAAATCCACGGCAACACCGCCGAAGAAGCGGCGCAGGACGAAGAAGGCTTGCAAACGATGCGCGTGCTTGGCAACAATATGGCTTGGCTGTTGAAATGTATTCAGCTTGGTAAAGAAAACGGCGTTGCGCCCGTTACCGAACGCAAGGTGTGGACGAATTTCATTCGTTGATTTTTGGGGGTTGTTATGACGCGTAAACGTATATTCTCTTTGATTGCCGCGGCACTCTTTCTTCTTTCCGCACTGTGGATATTTTTCGACGCGCAAATCGACGAGGCTTTTCGAAAGTTCGTAATGGAAAAATATCACGGTAGGTATATCACGTATCTCACGAATTATAGTGGTAGACATCCAATGGATAGACCGTCGACCCTTGCGCTTGGGGATTTTTTATTTGCTTTACCCTGTCTTGCTTGTGCAGTTTTGTTCGCGATAAAAGGTCTTGTAAAAGAAGACAAAATACCCGACTGGGTATTTTTCATCGTATGCGGCGTATATATCGTCGTTCCTTTCGTCTTTGAATGCGAATATATTATATGGGACAAGCAAATGGGCGGCGGCGTTTCGAAATTCGGCGCGCTGATACTGGCGCTTACTTCCATTATCTTTTTGGCGTTGAAAAAGAAGACGAAAAAGGTGTTCTTTATCCCTTGCGCTTGGTCTGTTTTTTACGCGGTAATTTTGGCGGTGGAAACGCTAGACTACAACAAACAACCTTATATTAGACCCAGCCAACTTTTTTTAGGCGAAGCGTGGGTGGTATTGTTAAGTATTTTGATACAGGGCGCGGCTTGGTTCTTTATGCTTTGGGTGCTTATCAAGGAAAGAACGGAAGAAACAAAGCCTGAAACGAAAACAGTAGTGGAAGGGGCGGAAGAAAACAACCTGCAACCCGAATTTGCGGCGAGCCAAGCTTCCGAAACGAACGCGGCAGGCGGCGCGCAAACGCTTACGCAAAGACAAAAGGAAGACTTGGAAAACGCGAAAGAGCTTTTCGAGCTCGGCGCAATCGACGAAGCGGAATACGAAGCGGAAAAGCAGCGCATTACGTTCGGCTTGTAACCCTTGTAAATGAATAATATAAAAAACGTCCTGATAGACAGGGCGTTTTTTGTTGATAAACGTACGTTGCGTATTTTGCGGCTGTTCCGTCAAATAAAGGGGTGTTCTACACGGATCACGCAAAAGGTGTTGGGCTTTTCCGTACAAATTTTTTCCGACACGGCGCGCTCGGCTTCTTCTGCCGAAAGCTTACAGTCGGCAGGGACAAGTAGGTCGAAAATCACGTTCACGTTGGTTTCGCCTATCGTCATACGGAAATCGTGAATACTGAATCGCTCGTCCACGTCCGTTGCGGCGCGCTTTGCCACGCTGTGCATTTCGTTGACAAGGGGGTCGTTAAGCACGATAGGGTCAAGGTGTACGGTAACGATACAGCCGAATTTCTCGTGCATATCCCGTTCCATTTGGTCCACTTCTTCGTGCGCGATATTGATATCCTCGTCCGAAGGCACTTCGGCGTGAAAGGAAACGATTTGTCTGCCGGGGCCGTAGTCGTGGACCATTACGTCGTGAATACCGATAATGCGCGGATAATTTTTGGCAAAAGCATAAATATCGTCGATGAATTGCTTATCGGGGGGAGAGCCGAGCAGCAAATCGATGGTTTCCTTTGCGGCTTTCACGCCCGTGAACAAGATGAACGCGGCAACGAGAATACCTGCCCAACCGTCGATAGGTAACGCCCAAACACGGGCGATAACGGCGGAAACCAGCACCAGCGCGGTAGCTACGCAGTCGCAAAGGCTGTCGAATGCGGAAGCTTTCAGCGCGGACGAATTGATTTTTTTGCCCATATACCGATAAAAGAAGAATAAGCCCAACTTAACGGCGATTGCCGCGCCGAGAATGGCGTACGTCGCCGCGCCTACGACGGGGAGCTTGTCGCTGCCGATTTTTTCAATGGACGACGTGAAAAGCTCAAACCCAACGAGAATAATCAGCATATCCACGATAAAACCCGAAACGTATTCTAAGCGGCCGTGACCTAAGGGGTGCTCCTTGTCCACGGGCTTGTTGGCAAGCCGAAAGCCTATCCAAGTAACGACGGAGGAGCCTGCGTCCGAAATGTTGTTAAACGCGTCGGCGATAATGGCGACGGAGCCTGCCAAAATCCCCAGCGTCAATTTACCTGCAAAGAGTAAAACGTTGAGTATAATGCCCGTAAAACTGGCAATAAACGCATACCTGCCCCGCACCTTTGGGTCGGTAACGGGTTTTATGTTTGTTTTTTCCACGCCCATAAGTAAGTCCTTATCGTTAAAATATATTTTCTTTTCGTATCCTATTATATGCCGTTTGACAAAATTTGTCAACCAAAATGCTAAAATGCGGCACGGCTGTCTTGAAAAAGTTGACAGCCGCATTTTTGCTATGCTATACTTTTATTAGTTAGCAGTAAGGAGAATTTTTATGGATTTAGCCTCAATATTATTAAAAAGCGGATTAGACGCTTGGCTTCTTATCATAATTGCCATAGCGATGCTTGGCGTGGGCTTTGTATGCCTGATTAAAGGTGCGGACTGGTTTGTAGACGGCGCGGCGGGGATTGCGGAAAAATTGCGCGTGCCTACCCTTATCATCGGCTTGACCATCGTTTCCTTCGGTACGAGCGCGCCAGAGCTTGCCACGTCCATTATTTCGGCGGCGCAGGGCGGAAACGGCGCGGATATCGCCATTGGTAACGTAATCGGCAGCAATATCACAAATATTTTGCTGATTTTGGGTATTGCGGCGGTGATTTGTCCGCTTACGGTGCAAAAAAACACCTTAACAATGGATTTCCCCGTGCTTTTGGGGTCAAGCGTACTCGTCTTGTTGCTTGGCGGCTTCGACGGAAAAATCGGGCGTATCGACGGCACCGTTATGTTTGTGCTTTCCTTGGCGTATATGGCAGTATTGGTCATCTACGGCGTGCGCGAAAGTAAAAAGAAGTCGGCTTTGTCTTTGGATAACCACGAGATTGCGCAAACAAGCTTGGAAAGTGAAAAGGGATTTGCAGGGAACAACGAAACGTCGTGGTACAAAAAGATGTGTAAGCATACGTGGTTCTTGATTCTCGTAACGGTGTTGGGCTTGGCGCTCGTCGTTGCGGGCGCGCTGTTCGGCGTTATTCCCGGCGCAACCGTTGTAGCAACCAAAATCGGTATTCCCGAAAAAATCATCGGCTTGACTATTGTGGCGATAGGTACGTCCTTACCCGAGCTAGTCACCTGCGTAATCGCGGCGAAGAAAGGGGAAACGGACATCGCGGTGGGCGACATCGTCGGCAGCAATATTTTCAACGTTATCCGCACCTTAGGGCTTTGCTCAATGATCTTGCCCTTGAATTTCGACCCTTCCTTTTGGGTGGACGGCTTAATCGCGCTTGGCGCAGCCGTGATGCTTGCCGTTTTCGGGTATTGCAAGGGGCATAAGGTTCGCCGTTGGAGCGGTATCGTAATGCTGAGCTGCTTTGCCGCGTATTACGTGTATTTGTTTGCGTTTACATTATAAAAACGCGCTACGCGCCTGTGTAAACGGGTGCGCCCGTACAATTTCTTAAAAAATAAAAAAAATCCGTAAAAAGCGTGTAAAAATGCTTGCCAAAGCGGAAGAAATTCTATATAATAATGGCTGACTTCGAGCGTTCCGCTGCCTTTTTTGGGCGTGATGAGGAATCACGCAGCGGGTTATGAACGTTTCGTAAATAACGGAGGTAAAGTCTAATATGAAAGGAATCATCGAAGCTATCAACGCGGAAAGTATGAAAGCGGAAGTTCCTGCATTCGAAGTAGGCGACACGGTTAAGGTCGGCTATAAAATTATCGAAGGCAACAAGGAAAGAGTCCAAAACTTTGAAGGCGTCGTAATCGCAAAGAGAAACGGCGGCATTTCCGAAACGTTCACCGTTCGCCACATTTCCTATGGCGTAGGCGTAGAAAAAACATATCCCCTTCATTCCCCGAAAATTGCGTACATCACCGTCGTAAGAAAGGGTAAAGTTAGAAGAGCGAAATTGTATTATTTGCGCGGCCGTACCGGTAAAGCGGCAAAAGTTAAGGAAAAAATTTAAGCTCGGAACAAGAAAAACCGAAAAGGATAAGTTCGCCCAAAGTCAACGGCGGACTTATTTTTTTATAAAAAATATTCGCCTACGCATACGCAATATATCCGCCGATAAATCTAAGGCGGATTTTTTGTGTAAAAGCAAAAAAATTATGGTAATTCGGTTTACTTTTTCACCGTTTTGCTATATAATAAAGGTCAAGAATATATAAGGAAGAAAAATCGTCCTTTCCGCGGCGTTTTTACGCGCTATCGCGCAAAGGACAAAACAGGTGTTTTATGAAGGCGTTTTTCAAAAAAATTACAGCGTTCACTTGGGCGTTTATCCTGCTTCTTACCGTCTTTTTCACGGTGGGAATGTGTACGCTCGGCGACGCGCGCACAACGGGGGAGTCTTTGGTTTTGCAACGCGGTCAAACGGCGTACTATTCCCTGACGACGAAAACGGGAGAAAAACTCGACGCCGTGTACGTGAAGGCGGATAATTTTTACGTTGCCGCACAAGAAGAAATTGTGATTACCGTAAACACGGTTTCCTCGTCCAGTCCTGCGGAAAGCAGCTGGTCGTCCACCAACGCGCTGACCAAAACGATTGTAAGCGCCAACCGCGGCTATGCCGTACCCGGCGCAAAGGCGCAAAACTGGATAGCCGTAGGCAAAAAAATAAATCGATCGGCGCAAACCCTTTCCATCACCACAAACGCGCGCCTTATCATCAACGAAATCGTTTGTTTAAACCAAAATGGCGAAATTATTCCCATCAAGGGATATAAGCCGACGTACAGCACCATTCCCGTAGCCGAGCTTACGCCCGCTTACGACGCACAGGACAGCTTTACGGCAAGCGAAAACGCCTATTATAACTTCACCGCGGAAGAAAGCTACTATCTCAACGCCGTCAAAAACCTGCTTTCGGGTAGAAAATACGTAGAAGACAGCAAATATGCAACGGACGGCAACTTTAACTATCTTGCAACGGTATTATTTGCGCCTTCCGTAGCGATGTTCGGTGCAAGCGTATTCTCTATGCGTTTGCCCGCATTCCTTGCTACGTGCGTATTGCTTGTGTTTGCGTACCTGCTCGTGCGTGAGCTTACCAAAAGCGAAAAATACGCCTTTATGTTTGCCGTGCTTTTAGGCTTGGGCGGTATGCTTACCACGGTGGGAAGATTAGGCGCGCCGTACGCATTTATTGCAAGCGCGCTTGTAGCCAGCGGCTACTTTATGTATAAATTTTTTGCGAAAGGCATTTCTTCCAAGCGTGTGGTTAAGGACGGCTTGAATATTTTATATTCGGGGATCTTTGCAGCGGTGGCGCTGGCGATCGATGTTGCAAGCGTATTCCCCGTAGCGGCAATTCTCGTCCTGTTCGGGTTCGGTATGCGTAGACAAAAACGCGCGTATGAAATCGAGCTTAAAAAGACGGACGGCAAGGAAGAACAAATCACCAAGGAAAATGGGGAAACGGTTACGGTAAACAAAGCGGCGCGTGCCGTTCAAGTTAAGTATGCGGAAAAACAACGCATAAGCTTAGGCTTTGCGGCGCTGTCCTTCGTAATTGCTACCTTCGTGTTTATTTTGGTGGCGGCGGTGCTTTGTTATCCCGCGGCGGTTCGCGCCAACGGGAATAAGGACGCGGGACTGTTTTCCAACGTATGGAACGGACTGTTCGGTTCGTTACGCAGCGGCGCGGCAGTACCCTTTGGCGAAGCCAACCAAAGCAGCGTTTGGGCTTGGTTCTTGCCTGTAAAGGCGGCGACCCTTTACACGGGCGTGAACGTACTTGGCGCAGGCGAATATCTTACTTGGAGCGTTTTGCCCAACTTTGCGCTCAGCGTACTGTCGTTAGCGGCGGTGTTGGGGGTTACCGTAAAGGTTGCGTTCGATATTGCCAAGGGTAATCAGGATAAAAAAGCCCTGCGCTTGCGTAGAACGTATTTCCTGCTTGTTTGCGGACTTGCGGCAGCGATGCTGGGCGGGTGCGTAAAGCTTTACGTTACGCCCGTATATTCCCTTTTGTTCCAAGTGCTGTATACGGCGTTCTTGCCCCTTGCGGCAACGCTTATCCCCGAAACGGACGGAATGTCCGTAGCCAAAAAAGTGCTGATAGAAACGGCGCAGTGGGCGGTAATCGGCGTATGCGCGGTTTGCTTTGCGCTTTGCGTACCCGCTACGTACGGCGTTTTGATTTCGGAAAGCTATGCGCCGGTATTCGGGTGGATGAGCTTTTTAAATAACGGCTATTTTAGATAAAGAAAAATCAATCCGCAACACGCTTGCGGATTTTCCGTTTTTCATTCTTAAAAGAAGGTAAGAAAAAAATGTTAGCAAAGGTACAAAGCTATGCGCTTTCGGGCTTAGAAGGGGTATGCGTAACGGTAGAAGCGGATATTTCCAAAGGCTTGCCGTCCTACGAGATGGTCGGTCTGCCCGATTCGGCGGTAAAGGAATCTAAGGAAAGGGTAAGAAGCGCCGTCAAAAATAGCGCGTTGGAATTTCCCGCGCACAAAATTACGGTCAATCTCGCGCCTGCGTACGTCAAAAAGGAGGGCTCGTCTTTCGATTTGCCTATCGCGATTGCGCTGTTGCTTGCGTACGGTTCGATAGAAGCGCAGGTGGACGGTTATATTTTTCTTGGCGAGCTTGCGCTCAACGGCGATTTGCGCCCCGTTTCGGGCGTGCTTCCGTCTATTATTTCGGCGCGTGATAAGGGCTTTACCAAATTCGTCGTTCCCAAAGGCAACGCAAAGGAAGCGGGGTATATTGCGGGCGTAGACGTGTATGCGGCGGCGTCCTTGCGAGAAGTCGTCGACCATTTAACGGGCGAAAGACCTTTAAACAGCGTGCCTACGGCTTCGTTTACGGCGGCTTGCGCCGAAAGAGAACGCGCGTACGATTTGGCGTTTGTTAAGGGACAAGCCGTAGCGAAACGCGCGTTGGAAGTTGCGGTTGCAGGCGGACATAATATTTTGTTTGTCGGCCCGCCCGGCAGCGGCAAAACGATGCTCGCGCGCGCCCTGCCGTCCGTGCTTCCCGATATGTCCTTTAACGAAGCGTTAGAAATCACAAAAATCCATTCGGTTGCAGGCACGCTGGGAGAAGATGGGATCGTCAGCGAGCGGCCTTTCCGCAGCCCCCACCATACCGCCACCACCGTATCTCTTTGCGGCGGCGGCAATAAATCGGTACACCCCGGCGAAATCAGCCTTGCCCACGGCGGCGTTTTGTTCTTGGACGAACTTCCCGAATATAAGCGTTCGGCACTTGAAGCCTTGCGCCAGCCTTTGGAAGACGGCGTTATCACCATATCCCGCGCAGGCGGCACGGTTACCTATCCCGCGTCCTTTATGCTTTGCGCAAGTATGAACCCTTGCCCTTGCGGCAATTACGGAAGCCGTAAACGCCGTTGCAGCTGTACGCCTAACGATATCCGCAAATACAAAGCCCGTGTTTCCGGGCCTTTGCTGGACAGAATAGACATTCAAGTGGAAGTAGACGGCGTAGACTACGATGCGCTCGTTTCCGAAAGCAAGGAAGAAAGCAGCGCGGCGGTAAAGCAGCGCGCGGACGCGGCAAGAAAAATTCAACGCGCTCGTTTCGAAGGCAGTAGCGTGCAGTCCAACGCCGAAATGGGCGAAAAGGAAACCCGCGCGTATTGCCGTTTGAGTGCGGCGTGCGAAAGCGTACTGCGCGAAGCCTTTGAAAGCTTGCACCTGTCGGCGCGCGCCCGTTCGAGAATTCTTAAAGTCGCGCGGACGATTGCGGACTTAGAGCTTTCCGAAGAGATTACGCCCGAGCATTTATACGAAGCCATTTCCTACCGTACCTACGGTGCGGAGCACGACGAGCTGGATTGAAAAAGCTGACCAAAATGTACGCCTTATAACGGACGGAAAAATCGAAAAACGAAAAAACGAAAGGGGAACGCGATGAAGTATGCAATTATATTCGGGTGTATTTTCGGGGTGATTTCCGTGATTACCTACACCCTTTACACGGTGGATAAACGCCGCGCCGAAAAAAAGAAATGGCGGATTCCCGAAGCAACGCTTATCGGGTTTTCCCTGCTTGGCGGCGCGATGGGCGGCTATTTTGCGATGCATACAAAACGCCATAAAACCAAGCACTGGTACTTCCATTTTTTTAACATTTTGGGATTGCTTTGGCAAATCGGCTTGCTTATATTCTTCATTTTCACCGCTTAATTTATTTATCAATCAACAAGCGCAAAGCACGGTCGTTTCATAGCGATAAACGCATATAGGGGAGAAGTATTTTGTTATCCGACGCACAACGCATACAAACACAGCTTATCGAGCTGTCAAAAACGGATAGGGAATATCCCCAAGAATGGCTGGATTTGCCCGACGCGCCCGAAAAGGTATACGCGCTTGGCAACCTTGCGTTGCTTTCCAAGCGAAAGTTAACCGTGGTCGGCTCGCGTACGACGCCCGCCAATGCCTTGAAACTGGGCGCAAAAATCGCTAAGGAGCTTTCGTCTGCGTTCGTACTCGTTACGGGCACGGCGGACGGCGGCGACGGAGCGGCAATGGAAGGCGGCGCGGAAAACGGACAAATCATATGCGTGCTTGCGGGTGGTTTTTCCGCCTTACCGCAAGGGAATTTGCCCTTGCTGGAACGGGTGGCAAAGCGTGGCTTATTGCTTTCTCCCTATCCTTTCGATACGCCCGTTAGAAGCTTTTCCTACGAATATCGCAACAAGCTGCTGGCGGCGTTAAGTCAGGGTGTGTTCGTGCTCGGCGCAGGAGAAAAGAGCGGCGCACTCATCACGGCGAAGTATGCGGAAAAATACAAAAAACCCGTGTTCGCGTTTCCGTATCCGCCCAACTCGGCGGCGGGAAGCGGCTGTAACGCCTTGATAAAGCGGGGCGGCCATCTTGTGGAAAAAGCCGCGGACATCGCAAAACCCTTGGGCGTAACGCTAAGCGAAAAACGAGCCGCGCCTACGCTTAGCCCCGACGAAAGTAAGCTGTATGCAGCCTTGCAGGAGCTGTGCGAAGGGCATATTGTAGAGCTGAGCGAAAAATCGGGCGTGCCTGCATTCAAGGCAAGGGCGGTGCTGTCCGCGTTGGAAGTCAAAGGACTTGCCGTTTCCGTCGGCGGAAATCGGTACGGGCTTGTATAAATCGCGGAAAAAGCGCGTATAACATAGTAAAAAATCAATAGATGTAAGGAATATAGAATGGATTTAATCATCGTAGAGTCGCCTTCCAAGGCGAAAACCATCAACAAGTATCTCAAAGGCAAGTATAAGGTAGACGCTTCGGCGGGGCATATCCGTGATTTGCCCGTGCATACGCTCGGCGTAGATATCAAGAATAATTTCGAGCCTAAGTACGTCAATTCGGAAAGCAAGGAAGACGTGATTCGCCGCCTTACCTACGCCACCAAGCACGCCGACCGCGTGTATCTCGCAACCGACCCCGACCGCGAAGGGGAAGCGATTGCGTGGCACCTGCAAACGGTTTTGGGCTTGGACGAACAGGGCTTGAACCGTATCGAATTCAACGAAGTTTCTCAGCGCGCCATCGAAGAAGCGTTGAAAAACCCCCGTCAAATCAATTATAGCTTGGTTGACGCGCAGCAGGCGCGCCGCGTGCTGGATAGACTGGTGGGGTATAAGCTTTCCACCTTGCTCAACCATAAAATCGAAGACAAAAACGGCAACGGCAAGCGCACCCTTTCGGGGGGTAGAGTACAGTCCGTAGCCCTGCGCCTTATCGTGGAAAGAGAGCGGGAAATCCAAGCGTTTATTCCGCAGGAATACTGGAATTTGACCGCGGAATTGCAGGATACCGCCAAGGCGAACGCGCCCTTTAAAGCGATGTTGGAAAAGAAGGGCACAAGGAAGTATAAGCCTGCGTCCGCAGAAGAAACGGCGGCGGTGTTAGAGATATTGCAGGCGGGCAAATTCACCCTTTCCAAGGTAAAAAAATCGGTGGTAAAATCCCACGCGCCCGCGCCGTTCACCACCAGCTCCTTGCAGCAGGACGCGTCCATTAAGCTTGGCTTTACCGCCCCGGATACGATGGCGCTTGCGCAGCATTTGTACGAAGGTATCGAAACGGAAAACGGCGACCATATCGCGTTTATCACCTATATGAGAACGGACTCCGTCCGCGTTTCCAAGGAAGCGCAGGCAAAGGCGCTTGCTCGTATCCGCGAAGTATACGGCGACGAGTACGCGCCCGAAAAGCCCAACTACTATGCGTCGAAAAAAGGCGCGCAGGACGCCCACGAAGCCATTCGTCCCAACGATTTGTCTATGACTCCCGAAAAGGCGAAAAAGCTGTTGGATAAAAAGCATTATTCGTTGTATAAGCTTGTCTACGAGCGTATCTTGGCTTCGCAAATGGCGGAAGCAAAATACAACAGTATGCAAATGGAAATCGACAATTCGGGGTATATCTTTAAATCGAGCGGTAAGGTTATGCTTTTCCCCGGCTTCACGGCGGTGTATCAGGATATCAGCGCCAAGAAGGACGACGATGACGAAATCAGCGCGGAAAAGTTGTTGCCCGATTTAAACGAAGGGGATATCCTTGATTTGGTTTCTATGAAAAAGGAACAAAAATTCACCAAGCCCCCCCAACGCTACACCGACGCGTCCATCGTCAAAGCGATGGAAGAGAAGGGGATAGGCAGACCGTCCACTTACGCTACCATCATCTCGAAGCTGATGCAAAAGTATGTAAAAAAAGACGGAAAATATATGATTCCCAGCCCGATTGCATACGACGTTGTCGATATGCTTGTCAAGTGCTTTGAAGACGTAATGGACGTCGGCTTCACGGCGGATATGGAAACCAAGCTGGACAACATCGAAGACGGCGGCATCGACTGGCGCACGGTCATCGGCGATTTCTACCCCGGCTTTGAAAGAAAGCTTCGCGCGGCGTCTTCGTACGGCGATCAGCTTACGGAAGAAGTGTGCGGCAAATGCGGGCATTTTATGATTCGTAGAATGGGCAAATTCGGCAAGTATCTCGCTTGCTCCAACTATCCCGAATGCCAAAACATTTTAAGCGAAAGTCAGGAAGAAGTATCCGCAATCCGTTGCCCGAAATGCGGCGAAAATATGGTGGTAAAGAGCGGTAAATCAGGCAAATTCTTGGCTTGTCCCAACTATCCCGACTGTCGTTCCACAATGTCGATGCCCACGGACGAAATGCCCAAGCTCGTCGGTAAATGTCCCGATTGCGGCGCGGCAATGACCGTCCGTAAATCCAAGCGCGGCAAAACCTATTACAGCTGCTCGGGTTATCCCGATTGTAAATTTATGAGCTGGGATATCCCCACGGGCGAAAAATGTCCTACCTGCGGCGGCGCAATCATCAAAACCGCGCGCGGCAACGAACCGTGCGGCAATAAAGACTGCTCGTATAAGGTAAAGACGGAAAAGAAATCCAAACCGCAAGCGGTAGCGTTCGACGACGATTTCACGCCCCCGCCCGCAATGGAAGAAGAACCCGTTTACTTGCATTTTGAAGACAATAACAACTACTATGAAGACTGACAAGGAAGTACTCGTCATCGGCGGCGGGCTGGCGGGCAGCGAAGCGGCGTATTATCTCGCTAGCCGCGGCATTAAAACCACGCTCGTTGAAATGAAGCCGAAAAAATTCACGCCCGCCCACGAAAGCGAGAATTACGGCGAACTCGTTTGCTCCAACTCCTTAAAAAGCAACGACGTCTACGCCAACGCCTGCGGACTGTTAAAGGAAGAAATGCGGTTGCTCGGCTCGATGATTATACAGGCGGCGGACGAAACCAAAGTCCCTGCGGGTGCGGCGCTTGCGGTGGATAGAGAAAAATTTTCGGCGTATATTACGCAAAAATTAAAGACCTGTCCCAACCTTACTTTACTTTCCGAAGAAGTAAAAAGCGTTCCCGAAATCGAAAAGGACGGGGGCAGGTACGCGATTATCGCCACGGGTCCTTTGACCGCGGAAGACCTTTCTAAGGATATTTTGCGGCTGGTGGGCGGCGGCTTACATTTTTACGACGCTTCCGCGCCCATCGTTTCGGCAGAGAGCGTGGATATGACCTGCGCGTTCACGGGCGACCGTTACGGCAAGGGTACGGGAGACTATATCAACTGCCCGATGACAAAGGACGAATATTACGCGTTTGTCGACGCGCTGCTGGCGGCGGAAAAAGCCGAACTGCACGCCTTTGAAAAACGGGAAATTTTCGAGGGGTGTATGCCCGTTGAGGTAATGGCTTCGCGTGGGCGCGATACCCTGCGGTTCGGTACCCTCAAACCCGTAGGGCTTGCGGACGAAGACGGAAAAAGACCGTACGCGGTATTACAGCTCCGCAAAGAAAACGAAAGCGGCACGGCGTATAATTTGGTCGGGTTTCAAACGAATTTAAAATTCCCCGAACAAAAACGGGTATTTTCGATGATCCCCGCCTTGAAAAACGCGGAATTTTTACGCTATGGCGTAATGCATAGAAACACGTATATTCAATCCCCCGACGTTTTAAACCGAGATTTTTCGTTTAAGAATAATAGACGGATATTTTTCGCAGGGCAAATCACGGGCGTAGAAGGCTATGTGGAAAGCGCGGCAAGCGGCTTGCTTGCGGCAATCCATATCGCGGACGAAATTTTAGAAAGACCCGCCCGCATATTCGACGATACCACCGTTTGCGGCGCGTTGGAAACGCATATTTCCACGCCAAACAAGGATTTTCAGCCGATGAACGCAAACTTTGGGATTCTCGCGCCGATGCCTACGCGTATCCGCGATAAAAAGGAACGCTATCGCGCGCTGGCAGAGCGTGCCTTGGAAAGTATAAAAACCCAAACGGAAATCCGTTGACAACATTACTTTTTGGAGAAATTACTATGGAATTTAGAGGAACGACCATTTGCGCAGTCAAAAGAAATGGGATAACCGCCATCGCAGGCGACGGTCAGGTGACGATGGGCGAGTCGGTCATTTTCAAAAACACGGCTGTAAAAGTACGCCGCATCTTTGGCGGCAAGGTCATTTTGGGCTTTGCAGGCTCGGTTACCGACGCGTTTGCGCTTACCGAGCGCTTTGAAGGTATGCTCAACAAATTCGGCGGCAATTTAATGCGCTCGGCTGTGGAGCTTGCGGAGCTTTGGCGCAGCGATAAAATCGGCAGAAAATTAGACGCAATGATGATCACCGCCGACGAAAACACCCTGCTTATCCTTTCGGGTACGGGGGAGGTTATCGAGCCGGACGAAGGTGTTTGCGCAATCGGCAGCGGCGGCAACTACGCTTTGGCGGCGGCGCGTGCGCTGTATAAGGAAACGGAATATTCCGCGGAAGAAATTGCGAAAAAAGCGTTAAAAATCGCTTCGGAAATTTGTGTGTTCACCAACGACAATATCCGTTGCGAAATCGTGGGTAAGGCAAGCGGCGAAGACGCGTCCAACGCGACCCTGCCCCCTGCAAATGCGAAAAAATCCACCAAAAAATCGGCGGCGAAAGCGAAAAAGGAGAACGAATAATGGATTTATCCCCTAAGCAAATCGTGCATAGATTAGACAAATACATCATCGGTCAGGACGAAGCGAAAAAGGCGGTGGCAATCGCGCTCCGCAACCGTTATCGCCGCGCGCAGCTTCCCGACGAAATTCGTGAAGAAATCACCCCGAAAAATATCATTATGAAAGGTCCTACGGGGGTGGGGAAAACGGAAATTGCCCGTCGACTTGCCAAGCTTGTGAAAGCGCCTTTCGTGAAAGTAGAAGCGACAAAGTACACCGAAGTAGGCTACGTAGGCAAAGACGTGGAGGGTATGATACGCGACCTTGCGGAATGCGCATACCGCCTTGTCAAGGCTGAAAAGGAAGAAGAAGTCAAAGCAAAAGCGACGGCGATTGCCGAAAAACGCCTTGTAAAAATTCTTGCCGAAGCCAAAAAAGACGAAAAGGGCGACCTTGCTAAGGAAGTGTTTGAAAGTAAGCTTTTGGACGGGCTTCGCAAGGGCGATTACGACAATTTTGTCATTGAAATGGAAGTGCTGGACACGCCGCAGGCAATGGAGCTTGTGCCCGGCGGCGCGGCGATTTCCATCGGCAGCATTTTTGGGGATATGTTCCAAGGCAAAAAGAAAAAACGCCGTTTCACCGTTCGCGAAGCCTTTCAAGCGGCGCTTTCCGAAGAATCGGATAAGCTGGTGGACGAAGACGCCATTAAGTCGGAAGCCATTTTCCGCGCGGAAAACGACGGCATTGTATTCATCGACGAAATCGATAAAATCGCAGGTAAAGGCAACCGCAACGGCGCAGACGTTTCCCGCGAAGGGGTGCAACGTGATATTTTGCCTATTGTGGAAGGTTCTACCGTCGTTACCAAATACGGACCGATCAAAACGGATTTCATTCTCTTTATTGCGGCGGGCGCGTTCCACGTAGCTGCGATTGAAGATTTGATTCCCGAGCTGCAAGGCAGATTCCCCGTTTCGGTGGAATTGCACAGCTTGACCAAAGAAGACTTCGTGCGGATTTTGACGGAAACGGAAAACTCGCTCACCTTCCAGTACGCAAAGCTTTTGGGCGTAGACAATATTGATTTACAGTTTGACGCAGGCGCAATCGAGCGTATTGCGGAAATCTCCGTAGAGCTTAATCTCACGTCCGAAGACATCGGCGCAAGAAGATTGCATACGGTAATGGAATATTTGTTGGAAGATATTTCCTTCAATGCAGGCGGCGACTATCCCTTATTTACGTTGTGTATCGACGAAAAATACGTTGACGAGCATTTACAGAAGTTGACGGGGGATAGGAATTTAAAGAAATACATTCTTTAAAAAACGACGTATATGCGTCGCAATACAGCGTCAAGCTTGCGTTTTTCCTTGGTCATTTACGCTTAGTAAACTCCCTGCGGAAAAGCCGCGCTTTCCTTGTCTTGCTCGCATCTCCGCCGTTTTCCCTGCTGGGATAAGACAAGCGGAATTCGGCGCGCCTAAGTCACGTACGCATAGTAC